>CALKWU010000001.1 GCA_938004015.1 uncultured Oceanobacillus sp.
CAATCTACCAATAGTTTAAAATTCTTGTCGTATAACGGTCATAAGAAGCACTCCTCCAATCTTTTTATGGTTTTGTCATTATTACCATTACACAAGATTTGGAGAGGTGCTTCTTTTTTCAACTCTCAAAACCATTGGGAGACAAGCGCTGTGAATTATGAAATTCATTCATTTATGATGAATTCATATAGCTGTTAACTTCATGATTAAAGATTCAAAATCACCAGTTGTCCTATCTAGATGAATCCCAGCATGCATCAATTCGTCTCCAAAAAAGGTACCCTTTCTTCCTTCGATCTTGTATTGATAATTTGGATTTAATCCTGTCAATAATACCCGATCGTATCCCGGGTGTGGTCTATTTAATACTTGGTATCTGCCAACAATAGCTTCAGTTTGATCCTTCGAGACAACCATCCAACTAGTCTCGTTACCTTCGAATGGACTTTGCATACGATAGAAGTTACCCGTTTGAATTAATTTTCGATTTTCTTTATAGAAGGCTATTTGCTCTTTTATCGTTTCTTTTTCTTTATCAGTCAATTTAGTCAGATCCAATTCAAATCCATAATTTCCAAAGTATGCAACATTAGATCTCGTTTCAAGGCTTGTAATTCTACCGACTTGATGGTTCGGTACATCAGATACATGGGCACCCATGGAAATAAGTGGATAAACGAAAGATGTCCCATATTGGATTTTCAAACGTTCAATAGCATCGGTATCGTCACTCGTCCATGTCTGTGGAGCATAATATAACATTCCAGGGTCAAAGCGTCCTCCACCACTTGCACATGATTCGAACAACACATCCGGAAATTCAGTTGTCAATCTCTCATAAAGATTATATACACCTAGAATATAACGATGTGCAGTCTCCCTTTGACGTTCAGCTGGCAGTTCATTAGATCCCACCTCTGTCATATAACGGTTCATATCCCATTTCACATAAGAAATTGGAGATTCTCGCAAGGTCTTCGACATTAGTTCATAAATGTAATCCACGACTTCCTTTCGAGAAAAATCCAAAACGTATTGATTTCTACCACTTGATAAACGACGATTAGAGACTTGTATCAGCCAATCAGGATGTGACTTATATAACTTGCTGTCTTTTGATACCATTTCCGGTTCAAACCAAAGTCCAAAATCCAATCCAAGACTTTTGATTTTGTTTGCCAAGCTTTTTAGACCGTTAGGTAGCTTACGTTTATCTTCAAACCAGTCACCAAGTGATGTAGTATCATCGTCACGTTTACCGAACCAGCCATCATCCAACACAAACAATTCAATACCTAACTCTTTTGCCACTTTAGCAATGTCAAGAATTTTATCCTCATCAAAAGCGAAATACGTCGCTTCCCAGTTATTCACCAATACCGGACGCTGTTTATCACGCCATTTTCCTCTCACTAATCTGGTCCTATACAATTCGTGATATGTTTGACTCATTCCGTTCAACCCTTGGTCGGAATACACAATGACAACTTCTGGGGTTTGGAATGATTGCTCTGACTCCAACAGCCAATTGAAATCAAATGGATTGATACCTAATTGAACTCGAGTGACATTAAAATGATCCACTTCGACTTGAGCTAAAAAATTCCCACTGTAAACTAAACTGAATCCATATACCTCTCCGTGCTTTTCAGTAGTGTCTGGACGTTTTAAAGCAAGAAATGGGTTTTGATGAGGACTGCTTGCTCCTCTTGTACTAGTAATACTTTGAATTCCTTGTTCCAATTTCCTTACTTTCACATGTCTTTCTCTTGCCCAAGATCCGGATAAATGGATCATTTCAAAATTGCTGTCGAAAAAATCCACGCTAGCACTTAACGCCCTTGTTAAATTTAATCGTTCACTTCCTTTATTAATAAATTTGGCCGATCGGGTTATGACGTTCAAATTTTCATATACAGTGTATAGTAACTTGATTTCCGCAGCGATAAGATCGTCGTACAAAGTAATTTCCAATGTCGTTGCTTCTTCATCGCTCTCCACGTATGTTGCAGGAAGTCCTTCTAATTTTGGTTTACCCTTATAAACGACATGACTTTGATACTCGAAATTTGTTATCCGGCTGCCATTTTCTTGTAAAATTTGATAAGCAGGTTCACGGAAATCAGATGTACCAAAGGACGGAAACTCTTGTTTCAATTGGTCCAGTGAAAATGTTTGATCTCCTTCAAAAAAATGTGTGCTATTATCTCTGAATTCTTCTCTATAAAGATGATTGAATGAATCTCTATGGCGAATTTTCTTACCAAAATACAAATGTCCTAACTGATTGTTTTTTAATATCTTGAAAATATAACTAACATCTTTAGCTTGTAAATGAAATTCTTTAGTCTCTTCATTGAATAGGATCGGCAATTCATTTACCCCCTTAAAATTATACTTACAAAGGAGAAGTCATGCTTTTCATTCTTTCAGAAGTAATGCGGAAGGTCGAATTTCTCCTTCCGCATATATCAACCAGTATAACTTTACCTTCAAATCATTGAATGGGTTCAATCATAAATTCAAAATTGAAATCTTTTTCTCCACTGATCCGAAACTCCTCGTGTACTGGAGCTCCCCAACTGTCGTCTCCTCCAACGCCCATTTGTTTTCCGGCAACTGTCACGACCGTATAATGAACATCCGGCAATTCGTAATGATGCTTTGCATTTTCCAATTCAAAAGCAGTATAAGGTGACACATTGCACTCAAGTGGCTCTTCACTTGCTGAAATTCGAATACCTC
This sequence comes from uncultured Oceanobacillus sp., assembly GCA_938004015.1. Classification (GTDB taxonomy): domain Bacteria; phylum Bacillota; class Bacilli; order Bacillales; family Amphibacillaceae; genus Oceanobacillus. Next base: position 2,746 of record CALKWU010000001.1, read on the forward strand.
TGCCCTTATTATCAGTAATGGACAATCTACGTACTCCTGTTCTATTTCCGGATTCTTGAGGAACCGAATAAGACGCCAAATTATCTTTCACCTTGTTAGTAAAAGTAGTCAGTCTTGCACCGTTTGAACGGTCAATATAATTTTCCTCAGGGCCTTTTGCAAACCATTCCAGGTTCTCATACTCAGGGGATGTTTTGAATGATACTGCATGAATCGGAATATCTGGTAATCCTTTTACTCCTTTATAGGAATAGGCCACTCGTATGTTTCCATTTGCATAGACGGTATAGCTAACTTTCACTCTAGATTCCTCGTGAATCGACAACGCGTATAAGAAATGAATCGTCGCATGGGATCCTTTATCTTCAAACGATACATCAATACATTTCGGCAAGAAACTTGCAGCATACCATGCACCGCTCGTAAAACCAAATAGATTACCACGATCATTATCCGTCAAAGCGCGCCAAAACAGTGGTTTTGGAGGTTCTTTGATCATCTCTCTACCTGAATATTGCAGAGAAACAAGGGAACCAATCTTACGGGAGAACATGACATGAAACTCTTCCCCGCGCACTCCAATATTTACGTCGCCATTGATAACTTCAACGTTTCCTTCTGGAATTTGATAAGTTTTTCTTCCATTTTGGAAAATATATTCTCCAAACGCTACTTCATGACCTCTTTCAGCCCATAAAGTATCCTCTTTAAGATGTAAAGATGTATGAATGACATACTCACCTTCTTCTGTTATCGGCAACTCAAACTTTAAATATGTTTCACTTTCAGCGGCGACATCGACTTCTTCGACTTTTCCTGTGTATACAATCTCCCCATCATGGCTGAGAGTATACTTCAAATATAGATTGCTTGTATCTTTAAATAATTGTTTATTGATGACTTTTACTCCGTTACGATCTGGCAATAGTTCAAAATTTTGGTACAAAAACTTGACTTCCTGCATTTGTGGAGTAAGTTTACGATCTGCAAAAACTATACCGTTTGTACAGAAACTGTAATCAGTCGGACGATCGTCAAAATCTCCACCATACGCAAAGTATTCTTTTCCATAACGATCCTTCTTCATAATCGCTTGATCAATGTAGTCCCAAATGAAACCACCTTGATACATCGGATACTTTTCTGGTAAATCTGTGTATTTTTTCATGCCGCCAACTGAATTACCCATTGCATGCATGTACTCACACACAATGAATGGCTTTTCAGGATTGCTGTTTAAATACTCTTCTATCTCTGCTGGCTTCGCATACATTCGGCTTTCCATATCACTCGTGTCATTGTAAGTGCGATCGTTAAAAATTCCTTCATAGTGAACTAAACGACTCGGATCAACTTTTCGAAAATACTCAGACATTTCATAAATGACTTTTCCACCGTATGATTCATTCCCGCAGGACCAAATCAATATGGAAGGGTGGTTTTTGTCACGTTCAAACATTGATTTTGCCCGATCTAAAACAATGTCTTTCCATTCTTCCCTGTTACCTGGTATGACCCATGACGGTTCGATTTCATCCAATTTCTGCCATGATCCATGGGTTTCCAAATTCACCTCGTCGATCACATAGATGCCATATATATCACATAGTTCATACCAATAGGATTGATTTGGATAATGGGAAGTCCGCACTGCATTTATATTGTTTTGTTTCAATATTTTTATATCTTTCAGCATATCCTCTTTCGAAATTGCTCTTCCATGGTGACAGTTGAATTCATGGCGGTTTACTCCCTTGAATACAATCCGTTTACCATTGATAAGCATCAAATTGTTTTTCATTTCAAAACGACGGAAACCCACATATTGAGGTATAACTTCTACCAACTCATCATCCTTATTGAATATTTGGATGTAAGCCTCGTACAGATAAGGATCTTCTGCGCTCCATAATCTTGGATTGCTTACCGACAGTTTTAATGTTTCATTTGCTGACGAAAGATTTTTTTCCGTTGTACCGATTACATTTTGATTGGCATCTTCTAAAATCAATTTCACCTTACTGCCTTCTTGGTGATTGGATAATTTTAGATCAACGTGTAATGCAGCATGTTTATAAGAGTCATCCAATTCTGTTTTCACATGTAAATCATCAACATGAATTTCCGGCTTTACATATAAATAAACATCTCTAAAAATTCCAGAGAAACGCCAAAAATCTTGGTCTTCTAACCAACTTCCGGTGCTTCTTTGGTACACCTCAACAGCTAGTTTATTTTTCCCCTCTTTGACATAAGGAGTCAATTCAAAATCAGCTGGTGTGAAACTATCCTCACTATATCCTATAAATTCACCATTCAACCATACATAAAATGCAGTTTCCACACCTTGAAAAGAAATGAACAAAGGCATATCCTGCATATGCTTTGGAACTTCGAAATGCTTTATGTAACTTCCAACCGGATTGTATACAGTGGATACTTGGGGTGGTCTTAGTTCTTCGTAACCATCCCATGGATACATCGTATTCACATAATGAGGTTTTCCGTAACCCTGTAATTGAATATGACCCGGAACTTGGAGTGTATCCCAACCAGAACAATCAAAGTCATTCTTATAAAAGTCTTTAATACGGCTGCTTGGATTAACTGCATAACTAAATTTCCAAGTACCATTTAAACTATATTGAAAGTTCATTCGTCCTTTCTTACGCGCTTCTTCCATCGTTCCATAGTACTTGTGGTCAGAATGAGCCGGTAAGCGATTCACCTGAAAAACATCGATATCAGAGAGCCATTTTAAAGTCGGTTTCACCATGTTTATTTCAACACTCCAATCATCATATTGTCATTACAATGGTAAGTAACTTGAAAAAGCCTGTTCCATCAAATTGCAGAGATCAACCTTTTACAGAACCGAGCATTCCTGCAACGAAATATCTTTGCATCAAAAAGAAAACTAATGCCGTCGGTATTGTAGCAATGACAACGGCTGTCATTATTACACCATAATCCGGTGCATATCCAGCACCTAAATTCGAAATAAGTAACGGAATCGTTTGGTTTTCAGGCGACTGCAAAATGACCAATGGCCACAAATAATTATTCCAACTGTTCATAAAAGCGATGATTGCTGCTGCTGCATACGTTGTTTTCATTGTCGGTACATATATTCTGAAAAATATTCCAATCTCACTCAATCCATCAATTCTGCCAGCTTCAATCAATTCTTTCGGAAACATTTTTGTGTTTTGCCTGAAAAGGAAAATGAAAAACGCTGTCGTTATTGTCGGTAAAAAGGCTGCTGGGAGCGTATCTATGCCAATTGCAGGGATTGTGTGAGCCAACTCTCCGAAAAATTGATAAAGTGGTATCATAATTGCCGCAAACGGAATCATTAATGAAACCAATAGAATATTAAATACCCAATCTTTCATCTTGCTTCGATAAATTTCAAATCCATAACCAGCTAAAGAAGAGATCAATAGGGTCAAAACAGTCGATATGACAGCAATAATCGTCGAGTTCATTATAGCCGTACCCATGTCTACCGTTTCAAACAGAACTCTTAAGTTTTCAAACAGGTGAGTACCAGGTAATAATCGCCCCTGGGTGACATCAACTGATTTGTTTGTCATACTTATTATCATCCATAAAAACGGGTATACACTGATGAATGAAGCAATGATCAAAAACAAGTATATGAAGATCCGTCCCATTTTTTTCATTCTTTATCACCTGCCACTCTAAACTGAATAATCGATAAGATGACGACAATGACAACTATGACATAAGATACCGTTGCGGCATAGCCAAAGTCAGGCGTATATTCAAAAGATAGATTATAAATGTATTGAGAGATGGATAGAGTCGCATTTCCTGGACCACCGCCAGTAATATTCATGACTTCATCAAATAGTTGCAACGTCCCAATCGTTGACATGATGGATGTAAATAAAATGATTGGCTTCAACATAGGTATTGTTATTTTTGTAAAACGTTGGAAAGCGTTGGCGCCGTCTATTTTTGCAGCCTCATAAATCGAGTTGTCGACATTTTGTAATGAAGATAGATAAAAAATCATGTTGTATCCTGTCCATCTCCAAGTGATCGCAATGATAATGACTACTTTTGCCCAAAATGGATCTGTTAACCAATTGATCGGTTCGGAAATAATAGATAAGCTCATTAGTGTTTTATTGATAATACCGTCTCCAGCAAACATATATTTGAAAATGACAGAATATGCGACTAATGATGTCACTGCCGGTAAAAATATTGCGGTTCGGAAAACCCCCCTGAATTTCAAAGTGGCATCATTCAATATAACCGAAAACACCAGAGCCAGGACGATCATAATCGGCACTTGAATGATCAAATAAAGAACTGTGTTGAATAGTGCCGTCTTGAAAGTAGGATCTTTAAAAAGTCGGATATAGTTGTCTAAACCGACATACTCTAAATTATTCCCCATACCAGATTGGAAAGATAAGAAAAGTGCTCTGATCATTGGATAAAAGTAAAATAATGAGATGGCAAGAACTGAAGTGATTACAA
>CALKWU010000002.1 GCA_938004015.1 uncultured Oceanobacillus sp.
TTGATTGGAAAAAATTTAAATTTCTGCCAGGGGTCTAAGAAAGAAAATCAGATGTCGGAACGGACAAACGTGCTTTTTTATTTACAAAGGTCGAATCTTTTTTTATCATTTTACATAAAAAATCCGTCAAAACACTTGAAAGTCAAAGAAGGTCAAGTTATAATAAAGGTGAAACTAAGGTCAAAGATAGTCAAAGTCAAGATTGTTTAAGTCATAGAAGCATCCAATTAGAGGAGGAATGTGAGATGAAATGTCAACAATGCGGTAAAAATGATGCGAATGTGAATGCATCCATCCAGATTAATGGCCAGCGCATGGAAATGCATCTTTGCAGTGAATGTTTTAACGAAATGCAAGGTAAAATGATGGATCAGGCGAATCATTTCTTTTCCGGTTTTGGACAAGCCAGTCCTTTTATGGGGCAATATTTCCAAGCGGGAGGCGAAAGTGGCCGGCAAACAGGCGCACGTACGAAAGAACGCCCGAGAAAACGCCGAGGTTTGCTTGAACAATTAGGGAAAAACTTGACCGACGCTGCTCGGGCTGGTGAAATCGATCCGATCATCGGTCGGGAAAATGAAATCAAGCGTGTCATCGAAACATTGAACAGAAGAACGAAAAACAACCCAGTCCTCATTGGGGAACCGGGTGTCGGAAAGACGGCAATTGCAGAAGGTTTGGCACTTAAAATTGTCGAAGGTTCTGTCCCGTCGAAACTTCTTTCCAAAGAAGTATATTTGCTCGATGTCGCTTCTCTCGTGGCGAATACAGGCATCCGCGGACAGTTTGAGGATCGGATGAAAAAATTGATCGCTGAACTGAAAGAAAGAAAAGAAGTCATCCTTTTCATCGATGAAATCCATCTGATCGTCGGGGCAGGTACAGCAGAAGGTTCACAAATGGATGCCGGGAACATTTTGAAACCGGCGCTTGCCCGTGGTGAGATCCAATTGATCGGTGCGACGACTTTGAAAGAGTACCGTCAAATTGAAAAAGATGCGGCACTTGAACGCCGTCTGCAGCCCATCATCGTAAAAGAACCGACACTGGAACAAACAGTGGAAATTTTGAATGGATTGAAAGAACGGTATGAAGATTATCATGAAGTGAAATATCCAGATGAAGTGATCCGTGCGTTCGTCACGTTATCCGATCGTTATATCCAAGATCGGTTCTTGCCGGATAAAGCAATCGACTTGATGGACGAGGTCGGTTCACGTCTGAACTTGAAAAATTCCCAACAGGATGCGGAGTCTCTCAAGAAACGCCTCGACGAAATTGTGAAAGAAAAACAAGAAGCGGCTGAACGTGAGGATTATGAATTGGCAGCGAACTTGCGCTATCAGGAAATCCAATTGCAAAAACAATTGGAAAAAGCCGATGGCAACAAAAAAATCACCGATGTGTCCGTTGCAGATGTGGAACAAATTGTCGAGGAAAAAACAGGCATTCCAGTGACGAAAATGCAAAAAGAAGAAAAGCAGCATATGAAAAATCTTGCGGATAATTTGCGGACGAAAGTCATCGGTCAAGATGAAGCGGTCGACAAAGTGGCGAAAGCGATCCGCCGGAGCCGTGCCGGTCTGAAAGCGAAAGATCGTCCAATCGGCTCCTTCCTATTCGTCGGTCCGACCGGTGTCGGAAAGACGGAACTCGCCAAAGTGTTGGCAGAAGAACTGTTCGGAAAACGCGATGCCATCATCCGTCTCGATATGAGTGAATATATGGAGAAACATTCCGTCTCCAAAATCATCGGTTCTCCGCCGGGATATGTCGGTCATGAAGAAGCGGGACAGTTGACGGAACAAATCCGCCGCAATCCGTATTCCATCGTCTTGTTGGATGAGGTGGAAAAAGCCCATCCGGATGTCTTGAACATGTTCTTGCAAATTATGGAGGACGGCCACTTGACCGATTCCCATGGAAGAACCGTCAGCTTCAAAGAATCCGTCATCATTATGACAAGCAATGCGGGTACAGGCGTGAAGCGGGTGAATGTCGGTTTCAATCCAGATGCACATGATTCTGTGACCACTTTGGAAAATTTAAGTGACTACTTCAAACCGGAATTTTTGAACCGGTTTGATGCGATCATCGAATTCAACGAGTTGACGAAAGAGAATCTCATCGTCATCGTCGACTTGATGTTGAATGAGCTGCAAGAAACGATTGAAGACAATGACATCGAGATCATCATCACCGATCAAGCCAAAGAAAAATTGGTCGACCTCGGCTATGATCCGCGGTTTGGCGCCCGACCATTACGCCGGGTCATCCAAGATAAAATTGAAGACCAGTTGACCGATTTGATTTTGGAAAACGGCATCGTCGAGAAAGCTCATGTCGATGTTGAAGACGGTGAAATTGTCATCAAAAGTGTATAAACCAAATCCCGTTGCGAGCAAGCAACGGGATTTTTTTGGGTCAAAACGGGTCAGTCCCTGATTGGCCCAAAATGAAAAAAATCCGCAAGTTGACAGGACAATTTTGGCTCAGATTCACAAAGTGGGACAGAACGGGACTGTCCCGTTTGTCCCATAAACATTGTTTTTGCCCATTTTTAAAATAATGGTAGACAGATATATCAAAAGTTGATATATTATTTTTAGATATATATCAGTTTACGATATATCGACTAAAGATATAAAGGGGTGAGGCTTTGAATAAAGTGGAGCAAATCACCGATACGATGTTTTACATCATGGCAGCATTGACGAAACCGCGACACGGTTATGCGATTATGAATTTGATTGAAGAAACGACGAAAGGGAAAATCACCATCGGACCGGCATCGATGTATACGATCATTAAAAAATTGTTGAAACAAGATTGGATCTATTTATATGACGATTCTGATTCCAGGAGAAAAACGTATTTGCTCACGGAAAAAGGCAAGCAAGTTTTGGTGGAAGAAATCAAGTTGCGGAAATTGATTGTCCAATTGGCGGAAAATGGACTCAAGGAGGGCTAACATTGACAAAAACAAAATACGTCATGTCCAATGGACTCGCATTTGACGAAGATGCGGATCTGAAAAAGTTACGCAAACTTTCTTTAAAAGGTTGGCATGTGAAAGGCTTTCAATTTATGGGTTACATTCTTGAAAAAGGTGAGGCGAAGGATTATATCTATAGTCTGGACTATCGACCTTTAACAGCTATGGAAGAAGAGGAGTATTTTGCCTTCTTCGCTTCTGCGGGATGGACCCATATCGCATCAGAAAGGGACGTTCATTTGTTTCAAGCACAACCTGGTACGATGCCGATCTATAGTGACTCGCATACAGCAGAAGAAAAATATGATCATCTCGCTTTGCCTTTGAAAATGTTGATTATCCCCTTATGTATTATAACATTGTTCGCTTGGGGTGGTGCCTGGTTGTTTGATGGAACACTACAGTCCATTCTGTTTGGAGCAGCGTTGATTCTCAGCATTCTCTTCTTGCTCATTGTATGGACGACGCTCGGAGCCTATACGAATAAGTGGAAATTACATGGCAAAACTAAATTGGCTCATCTCGTCAATTGGTTGCCAGTCCTGTTTTCGCTCATTGTCGTTGCGGCCATTCTATTTATAGACATGCCAGATAAGGCGCTTCTAACTATACTTGTTATCATTGTTGTAAGTGTCATATTTCCGGCAATTATCTCGTTAATTATGAATGTCAAAGTGAAAATCACTGCTAAAAGAAACTAAACTACGATAACAACCAAAGTAAAAAAGTCATTTAAAGACAAGGAAAGGGATTGTATGTTGCAACTGAAGTCATATGCCGCGATGACTGCAGGAATATTTTCAGGTGTCATTCTTGTCAGCTTCTTGCGACATGGGGAAATACATTGGGAAGTGACCGCTACAATCATGGGGTTAGTCCTATTAGGTCTCGTTTCATTGCTGCTCATTCATCAAGGGGCAAAAGAGTGAATGACCGCTGAATGGCATGAAGCAGTACAGCGTTATTCAGAAAAAATAAGAAATAAATCATTCTGCGAAATGACTCGTAGATACTTGAAGTCAGCTGATGAAGCTGACTTTTTATTTGGAAAAAACGTGAGAATTGAATAGATAGCCTATTGACATTATTACTTATTAGCTATATGGTTAATTACACAAGTAACTAACCAAAGAACAAAGGAGGCTAAAGATGAAAAATAAATTGGATGACACAAAGCCGATTTTCCTCCAAATAAAAGAAATGATTGAGGATTCAATCATCAGTAATAGATTAAAAGAAGGAGACCGCGTACCATCGACGAACGAGTTCGCGGCCCATTACAACATAAATCCGGCAACAGCCGCAAAGGGGATCAATGAACTTGTCGCCGAGGGGATTTTATACAAACGAAGGGGTGTCGGGATGTTTGTCGAGGAAAATGCAAGGGAAATCCTGTTGGAAAAACATCGGGAAAACTTTTATGACGATTACATCAAACCACTTAAGACCGCTGCGGAAAAATTGGACATCAGCGAGGAAGAGTTGTTTCAAATGCTGCAAAGGGAGGAAAGTTAAATGAAAATTGAAGTGAAGCAAATTACGAAACGGTACGGGAAAAAAGAGGCATTATCCAATCTATCATTCACCTTAAGTGAACCGAAAATTTATGGATTATTGGGACGCAATGGGGCAGGGAAGACGACTTTTATGGACATTCTTGCAGGGCAAATATTAGCGACGAGTGGCGAGGTCTTGATAGACGGGGTTCGTCCATTCGATAATCAACAATTAATGGAATCGATTTGTCTCGTTAAAGAAGGGAACAACTTCAAAAAAGATTTGAAAATCAAACATGTGTTGAAAATCTATTCCTATTTTTATCCGAGATGGGATCAAGCATTGGCAGAAGAATTGCTCGAAGAATATGCTCTGTCAAAACATGCGGCCGTCAAGACGCTGTCCAAAGGGATGGAATCTGCACTTGGCATCACCGTCGGACTGGCGAGTAAAGCGCCCATCACGATTTTCGATGAACCTTATATCGGACTGGATGCACCATCACGGAAACGATTTTACGATATCTTGCTGGAAGAATATCAAAAAGAAAAACGGATGATCATTTTTTCTACGCATTTAATCGATGAAATGAGCTTGTTGTTTGAAGAAGTGTTGATTTTACAGGAAGGAAAACTCGTTCTCCATGAAAAAACAGAAGATTTGCGGGAACAGGTCATCGCTGTTTCCGGTCCGGCGCAAGAGGTCGAACAATTCATTGAAAATAAGGAAACGATTGAAACGAAACAGCTTGCCGGCATGATGACAGCTTATATTTACGGTTCACCAGATGAAGCACGGGATGCCGGGCTTGATGTGGAAGGTGTGCCGATTCAGGATTTAATGATTCTCTTAACCGAAAGAAAGCGGGGTGCTTAAGATGATGAAACAGTTGCAAGGATTACTTTATTTTTACGCCGCTGATTTGCGCTTTTCCTTTACTGTTTTTTGGTCGGTGCTTCTATCTTTTCTTGGAGTATCGTTGATAATCGCTTATTTACTCTTAAATGTGGATGGGGCCAAGTTCATGTTCGGATTTCCTTTCGGGACGTACGGATATGCTGGGATTATCGGTTTTCTCATGGTGAAGGAATATATCCCATACAGTTTGAAATTCGGAGCGGTACGTAAAAATATTTATTTAGCCATCGGATTATTTTTTCTTGCATTCTCGTTTTTTATGGCAATTCTGTCAAGCACATTCCAGTCGCTCGCAGTTGCATTCATCGATGCGATCGATTTGCACATCATGCACATCATCCACCCGGCATTAATCATTGGAAATGACACATGGCTTACGCGCATCGTCATGGATACAGCAATCATGTTCACGATTGCCGCCGTATTGTTTTTCATCGGTCTATTGTTTTATCGGGGTGGACTGATCACCGGATCGAGTGTCGTCGGTTTATTGCTCCTCTTTCTACTTTTCGGTGTGGCACAAGGCTTTCTCTTCGAATATTTACAGGAGCTCTATCACTCCATTCGCATGATGTATTTTTTCCAAGTGTTTGCATTCGGCATTGTGCTCTTTGCGTTCTGTTATATCTTCGTAAAAGGAATTACGACGGTCAAGAAAAGATAAAACAGGAAGCATCTGACTTCCTGTTTTATCCAGCATGTTCCTTCGTATGGAAAATATATACACTAGCGAGCAATAACAGAACACAAATAACAATAGTAACCACCGCTGAACCGTATAATGCATTCGGAATTTCTCCTGTGTGCAAAAATGAAAAGGCATGGGCTGATAATTGATTTGGACTGAATTTCAATCTCTCACCGAAAAGACTCGAAATTCCACTCATCAGAAGCAATGTTGCAATGGTTGAAAATGCGACTAGACCGGATGAGCGGAATAGCGTGTTATAAAATATCGAAACGGTGACGACCAACATCAACCACAGTCCATAGAAAGACGTCAACAATAAAAAGTCTTTCACCGGAATGAATCCGTATAATACTCCGATGTAATACCAGGCAAACAACATGCTCAGTAGATAAGAAACCAATACGAGGACTAGAAGTGCCGCCCATTTGCTCAAAATATAAGCAGGGTAGGCAACCGGTTTGACTAGAATCAATTCTGCGATTCCGGATTTCCGTTCCGTTGCAATCGTACCCATGGAAATCAGTGAAATGATTAAAACACCGAGACTGCTCAATTGACTGATCGACATTTTTATCGCATCGACTTCACTGATTTCAGGCATTTCAAAAACCGACCCTTCTGGGAGCCCTCCTACTGCATCTAAAATTTGCGGCATATAGTAATTCGTGACCGGATCCATTACAGCCAAGATAATCAACACGAGAGGAACCCAAATCCATTTGCGATCCCGGAAGTGGCCGATCATTTCTTTTTTGAACAAAACTCCCCATTGTTTCATTCCTTCACCGCCTCCATAAACAATTCCTCCAAGGAAGCCCGTTGGAGCTGGAAACCGATGAGTGGCCAATGTTGCTCTGCCGCTGTCTTAAGAATTTCCGTGCGAGCTTTTTCAATATCAAGAGCTGCAACTTTAATTGTATGGCGTTCGAGATAACAGTTTTCCAAGTTTGGCAGGTTTTTGACTTTTTCCAAATAAGTTTTCGGATTTTCTTGGAATTCAAGTTCAATGATCGATGTTCGGTATTTGGCGCGGATGTCTGCAATCGCTCCGGCTTCAATGATTTCCCCTTGTTTCAGCAGTATTAATTCATCACAAATTTCTTCCGCATCATTCAAAATATGGGTGGAAAAAAGGATTGTCATCTTTTCTTTTAATC
>CALKWU010000003.1 GCA_938004015.1 uncultured Oceanobacillus sp.
ATCTAGTTCCACGAATAGAAAGGAAGGTTAAAAATGAAGACTTTTATTACCGACGATTTTCTCCTCTATAATGACACGGCACGAGAATTGTACCATGACACGGCTAAGGAACTCCCCATCATCGATTACCATAATCACTTGAATCAATACGAGATACTCGAAGACAAAAACTATGAGAACTTGGCGGAAGTTTGGCTTGGTGGAGATCACTACAAATGGCGCGCGATGCGGGCGAATGGAATTTCAGAAGAATATATTACCGGGGACAAGCCCGATTATGAAAAATTCCTCGCTTGGGCTAAAACCGTGCCGAACACATTGGGAAATCCATTGTACCATTGGACTCACTTGGAGCTGTTGCGTTATTTCGACATCGATATCCTTTTGAATGAAAAGTCTGCACCTGAAATTTGGGAAGAAGCCAATGCTAAATTGAAATCACCGGAATTGTCGGCACGGAATTTGTTGAAAAACAAAAATGTCCAGTTTGTCGGAACAACAGACGACCCGACCGATGATTTGCAAGCTCATAAGGCATTGGCTGAATCGGATTATTCCATCACGGTATCGCGATCCTTCCGTCCGGATAAAGGACTGTCCATTGAAAATGAAGAATTCATTGATTGGGTCAAAAAGTTGGAAGCAGCTGCAGATACATCGATCGATAACTACGATGACTTCCTCGCAGCCCTTGAAAGCCGTGTTGATTTCTTTGACGAACATGGTTGCCGCAGTTCCGACCACGGCATCAACGTCATGTTCTATGAAGAAGCGACGAAAGAAGAAGTCAACGCAATTTTTGTCAAACGCTTGAAAGGCGATGCATTATCCGACAAAGAAGTGGAACAATTTAAAACATATACATTGGTGTTCCTCGGTGAACTTTATGCGGATAAAGATTGGGCGATGCAACTGCACATCAATCCGCTCCGTAACAACAGCACCCGGATGTTCAAACTATTGGGACCGGATACGGGCTTTGATTCTATAGGCGACCAATTGCTTGCAGATAAGCTTTCCAGTCTGTTGGATGCCATGGATGTGAAGGACAAGTTGCCGAAAACAATCCTTTATAGCTTGAATTCCCGCGACAATAACATTTTGGCCGCCATGGCTGGAAACTTCCAAACGGATGAAATTCCTGGAAAAGTGCAATTCGGAACCGCATGGTGGTTCAATGACACGATCGACGGGATGGAAGACCAGATGAAGACACTGGCCAATATCGGCTTGATCAGCAATTTCATCGGAATGCTCACCGACTCCAGAAGCTTCTTGTCCTTCCCACGACACGAGTACTTCCGAAGAGTATTGTGTAATATTTTGGGGACTTGGGTAGAGGAAGGTAAAGCGCCGAAAGATATGGAACTTTTAAGCACGTATGTGAGAAATATTTGTTACGAAAATGCTAAACGTTATTTCAACTTCGAATCAAAAAATCAATAAATAAAGGAGAATCATCATGAAAAAAGTGAGATTAGGAATCATCGGATTAGGGGCCCAAGGTGGGACATATGCTGGATTTATTGATGAAGGAAAAGTACCGAACATGGAAATAGGTGCAATTTGTGATATCGATCCTGCCAAGAAAGAGTTGGCGGCAGAAAAATATCCGAATGTACCTTTCTATGAGAATTATATCGACATGCTTGAAAGCGGAAATGTCGATGCGGTTGTAACGACTGTACCGCACTATTTGCACCCGGAAATGGGAATTGAGGCATTGAAAAGAGATATTCACGCTTTAGTTGAAAAACCAGCAGGTGTTTATACGAAGCAAGTGAAAGAGTTGAATGACTTCGCTGCTTCAAAACCGGAATTGACATTCGCTATTTTCTTCAACCAACGGACCAATAAGTTGTATCAAAAAGTAAAAGAGATTGTAGACAACGGTGAAATTGGTGACATCCGTCGTACGAATTGGATCATCACCACTTGGTGGCGTCCACAAGGTTACTATGATCAAAGCGAATGGAGGGCAACTTGGGGAGGAGAAGGCGGCGGCGTTCTCGTCAACCAAGCACCACACCAAATCGACCTTCTTCAATGGATTGCAGGAATGCCGAAGAAAGTTTATGCGAACGTAAAATACGGATATCAAAGAGATATCGTCGTGGAAGACGAAGTGACTGCACTCCTTGACTATGGTAACGGAGCTACAGGTACGTTCATCACTTGTACACATGACATTATGGGGACAGACCGTTTTGAAATCCACGGTGATAAAGGAAAAATCATCGTTGACAACAGTGAAAAAGTGACTGTATACCGTATGAAAACTTCCGAAGCGGAATTGAGCAAAGAAATGACGATGGAAGATGTTTCCAGGATTTTCATGGGTGAAGGACCTGGCGAAATTTATGATGTGGAAGAAATGAAATTTGAAAGCGTGTGGGGCGAACAGCACATCAACGTACTGAAAAACTTCGCAGCCAACATTCTTGATGGCACACCATTGATCGCACCGGGAAGCGACGGAATCAACGGAGTTGCACTCGCGAATGCCATCCACCTATCCAGCTGGTTAGGAAAAGAAGTGGAACTTCCACTCGATGAAGAACTCTACTTGGAAGAATTGAATAAGCGCATAAAAGAAGAAGGAAAATATGAAACGAGATCTTAAATGATATGAACTCTTGAATGTTGCGTGACGCTTCATAAACCTGAAGGAGAAGAGAAGCAGGACGGAGTAAAAATGGACAGTCAGAAGGGGAATGTTTCTTGTTCCCATTCCGACCACCTGCTTGATATTTTACAAGAAAACAACTGAATGATCGCCATTCTAAAGAAGAATAGGAAAGAGAAGTGAGTACGATGCTGAGAGTAGCAATCATTGGTTTAGGGACAATTGCATATATCCACCAGTTAGGCATCGAACAGAGTGAATTGGGGAAATTGGTAGCGGTCTGTGATATCAATCCAAAAAAACAGGCTGATTATCCTGATTATCCTTTTTATGTCGACTTTGAAGAGATGTTGGAAAAAGAAAATTTAGATGTCGTCCACCTATGTTTGCCCCATGATTTGCATGCTCCGATTGCAGCAAAATGTTTGGAACATGGGGTCCATGTCTTTCTGGAAAAACCTCTATCCTTAACCTATCAACAAGGCGAACAGTTGAAGCGGACAGTCGAAAATAGCGACTTCAAACTCGGTGTTTGCTTCCAAAACCGTTATAATCGTACGACTCAAGCTCTGTTAGACATACTGGAAACAAGATCGGCAAAGGAAATTGGAAAAATCAAGGCTTTAAAAGGTGTCGTCACCTGGTTCAGACCAGAAACTTATTATGAAGCTGAACCTTGGCGCGGAGAGTTGAAACGGGCAGGTGGTGGAACAATCATCAATCAGTCGATCCACACCCTTGATTTAATGCAGCTGTTTGCAGGACGGTCAGTCTTATCCTGTAAAGGCGGGCTCATGAATTTGCTTGATTACGATATCGAGGTAGAAGATACTGCGACAGCGAATTATGAGTTTGAAGATGGGGTGACCGGATTGTATTTTGCCACCAATGCCTATGCCGTCAATTCCACAGTAGAGTTGGAAGTCATTACGGAGAAAAGACGGTTTTCAATCAACGACAATAAACTGGTTGAATACAACTTCAACAATGAAGAAGGCATTTTGATCGCAGAAGATGAAATGTTTGAAAGTACGAAATCTTATTATGGCTTGGGGCATAAAGTGGCCATCCAGTCCTTTTATCAAGCTGTCATTGATGATTCTGATGATTACATCACCATCGATGATGCACTGAACAGCATGTTGATGGTTGACATGTTGAAACTGTCCAGTGAAGAAAAACGAAAAACCTATGCAAAGGAGTTCATGTAAATGGCTAAACCAAAAATTGGCGTTCAAGCGATGATGCTGAAAGAAAAGTTTGAAGAGTTTGGTCCTTTTGAAACATTGAAGAAAGTGTCCGAACTCGGGTTCAGTTCTGTGGAAATATCGCAAATTCCGATGACTGCTGAAAATGTAGCTGAGCTTAAACGAGCGAAAGACGAATTGGGAATGGATATTGCTGCGCTATCATGCGTAGTTGCCAACGAAGGATCAGGCGGCAACGATGATTTAGAAACGAAATTCGATAAGATTGTGGAAGATTGTAAAACACTAGATGTCGATTTGTTACGAATCGGCATGCTGCCATTTAAAAATATGCGAAATTTGGACACGGTGTTGGAGTTTACCCGTCAGGCAAACGATTATGCCGTTAAATTGAAAGAACATGGAATCAACTTATACTACCATAATCATCACGTAGAATTCAGAAAGTACGATGGCAAATTCATGTTGGACATTATTGCTGAAGAATGTCCGGATTTAGGATTTGAACTGGACCTCCATTGGGTACAACGAGGTGGAGCAAATCCTATCGATATCATTGAAAAATACTCCGATCGAATTGAACTTATCCACTTGAAAGATTACCGTATCGGAGCCATTCCAGATGAAGCATTTGAATTGTTGGATAAAGGCAACGTCATGGAGTTCTATCAAGCATTCACTAACATCATTGAGTTTGCGGAACTAGGTCAAGGTTCCATGGACTATAAAGCGATCATTGAAGCGATCCTCAAAGCGGGCGGCGTACGTTATATGTTGGTC
>CALKWU010000004.1 GCA_938004015.1 uncultured Oceanobacillus sp.
CTTCTTCGATGAAACGGCGTGCGTGGGTTTCCCCCATGCCTTGAGCTGCACCTGTAATGATGGCGATTTTACCTTGTAAACGAGCCATGGAAAATTCCTCCTTCTGATTAAATGGATAGTCGTTTCGCATGTCGCATGCTTTTCCATAATTTTTTCTGGAGTCGGATATATTGCTCCAATTCTTCATCGGTTAAAACGCTGTACTGTTCTGAATAAATTTTGTCGCCAATCGCTTTTGCTTCTTCCAAAGCTTCCTTGCCTTGTTCTGTGATTTGCAAACGGACGGTCCGCCGATCCTTTTCATCATAAACCCGTTCGACAAGTCCAAATTTGACCAATTTATCCGCCGTATTGGTGATTGTACTTCTGGAGTAGCCCAATTTTTCGGATAAATTGATTTGTTTCACCGGTCCACTCGCACGTATTTCAGCAAGGGTGACAATCGTGGATATACCAATGGGATAAGAAAATTCATTGGTGAACCGGACAATATTTTCATTCGTTACTTGTTGGATCATATGGGTCAGCGTGAAAATATTATTGACTTTTTCCATTGGTGTTCCCCTCTGTTCAGCGTATTTGCGTGGAACCTCCGTCCACCATGAGTGTTTGCCCTGTCATATATTTTGAGTCTTCGGAAGCAAGGAACACGGCGACCGGGCCGATATCTGTTTCCGGATCTCCCCATCGTCCAAGAGGAATTTGCGATAAGACAGCTTGATACATTTCCGGATACGCTTCTTTCCAAGCTTCCACACCAGGGGTATTGGCGATCGGACTGATGATGTTGACTGTGATTCCGTATTTCCCCCACTCGTTCGCCGCAACTTTGGAAATGGCACGGATCGCTTCTTTTGCTGCTGCATAAGCGGTTTGTGTTTGTTGCCCTTCCAACCCAGCGGCAGATGCGAAGTTGATGATGTTTCCTTTTGTTTCTTTCAAATAAGGGAAAGCAGCTTTCATGAGATAGAAGGTCGGATAAAATCCGGTGCCGAACGATAAATCGAAATCCTCCTGGGTGATTTCTTCAAATGGCTTTTGCCGGGATGCATGGGCGTTGTTCACCAACACGTCCAACTTGCCGTATTTTTCCACAACTTGTTCGACGATATTCGGTAAATTTTCCCGATCCATTAAATCGGCTTTGATGAAGATGGACTCCGGAGAAATTTCTTGTAATTTTTTCTCCATCGCTTTTCCGGCTTCTTCGTCGATGTCGACAATCGCCACTGTTGCGCCTTCTTTTGCCATTGCTACAGACATTCCACTCCCGATACCGCCAGCTCCACCAGTGATAATGACAACCTTGTCTTGTAATTTCATGTTCTGCTCCTCCTTTAATTAGTTTATAGGTAAACATTATAAATTTATAATATTTACCTATAAACATTATATAACGGAAGTAGCCGAAAGTAAAAAAGTTATGAGGTGAAAAGCTGTTTTTCACGTTTTTAAAACAATAGCACTTTCTACCCGAAATCCGTTCTGATTAAACAATAGAAACTTTCCGGTGAAGGCGAAGAGTTGGCTGAGGT
>CALKWU010000005.1 GCA_938004015.1 uncultured Oceanobacillus sp.
TTCAAACTCTTTTGTTTTTATAACATTATAACTTTTTTAAGAGATTAAAAAAGTATTACAACGCTCTATATTTTTGAGAAATTTAATCAAAAAGTACCATTCAAACAAAAACAAACCAAATAAAACAAGGAAGATGACTTTGATTTCGCTTCAAAAAAACAATAAAAGTTCACTATAAATACACAAAAAACCTTGTGAAACCGGATTCAGTGTGGTAAAATATTGGTGAACATACAAACGAAACAAAAAACATTAAAAAGGGAGTGTCTTAGGTGAAAAAAATTTTCAAGAAGAGTTTGTTGCTGTTTCTAGCACTCATTTTGCTTCTTGCGGGTTGTGGAACAGACTCAAGCTCAGATACCGATTCGTCCAATGGAAGTGAAGGTGTTTCCATTGACGGCGTACCGGAACGATTTGCTGAAGGAGATCCAGTGAACATCAAGGTGATCCGTAAAATCGGAGGAGACGACCATACTGCGCAATTCTTAGCAGGAGCTAAAGAAGAAGGGGAATCACTCGGCTTCAACGTTGATACGTATACAGCTAATGGCGATACAGCTAGTTTCCACGACACAATTCAACAAGCTATTCAAGATCCAAATTTGGACGGGGTAATCATCTCTCATGGTGACGACGATGCGACTTACAATGCAGTACAGGAGCTTGTCGATGCCGGCAAAAAAGTAGTGACTTTTGACTCGATTGAAGAGTTGACAGAAATCGAGGGCGTCACCGTCACTTCTCAAGATGATGCTGCCCTTGCTGAATTAGCATTAAACAAATTGAAAGAGGAAGTTGGAGAGGAAGCGAACATCGTATACCTATGGGTTGATGGGTTCCCTCCAATGGTAAGACGAAATGCGGTTTACGAGAAATTCTTGGAAGAAAATCCTGGAATAAACGAGATTGACCGCTTTGGCGTTGCTACAGCGGATACATCTGTAGAAACTCAAAACGCAGTGGCTGCCATGTTGGATAAATATCCAGAAGGGGAAATTGATGCGATCTTCGCAACATGGGATGCATTTGCGATCGGTGCTACACGAGCAATAAAAGAAGCCGGTAGAGACGACGTCAAACTATACGGAATTGACGTATCCAATGCGGATTTACAACTGATGATGGAAGAAAACAGTCCTTGGAAGTACACTGCGGCAGTTGATCCTAAGCTGATCGGAGCTGTGAATATGAGGATCATGGCAAAGAAATTGGCGGGAGAAGATACTCCTGAAACATATGACTTAGAAGCGTCCTTAATTTCCCAAGAAGAGCTTCAAGCTTCAGGTGAAGCCGTCAATATGGAAAACCTGCAAAATATTGTTGAAGGTTGGGGAGTATCTGATGCTTTCTTGGAGCCGTGGATGGAAACTTTGAAAGAACATTACAGTAATTAATTGAAGCCTGCGGGCCAGATCCATTCTATCCTCTCTAGCCGGCTGGAGAGGATAGAATGAAGTTCCCACAGGATTGGAAAGGGGGACAAATCGTTTGGGACAGACAAAATTAGAAATGAAGAACATATCCATTGAATTTCCGGGTGTCAAAGCCTTGGATAATGTGGATTTCGTCACTGAAACTGGTACAACCCATGCTCTCATTGGAGCGAATGGTGCGGGAAAGTCCACGTTGATGAAGGTGCTTTCAGGTGCTTATGACCACTATACTGGAGAGATATACTTCAATGGAGAAAAAGTGGAAATCCGAAATCCAAAGGATGCCCAAGAACATGGGATTCAAATCGTATACCAAGAAGTCGATACGGCTTTGATTCCTTACTTATCTGTCGGAGAGAACATTTTACTTAATAAAACGGTAAATGACATGGGAAAAAAACAAGTCGTCAACTGGAAAGAGATTCATAATGAGGCGACTGAAATCCTAAAAAGCATGAACTTGGATATCTCGTCCAAAAAATTAGTCAGTGAGTTGACCCTCGCAGAGAAACAAATGGTTTTAATTGCGCGGTCAATTTCCAAAAAATGTAAATTTTTAATCTTGGACGAACCGACTGCTCCGCTAAGTAACTCGGAGACTGAGGAATTGTTCAGGATTGTAGAAGATTTAAAGAAAAAAGGCGTCGGAATTATTTTCATATCACACCGTATGCCGGAACTTTTCCGTATTTGTGATGATATCACCGTTATGAGAAACGGAAAGTTCATCATAAAAGAAAAAATTAAAAACATCACTCAAAATGAAGTGGTCGAGCACATGCTAGGTAGAAAACTCGACAATCAATTCCCGAAAGTGCAAGTGGATATTGGCGAAAAACTATTTGAAGTGAAAGATCTCCGTGATGATGACAAATTGAATGGCATCAATATTGAAGTAAGAGAAGGCGAAATTGTCGGTGTTGCAGGATTGGTCGGTGCAGGTAAAACGGAAATTACAAAAGCGATATTCGGAGCGGAACCGATTACTTCAGGGAAAATTTTCTTACGTGGTAAGGAAATTAAATTGAAGTCGCCATACGATGCTGTTAAACAAGGTATTGCATTGGTTCCTGAAGAAAGAAGGAAAGAAGGCATTTTAGTACTTGAATCTGTCGCCAGAAACTTGACTGCTGCAAATTTAGGGAATTTTACGAGAAAAGGGAGCTTTTTGAACTTCAAGAAAGAGAAAAAAGCTGCAAGAGAAATGATCGATCGATTAGGAATCAAAACTCCATCTGAAGAGACACTCGTACAGAACCTGTCGGGTGGGAACCAACAGAAAGTGGCTATCGGTAAATGGCTGCTTAGTCATTCAGATGTCTTCATTTTCGATGAACCTACCAAAGGTGTCGACGTTGGAGCTAAAAAAGACATTTATGAATTGATCTCCAATCTGGCGAAAAACAAGAAAGGAATCCTTTATTTGACGAGTGAACTGCCTGAAATATTAGGAATCACGGATCGGGTTTATGTCGTCTACGATGGAAAAGTCGTCAAAGAACTAGAAACAGAGAAAACAACAGAACAAGAATTGCTATTTTATTCGACAGGAGGCAAGGCGGATGACTGAGAATAGTAGTCCTGCTCAGAAAAAAACATTCAGTTTTTTTGACTTCTTATATAAGTACGGGACATTATTGACAATCGCATTGTTGATCATCATATTCACTGCGTTGAACCCGGCTTTTCTTGATACATCCAATATCATTAATATCTTACGTTCCATTTCCATTGTAACAATTATAGCTATCGGAATCACTATATCGTTGTCTGTCGATGGTCTTGATTTGTCAGTTGGTTCGACAGCATCATTAGCGAACGTGATCGTCATTTCGATGTTTGTTTGGTACGGCCAAAATACTTTCGTCGCTTTGGTTGCAGCTCTTGCTGCTTCATTGATTGTAGGATTGTTCAACTCTTTTATGATTGTGAAAGTGAAAATACCTGATATGATCTTAACCTTGGCAACGATGTTCATTGTACAAGGAGTTGCCCTCACTTATTCGAAAGGTGCAACTGTATCACAAAACATGGTGATGCCGGATGGATCGTATGCAACTGGTCAAATTAGCGAACTCTTCTCCAAAATCGGTCAAGTACCATGGATTATCATCATTATGCTTGTCATTGTTGTCATTGTCCATCTATTCCTGAACTACACGAAACATGGACGTTATATGTATGTCATCGGCGGAAATGAAGAAGCTGCAAGGCTTTCCGGTATACCAGTCAATAAATACAAAGTATTGGCTTATCTTTTGTCAGCGTTTTTCGCAGCCATCGGCGGAATTGTCTTAGCTTCCCGGGTAATGACGGCGGAAGTGAATGCGGGTGGACCGTATTTGATGGATGCGGTTGCAGCGGCTTTCATCGGCCTGTCTGTATTGGGGTCTGGTAAACCGAACGCATTCGGAACGTTTATTGGTGCCGTGTTGATAGGGATTCTTTCCAACGGTTTAGTCATGTTATCGGTTCCATATTATTCGATGGATATTGTAAAAGGAGCAGTCTTGGCCCTTGCATTGGCATTGACATATTACAAACGAAAATCTTAATGGAGGGATAGAAATGAAAGACTTTACAAAAGGTTATTTCAAAATGGAAGAAGATGACGTGATTGAGTATTGTAAGCAACAATTAGACGTTTTTGAAGAAGATGCCGAACTGACTTGTAAAGAGATTGGCGATGGGAATTTGAACTATGTTTTCCGTGTGGTCGACGAAAAACATGGTAAGTCGATCATCCTCAAGCAGGCTGGTCCGGTTGCAAGAATTTCATCTGATATTAAAGTTTCTCCAGACCGGAACCGAATTGAAAGTGAAGCACTTGCCACGCATGGAAAATTCGCGGAAGGCTTTGTTCCAAAGATGTACAAGTATGACCCGATTATGAATTGCTTCGCGATGGAAGATTTGTCTGATCACGAAATTATGAGATCCGCCTTGATGGAATATAAAAAGTTCCCGAAATTCGCAGATCATATCTCCACCTATATGGCAAATACATTACTGCTTACATCCGATGTGGTAATGGAGCACAAAGAGAAAAAAGAATTGGTGAAAAGATTCATCAATCCGGAACTTTGCGAAATCACAGAAGACCTGGTTTATACGGAACCATTCTATGATTGCGACCGGAATAAGGTCTTTCCAGGGACTAGGGAGTTTATCGAAGAAAATATTTGGAACGATAACAAGTTGAAACTTGAAACTGCCAAATTGAAGTTTGAGTTCATGACAAATGCACAGTCTTTGATTCATGGTGATCTTCACACGGGTTCAATTTTCATCAAAGAAGATTCGACAAAAGTAATCGACCCAGAGTTTGCTTTCTATGGACCAGCTGGCTACGACGTCGGGAACGTCATTGCAAACCTGATTTTCTCTCAAGCCCATGCCAAATACACATTGGATGACGAAGAAAAACGCGAAGATTTCATGACATATATTGAGGATACAATCCGTGATACGGTCGATTTGTTCAAAGATAAGTTTTGGAAGCTTTGGGATGAAAAAGTGACGGAACGTGTCGCAAAATACGAAGGAATGAAGGAATATTATCTCGATGGTATTTTACGTGATTCTTCGGCAGTTGCCGGCTTGGAATTGACGAGAAGAATCATCGGTATGGCACAGGTTCAGGATATAACATCCATCGAGGATCCAGAGAAACGTGCAGCAGCAGAAAAAGCATGCCTATCAATCGCTAAAAAATTTATTCTGGACAGAGACGAGCATAAAACAGGAGAAGATTTCGTGAAAGTTATAAAGGAATTTTTGTAAGAGGACATCAAGGAGGGAATAGCTAATGGCCAAGCCTGTAGACATGATCCAATCAGTTCGACTGGATGATGATAATAATGCATTGGTTTTACTGGATCAAACGAAATTGCCGAATGAAAAGGTTTTTCTCGAATTGACTGAAATGGAAGATATATGGGATGCGATTTATCAATTGAAAGTACGTGGTGCACCTGCGATTGGCATTGCAGCGGCATATGCAGTTTATTTAGGTGTGAAACAATCAAAAGCGGATACGTATGAAGATTTCCTGGCAGAGTTTATGGAAGTAAAAAATTATTTGGCTTCGTCCAGGCCGACTGCGGTCAATTTATTCTGGGCATTGGATCGTATGGAAGACAGGTTGAAACAAGAGAAGGAAGAACCAATTGATAAGATTAAGCAAGCATTGAAGGAAGAAGCGGAACTCATCCGCAAAGAAGATGAAGAGGTTTGTAAATCTATTGGGGAACATGCCCTTTCCTTGTTGGAACCAAATTGGGGATTATTGACACACTGTAATGCCGGAACAATCGCCACAGCAAAGTATGGTACGGCATTGGCTCCAATCTATCTTGGTCAGGAGCGAGGATATAATTTCAAAGTTTTCGCTGATGAGACAAGACCGCTCCTCCAAGGTGCCCGGTTGACAGCTTGGGAATTGCAGGAAGCGGGTATTGACGTCACGTTGATTGCCGATAATATGGCATCGATCGTCATGCATGAAGGAAAAGTCCAAGCCGTCCTTGTCGGTTGCGACCGTGTTGCTGCAAATGGGGATACAGCAAATAAAATTGGAACTTCGGGAGTCGCCATTCTAGCAAAACATTATAATATCCCTTTCTACGTTTGTGCGCCAATGTCCACCATTGATTTGGAATGTGAAACCGGCGACGATATTGAAATAGAATTGAGACCATCAGAAGAAATCACAACAACTTGGTATAAGAAGCCGATGGCGCCAAAAGATGTCAAAACGTATAACCCGGCATTCGATGTGACTGATCACAACTTGATTACTGCAATCATCACGGAGAAAGGGATTGTCTATCCATCTTATAAAGAAAATTTGGCGAAACTGTTCGAGGATTAATGAAGATACGGCGACACACGTTATTTTCGATAACGTGTGTAGCTTTTATAGTCCATTTCCATCGTTATGGATGGAAATGGACATCATCCCTCTGAACAGATAACGAAAAGGCTGAGGAGATTTTATGGAAAAGGAATTCAAATTGTATTTGGTGAGGCATGGAGAGACATATTTGAATAAATTCAAAAGGATGCAAGGCTGGTCGGACACCCCATTGACAGAAGAGGGAATCCGGATGGCGATCCAATGCGGGAGGAAATTGTCGGACATACCGTTTGCAAGTGTTTATACGAGTGATCTTAGAAGAACCGTGGAAACAGCAACCATAATCATGAAGCAGAATGTGAAAAATGACCGTTTTAAAATTAATGAACGGATTGATTTCAGAGAAGCGTTTTTTGGGAGCTTGGAAGGAGAGCGGATCGACAACGTAGCAGAAAACATCATTGAAGAACATAGCCTTGACTATTCAGGGTGGGATGAATTGTACCGCCGGGTCAATATTGAAAAGATGATCGATTGGATCAGGAAGTTGGATTGCACTGGATATGCGGAAAGCACGTCAGATATATGGCAAAGGGTCGAGACAGGTTTGGACGAAATGGTCGAGGAAAGTCGTGCGGATGAAAACATCTTGCTCGTCTGTCACGGCGCCATCATTAAACTCATCATCAACAGGTTTTCAAGGGGAAAACAATTTACGGAAGAAATCAAAAATGCGAGTGTTTCTATTTTGAAATATAGCAAGGGCAGTTTTCGTGTTCTTTCCTATAACCAGTAAAATAACAAAGACCCACAGAAAATATTAGTGGGTCGGTTGGACTCTCATATGGAATTGGACGAGCATTCATCGAACGTAATATTGTTTTCTTTGAAAAACTCTCGCCATTCCTCAGACAAGGCTTCGTCGACGATTACATTGTCAATCATGCTCAAGTCACCGATTTTGACGAATGATGTTTTATCAAACTTCGTGTGATCGACGATCAAGTGGACTTTATTGGCACGAGTAGCGGCAATATGTCTAATGGTGGCTTGTTGCTCATTGGTGTCCGTCATGCCATTTTCCATACTGATTGAACTGCTGGAAATGAATGCGGTATCAAAGAAGTATTTAGTCATATTTTCTTCTGCGTTTCTTCCGAGGTTCGACAAGGAAGAATGGGATAATAACCCACCGATGACCACTATTTGGATATTTTTCTTGTCCAATAAAGCTTTAACGATTTTGATGGAATTGGTGACCACTGTAATTTTTTGATTAGTGAGCATGGAAGCGATTGCTAACGAAGTTGTTGAAGCATCCAGAAAAATAGAATCACCATTTTTGATGTATTCTAAGCTTTTACGGGCGATTCTGCGTTTTCCTTCTATATGGATATGCTCCCTCAAGTTGACATCGACATCGTATTGGACCGTCTCGGATAGATAGGCACCGCCATATGTCCGGTTAAGAATACCTTCATCCTCCAGTTGCTTGAGATCACGTCGTATAGTTTCTTCAGTCACATTGAATAATTCCGTCAATTCTGCAACCGTGACACTTTTTTTCTCAAGTATAATTTCCTTGATTTTGTTTTTTCTTGCTATTGGTAACATAATGGACCTCCGTGTTTATTGGAAATTTAAAACAAAAAAATACAAAATGCAGCTAGGCGACGAAACACTAATTTCATTATAACAAACCTCACGATAAAACACAATATCGCCATAAAACCAAAATAAATGGATAAAAAACAACAAAATACATTGACAAAACCAAAACAAAGTGGGAAAATTTAAGTATAAACTAGCAACTTGATGAAGGGAATGAATAAGTTGGTGAATTATAAAAAGTATTATTCAGATTTTGAAGCGAAAAAACTCATCTGTGAAATCGGTAAAAGGATATACAATAAAGGCTTTGTTGCAGCAAACGATGGAAACATATCTGTTAAAGTGGGATCAAATGCGATCATCACAACACCAACTGGTGTGAGCAAAGGTTTTATGACACCGGATATGATGGTGAAAATGGATCTTTCCGGTAATGTGATTTCTGGAAACAGAAAACCTTCATCAGAAGTCAAAATGCATCTGAGGGTGTATAAAGAAAATCCGGAAGTAAATGCGGTTGTTCATGCACATCCGCCAGTCGCGACTTCATTTGCTGTTGCGGGAATTTCATTGGATAAACCGATTGTACCTGAAGCGGTCATTTTATTAGGGAATGTTCCTGTCGCCCCATATGCGACACCAGGGACTGAAGAAGTGCCGGATTCGATTGCGCCTTACTGCAAAGATCATAATGCGGTTTTACTTGCGAATCATGGTGCACTGACTTGGGGCAAAGATCTAATCGAAGCGTATTATCGGATGGAAGCTTTGGAACATTACTCATTGATGTTGATGTATACAAACAATATCATCAATAGAGCCAATGAGTTGAATTGCTCACAAATTTCCGATTTGATTCAAATCAGGCAAAATATGGGAATTAAAGCCGGTGGACAACCACCATGCAAGGATGCCGGCAACCCTTCAAGTCCAATTGGAAGAGAATCAGAGAAACCGAATCAAAAAGAAAATTTAGCAGAAGAAATTGTGCAAAAAGTGACTGAAAATGTTTTGAAAACACTCAACCGAGGTGATGGAAAGTGAAAATATCTGAAGCTGATATCCGGCGAATTGTCAGTTCCGTTTTGGAAAACATCGAAGAAAAGACATCTGTTCACCACAAACATGAAGACATCGTCACTCCAATGAAAATGAAACAAATCGATCCGCAAAACCATACACCAATGAGCAACAGGAAGAACGGTCATTTCGGTGTTTTTGAAGATATGGATGACGCTATCCATGCGGGTGATCAAGCGCAAAAACAATTCATCAAGGAATTCAAGCTGACGGACAGGGAAAACATCATCCGTGCCATTCGACAAATGGTTTTAGAGAAAAAAGAAGATTTAGCTAAGAAAGCCTACGAAGAAACGAGAATAGGCAGGTATGAAGATAAAGTCGCCAAACATGAATTGACTGCCTTGAAAACTCCGGGCACCGAAGATTTGAAGTCCGAAGCCTTTTCCGGTGATGATGGACTGACGCTGGTGGAGCAAGGTCCTTATGGGTTGATTGGAGCTGTCACTCCGGTGACGAATCCGACGACAACGATCATCAACAATTCTATTGGCATGTTGGCGGCTGGAAATGCGGTCGTTTTCAATGTGCATCCTTCTGCAAAAGAATCTTCTGCATACGTTGTTGAACTGTTGAACAAAACAATCGTAAAAGCGGGCGGTCCAGAAAATCTAGTGACAATGGTGAAAGAACCGTCAATGGATACGTTGCAGAAGTTGATAGACAGTCCAAAAGTGAGGATGTTGGTCGGTACAGGAGGAGCAGGTCTTGTCCGTACGCTATTGCAGTCAGGTAAAAAGGTAATCGGTGCAGGCGCAGGGAATCCTCCGGTGATTGTAGATGAAACGGCTGACATCGAGCTTGCGGCCAAATCGATTATCGAAGGAGCGTCTTTCGATAACAATTTGTTATGTATTGCGGAAAAAGAAGTGTTCGCATTTGATGAGATTGCTGATGACTTGATCTTCCATATGTTGAACAACGGTGCGTATATGCTGGATCAACAACAGTTGGATCAAGTGGTGAATTTCGCCTTGGAAGAAAATGATGATCGTTCAGCTGGCGGTTGTTCGACAGATGTAACAAGAAGATACCGTGTTTCTAAAAAATGGGTCGGTCAAGATGCTTCCATGTTCTTGGAACAATTAGGTGTACAACCTGATAACGAGATTAAACTATTAATCTGCGAAGTGGATACCAATCATCCGTTTGTCCAGTTGGAGCAAATGATGCCAGTGCTTCCGATCGTCAGAGTCGACAACTTGGATGAAGCAATCGATTTAGCTGTCCAAGCGGAACATGGCAATCGGCATACAGCTGTGATGCATTCCAAAAATGTGGATCATTTGACGAAATTTGCGCAGGCGATCGATACGACCATTTTTGTTAAAAATGCATCCTCTTTGGCTGGTGTAGGATATGGCGGAGAAGGCCATACGACGATGACGATTGCAGGTCCGACAGGAGAAGGGATCACATCAGCGAAAACGTTCACAAGGCAAAGAAGATGCGTGCTAGCTGAAGGTGGCTTTCGCATCATTGGATAGGTGAAAGGAATGGATGGAATGGAGTCAGCGGTAGGACTGTTGGAAGTACAGGGTTACAGTGTTGCCTTGGCGGCGATGGACAAAGCTTGCAAGGCGGCAGACATCACGATTATGGGAATCGAGTGCAATAATCCAAAAATGGGGAATAAAGCACCTATCCCTCTAGTCATACAGGTGAAATTCACCGGAAAGATCGATGATGTGAAAATTGCGTTGGAAACGGCCAGAGATGAAGCCGGTAAATACATTCGACCCGAAGATATTTTGACTCGTTTAATCCCCTCTTCGGCAACAGGAATGGAAAAACTCCTGCGTATTGGAAAAGTCAAGCTCAAATCGTAGAGCGAAGGTGGGAAACGGTGTATGTACCAATCAATGGGAATATTAGAAGTCGTAGGCATGGCTGCAGCGACAGCCTGTACGGATAGAATGATCAAATCTGCTTTTGTGCAAATCGATAAAATGGAAAAAACAGGTTCAGGCCTTTTGACGATCATCATTCGGGGAGATTTGGCTTCGGTTCAATACGCCATTGAAAAAGGCGCCGAAGAAGCGATGAAGTTCAATGCATTGTATCAATACGAAGTGATCCCAAGACCTTACGAAGGAATTGAAAGTGTCTTCGGCATCGGTGGAAAAGGTGATAAGTGATGGAAAATTATGAAGCTCTGGCTGTTGTGGAAATCCGCTATTTCACCTATGCACTGGAAGCGTTGGATCATATGACCAAAACAAGTGGTGTCGAATTTATTTCCAGTGAAAATGACTTAGGTGGTCGTTTAGTGACGGTTATTGCAGGTGGGAGTGTTTCCGATGTGTTTCAAGCGGTGGAGGCTGTCAAACAATTGTGCAGCGAAAAGGAAAAGAATCCTTTGAAAATGGCGCTGACGATTACGAATCCGCATCCGGAAATCATGAAATTCATCATCCCCCGTAAAATTTCACAGCGAAAAGAAGAAAGTACGGAGAAACACTTGAACGGACAGGAAAGTATGGCATCCACACAGACCAAAGCGAAACGAAAAGAAAAAGCAGTTAAATCAAATGAAAAAAAGCGGAAAACGACTAAACAAAAAACAACATCAAAATCATAAATTTATGACATTTCATGAAGAAAAGATCACGAGGAGGAATGAACATGAGTAAATCGCTGGGTGTAATTGAAACAAGAGGATTGACTGCAGCTATCGAAGCGGCAGATACGATGCTCAAATCAGCGAATGTTGAAATTGTAGGTAGTGAAAAAATTGGTTCTGGTTTAGTGTCTATCCTTGTTCAAGGAGATGTGGGAGCTGTGAAAGCGGCGACGGAAGCGGGTGCAGAGGCAGCCCAACGTGTAGGTGAATTGG
>CALKWU010000006.1 GCA_938004015.1 uncultured Oceanobacillus sp.
TTTCTGCGTAGAGATGAAACAGAAAGTCTGATAAATAAGAGAACAAAAATGTTCGTCAAATGTTTAATTCTTGTTAAATTTATGGTAGGATTATGTCGAATCGGCATATTTGGGGTGACGCAATGAGAGTTGTGGCAGGTAAACGGAAAGGACATCCATTGAAAGCTGTTCCGGGTGAAAAAACGCGACCGACAACCGACAAAGTGAAAGAAGCAGTGTTTCAATCGATCGGTCCTTTTTTTGATGGCGGTAATGTACTGGATTTGTTCGCCGGAAGTGGTTCACTCGGAATTGAAGCATTGAGTCGTGGTATGGACAAAGCAATTTTTGTGGATAAACATTCGAAAGCAATACATACGATTAAAGAAAATTTGAAAGCAGTTAAATTGGAAAATCAAGCGGAAGTGTATAAAAACGATGCCTTGAGGGCCATAAAGATTCTCGCAAAACGCAGAACCGCTTTTGATTTGATTCTCATCGACCCACCTTATCAGTTGTTGGATTATACGTTGCTGGTGGAAGAGTTGATGGGACTAGGTCTTATTAAAGAGGGTGGCATCATCTACTGCGAGCACGATCCGGAAGATGACATACCTATGGAAACAGAACAATTGAAAGTATTGAATAAGAAAAATTATGGAAAAACGATAGCAGTGACGATTTATCAATTTCATGAGGAAGGAGTCTAAGGATGGGAAAACTAGCGATTGTACCGGGAAGTTTCGATCCATTCACGAATGGACATTTGGATATTGTGGAACGGGGAGCGAAAATATTCGATGAAATCATTGTCACCGTGTTCAACAATGAAGCTAAGACTCCATTGTTTTCCGTGGAAGAACGGGTTCAATTGATTGAAGAATCGACGAAACATATTCCGAACGTGTCCGTCGATTCATCGGATTTTCTACTCATGCATTATGCCGCAGAGAAAAACGCAGATGCCGTTATTCGCGGATTACGGGCGGTTAGTGATTTTGAGTATGAAATGCAAATCACTTCCATGAACCGTAAGTTGAACAAAGAGATTGAAACGTTGTTTATGATGACAAACAATAAATATTCTTTTTTAAGTTCCAGCATTGTGAAAGAAGCTGCCAAATATAACGGGAACATTTCCGGTCTAGTTCCGGAAGTTGTTGAACAAGCATTGAAAAAGAAATTCAATTTTGCATGATGTTGCCGGCTGAGAAAACGAAGATGGCTGAATTTGTATCCATCGCCTACCTTACTGTTTTCCCAGCTTTTTTTGTACATGCAAGAGGAAGCCACACCATAAAGCGACGAGGGTTAGCCATGGGCCGATTGCCATCAGATGGTTTAAGATTTGTGTCAAAATGGATGGGTCCGGAAATGTAGATGCCGGAATATCGGCCGGCTTTTCCATCATCCGATTGATGAACAACGGTTTATAAAGAACCATGGTCATCATTGCGGCGATCGTTCCATGTAAAACCCGTGCGAACAAATATGGACGGAAACGGATATCCGTTGATGCTAGGATGCTGGCGACTTGTGCTTGGATGGAAAACCCGTTGAAGCCTAAAATAAAGCTCACTAAAACGAGTTTCGAAAGTAGAGTATCCGTCTCGACTGCTGTAATGAGGGTAGCGCCGATCGTAATTTCAAAAAGTCCGGAGAAAAAAGGGGTGCCGAAGCTATCAGAGATTCCGATCAAACTGAAAAATCCCCCAAAGATTTTACCGATCCAAACGGAAAAATCCACGAGTCGGAGCATTTCGACTACAACAGAAAAAAGAATGATGAAACCTCCAACCATAATCAGCGTTCGAATTGATTGTAATACGGCATCCCCTAAAATTTTCCCGAAAGGACGGTTATCTTCCATGCGCGTTTCATGCATTTTGCGAAGGGCAAAAAGAAATAGTGGACGGTTGTCCATATTTTCATTGCTGCCTTTGCTCGTCTTTTCTTCCCGGAATTTATAGAAACGCATGAAGATCCCGACAAACATATTACTCGTATAATGGCATACGGCAAGCAAAAATCCTACCGCAGCATTTTGGAAAAGACCGACGGAAATCGCCCCGAATATAAAGAGTGGGCTGGAATTGTTTGTGAAAGAGACGAGTCTTTCCGCCTCAATCCGGCTCAATTGGCCCTCCTCCCTCAATCGTGCCGCAATTTTAGCACCGGTCGGATAGCCGCTCACCATACCCATCATCCAGCCGAAACTACCGGCACCAGGTACATTGAAGAGTGGCCGCATAACCGGTTCAAATAAAACGCCGAGAAATTTCACGACACCGAATGCGATCAATAATTCTGCTGTAATGAAAAAAGGTAGAAGCGAAGGAAATACGATTTGCAACCACATGTTCAACCCACGTAAACTTGCGGATAAAGCCTCTTCAGGAAAAAAAATGAGTGAAATCGTAAAACAAATGGTCATAATAAATAAAAAAATTGTTTTTACAAATGGATTCAATCCGTAGCCCCCTATAAAAGAGCATGTTCTGTACAACTCAATTTGGAAGATGTAAAATAAATGCTAGAATAGATTGAACGGACTGTACAAGCTGTTGGTTCTATATCAATATACGCTCATACAGACATAGAATATGACAAAGGATATTGTCATTCGATTCAGAGAGAGAAAGGAAGGGGCAGCGAGTTAGATGAAATTTTCAAAACGGACGCTTTTATTTTATTTGGCATTATTCATCGGGTTTTATTTTTTTGCCACTTATGAATTGCCATATTACATTCAAAGGCCGGGAAGTATCGAACCATTGGATGGGATTGTCGAAGTCGAAAACGGCCATCCAAGCGCCGGTGACATGCACCTGGTGACGGTGAGCGGTTTGCAAGCGACGCCGATGCATTATCTTCTAGCTCAAATCCTTCCTCATAACGATATCAGACCGATTGACGAAGTGTTTCCTGAAGGAATCACTCCAGATGATTATATGCATGCCCAACTTCAAGTGATGGAAAGTTCCCAAGAAGCTTCCCTTGTCGTGGCATTTGATGCGGCAAATAAAAATATCACGATTGAGTATGAAGGAGTTTACGTCGTCAGTGTAGTAGAGGATATGCCCGCTTTCGGGAAAATGGAAGTAGGCGATCGAATCGTGCGAGTGGACGGCTTGGAAATGAAGGAGTCAACGGACCTCGTCAGTTATGTGGAAGAAAAAGAAGCGGGGGATACGATCACGGTAGAGTTTCTCAGAGATGGGAAACATATGACGGAAGACATCACATTGGCACCCTTTCCGGATGATGAATCCCGAGTAGGGATGGGTGTGAGTCTTGTTACGGATAGGGAAGTGACCGTGGATCCTGAAGTGACCTTTTCCAGCGGGAAAATCGGTGGGCCAAGCGCAGGTTTGATGTTTGCCTTGGAAATCTATGACCAACTGGTGGAAGAAGACCTGACGAAAGGTTACCAGGTCGCCGGTACCGGAGGAATCGATTATGAAGGGAATGTTTTCCGGATCGGCGGTGTCGATAAAAAAGTCGTGTCAGCCGAACGGGAAGGGATGGATATTTTCTTCGTCCCTTATGAGGGCGGCAAAGAAAATTCAAATTATGAAGAAGCGTTGCAAATTGCGGAAGAAATTGATGCCGAATTGGAAATTGTCCCAGTGGATACATTTTATGAAGCCTTGGAATATTTGGAAAACCTTCCGGAAAAATAAGCTTGCGGCCTTTGGCAACCGCAAGCTTTTTATTGTAATCTGAGAGGAGGCGTCAATTCTTGGGCCGCCATCACTTTTCTAATTTTCGGCATTAACACGCTGTAATACGCTAAAGATGCTCTTTCTTCCATTTGGAAAAGTGGGTGCATATCTCTTTTCATCCCGCTTATAAGCGGAACATCGATGTTTTTTTTCGTTTGATTCAAATAGTTTTGCCCCGTCCGGTTCATGCCAAGAATCCGTATATAGGGGATTGTATTTAGTCCGGTTAGGAAGTTTTCCATTTGCACTTTCTTTGTGTTCGTCAAAATATGGGTGAACAGGCGTTGAATCCGCGTCCGTGTATAGCGCTTCGTCTTCATGGCGTCCATCCATTCTTCCATCGATTCAACGGTTTTTGCCGTCTGTTTCAAGCGATATTCCAATCCTTCCACCATCCCGTGGATATTCTGCAACTCTTCGTAAGTCATCGTTTGCACGAGATAATGGACGAACGGGAAATACAATTCCCAGTCATGCCAAAGCCCGGTTTTCCGCTTGTAGGTGAGAAGTTGCTCATAGGTTGAATCCGGGATCGCCCGCTGTGCATCAGGTGTCATTTCATCATATTTGATCAGTTCTTTCCGGATACTGGTCGCACTGGCAATCGAACCGGAGATCTCTTGATCATGGAAGGCATTTTTCAGGCGTTTGATCGTATATATTTCAAGCGGAACATCGTTTTCCAAAATTGCTTTTACATAGCCGAACCCTAATATGTTGTTCGGTTGGGAAAGGTCGAGTGCGTGGTCCGTCAATCCGATTTTTTCATATGCATGTGAACTCGCCTCAGGAAAAGATAACCCTCGCTCCAACGAATTTTTCAATTCATGTTCATACGTATGTTTATTTTCCTTATATTTCCGATAAGCTGTTTTAAAAAGTTCCGCATCGCCTGATTCACTTCCGAAACAAATGCTTTGGACACCAATCGCACGGAGGATGTTTACGGCACCTTTTGCGAAATAGTCGCTATGTTGCACTGCATATGCATAAGGAAGTTCCAGTACAAGGTCGACACCGGAGGATAAAGCGGCTTTTGTCCGATGGAATTTATCGATGATAGCCGGCTCGCCCCGCTGTAAAAAATTACCGCTCATCACGGCTATGATGACATCGGCATCTGATACATTTTTTGCTTCTTGGATATGATATAGATGACCGTTATGGAAAGGATTATATTCAACGACGACACCGCAAGACTTCATTCGGTTTCAACTCCAAAGTTTCATTTGCTATTATTGTAACAAATCTTGTGATAAGATACATTATTATATAAGGTTGGATAGGCGTGTTGTTGTCTGAAGGCTCGTTTTAGTTTATTGCTTTTTCCGTCTGTAAAGAAAAATAGATTGACAAAACAACATTTTTCTTTTAAAATTACTCTTGTTGTCTTGAGGTGATGACGATGAAGTTGACCGTATCGCAAATCCGCAAAAATGGCCACCGTGGCCCTGTCGAGTTCGAGGATGTCGTCGATGTTTCCGAATTGGAAACGATGAATAATGATATCCGAAGAATCGATCCGGCGCAGGTGAAAGTTTCATTCACTGTAGATGGAGATGAATTGATCGCTTCGTTGCGCATTAAAGGGAAAATGGTGTTGCCTTGTGCGCGGACACTCGTCGATGTGCCTTATGAATTCGATATTTCGGTGGATGAAGTCTTTTCCACCTCTCCTTATTTGACGGAAGACGATTTGGAAAGTGAAATCCATCCGGTGGAAGGAGAGGTCCTTGACTTGAAGCCATATATCATGGAAAATATTTTGTTGGATACACCTTATCGGGTGTTTTCCAAGGAGCCAAATCCAGAAGGAGCAGCTCCGACAGAAGGGGAAGGTTGGAGTTTCGTCCAAGAGCAAACGGATGAAAAGCCGATCGACCCACGATTAAAAAAATTAGCATCTTTACTTGAGAATAACGAGGAAGAGAATGAATAATCGATGGACTTCCTATGAAGGGGGTGTAGGTCATGGCAGCACCAAAACGTAAAACGTCGAAAAAAGTGAAAAATCAACGTCGTACGCATAAAAAACTGCAAGTTCCGGGCATGGTCGAATGCTCCAATTGCGGTGAGTTGACAAAACCACATCATGTGTGCAAATCTTGCGGACATTATGATGGGGAACAAGTCGTCAATGATTGATATCGATAGAAAGCAGATCACAAATGGTGGTCTGTTTTTTTATATACAAATAGAAATCCGTGTCGGTCGTCATGTATACTATAGAAAAGGGTCAGAATGAAGGGGTGGGAGGAAGTTGGTATGGGGAGTTTGATTACGTATGAAAAACATGAAAAAAATTATGGCATCATCCGCTTGAACCGACCGGAAAAAAGAAATGCGATTTCTCTCCAAATGGCGGAGTTGCTGAAAAGCAATTTGCAAGAAGCGGAAATGGATGACATCAAATTTCTCGTCATTACTGGAACAGATGACCGGATGTTTTCCGCCGGAGGAGATTTACATGATTTGCATGCCGATCTATCCACTGAAGAAGCTTTTGACCGGCTTTATCCGATGATGGACGTATTGAATCGAATCGTCCAATTTCCCGTTCCGGTCATCGCCAAATTGAACGGCGATGCATTAGGAGGGGGCTGCGAGCTTGCGACGGCTTGTGATATCCGTATCGCAAAAGAACATACGAAATTCGGTTTCATCCAAACAAAAATCGGCATTTTACCCGGATGGGGCGGTGGCGTTTTATTGTACAAAAAAGTCCAGCCAAGTTTTGCATTAGACTGGATCGCTAGAGGAACGGTTTTTTCTGCAGAAGAGTTACAAGAAAAAGGGTGGATCCATCGCATCGTACCGGAAGCCGATTGGATGGACGACGACTTGTTCGACGATTATACCGAAAAATCCGTCGAACAAATGCGTCTATTAAAGGCACAATTCAAAGCGCATATCGGAGCGGATGGACTTTTCGACGTGATGATAGAAGATGTGAGGGCTGCTGCAAATCTATGGGAATCGGATGCCCATCGCGAAGCGCTCGCAAAGTTTTCCAAAAGAAAAAATGGAATGTGATTCTACCAATCCTCGCTTCTGCATACATTGAATAGAAAGAAGTCGAGGAGGAGTGCTATGAAAGAAACAAGACAAGATGCATGGACGAAAGAAGAAGACGAATTGTTGGCAGAAACCGTTCTGCAATTTATCAAAAATGGAAACACCCAATTGGAGGCGTTCAAGGCGGTGGCGGTCAAATTATCGAGAACACCGGCTGCCTGCGGTTTCCGCTGGAATGCGAACGTCAGGAAAAAATACGAAAAAGAAATCGAACTGGCGAAGGAAGAAAGAAAGAAAATGACGACCCGAGCTTTGAAACAATTGGACATGGAGCGTAATATGAAAGACGATGCCATTGAATCAGCGATCCAATTGTTGGAAAAACTGAAGGAAAAAGTTCCTGGTGGTATTAACGGGGTACGGTCCGATGAATTGCTCCGGTTGCAAAAAGAAAATGAAAAGTTGATGGAGCAATTGGGACGTTATCAAAATGCTTGGAGCGAAATGGAAAAATTATGGCGCTGGGTAGATGACGGGGTGGAAAAAGAAAAGAATGTATAATAAGAAATCCCACATGGAGAATCATTCTTCACGTGGGAATTTTTTACTTTTATTCTACTTTTTGTTTTATTTTTTCTTTTACCCCTTCTGGAAGCCAAATCAATGGGTTTTCTCCAAGGTCACGTTCCAAATCGTAATGAGCTTTTTGGAATCCCATTTTTTCCCAAAATCCGTGGGAATTGATCCGTGGACTTGTTTTGATCGGCATATTGAAACCTTTTGCATAATCGACAAGCATTGTTCCATATCCTTGCCCTTGATAGTCAGGCAAAACTTCCAATTTCCATAGGGCCAAGTAGTCTTGCGGTGGATCGAAATAATTATCGTATTTTTTCTTTATTTTGTATAAACTCATTCTGGCGATTAAATTTTCCCCGATGTAAATTCCGTAAAAAGGCGATTCGCTGTTGTTTTCAATCATATTGTTTTCCAAGTCTTCCAACATGGAAAGCTCCTGGTTCCCATACTCTTTGAAACGCTTGAATTTTTCCAGTGTTTTATAGTTGATCAATAAATTTTCCACTTTCACCTTTTTCATCTTTTTCTCCCCCTTTGTGAAATCCAAACTGTAACCCCAAGTACTCTTTTTAATTCAATTATACATGAAAACGCTTCGTTTTTAAATTCCCGATTGGAAAATAGTTTAATTATGAAATATAGTAGTGTCAAGGCACGTTTATTGCTGAAAAAATGAAGGAGCATATGCACCGATGCTGGAAGTAGTCATTCATATCATTTCTTTTTTCATCACCGTTCCGATGGTGGCAAGTTTCATCGTCTATGTCATCAGTATGATCCGCCTCAGGAATCTATGGAAAGCAATCCATATGATGGTGGATTGGACGACGCTTTTCTACATCCTTGCCGTCATGATCATGCTGCTCGTTTTATTTGAACGGCATTTTTTCGGATATATTTTGATTTTTCTATTGACGACGTTGTCAGTCATTATTTTCAACCAATGGAAAAAAGAACGGGATATCCAATTGAAAAAAGCGGTCAAGTTGTTATGGCGGATTTCGTTTCTGTTGTTCTTTTTCTTATATGGTTGTTTAACCGTCTTAGGAATCATCAAATATATGCTTACATAAACAGATAAAGTGAAATAATCCCCCATATCAGTTAAAATACAATTTGGACTTATTCCACGTTAAAGGAGTAGAAATGGATGCGAATCGACGCGTGGCAATTGGAAAATGAGGGAAAATTGGTTGCTGATTATCGGCGTCATGAAGATATCATGCAATTTTTCGAATACCCTCCTTTCCAACCCTTGACAAACAGATTGGAAGAATTGAAAAAAAGAACATTCCAACGTGATCAATTGGTGGATATTTTAAAAATGAAAAATGCTGCTTGGGGAGCGGGTCAAGAAACGCTTGAGAGAATAAAAGAGTTGAAAAATCCCGATACAGTCGTTGTTGTCGGCGGCCAACAAGCAGGCCTCCTCACCGGTCCATTGTATACGATCAACAAAATCATTTCCATTTTGCAATTTGCGGAAAAGCAGGAGAGGGCGTTGGGCGTTCCGGTGTTGCCCGTTTTTTGGATTGCCGGAGAAGACCATGATTATGAAGAAATCAATCATATTTATTTGCCGCAAAAAGATAAGTTGAAAAAATTCACATTCAACCAACCAGTTTATAAAAAAACACCGATTTCCCAAGTGTTGCTCGATAAAAAACGGTTGAAAAAATGGCTGGATCAATTGTTCGCTGAATTGCCGGAAACGGTACATACAGAAGAAATCCATCACATGGTAACAAAAGCAGCAGTTCAATCGGAAAGTTTCACTGACTTTTTCGCCATCCTCATCCACGCTCTTTTCCAAGAGGAAGGCATCATTTTGCTCGATGCGGCTGATGAAAGGATCCGGCGGATTGAAAACGGTTATTTTATCCGGCTCATCGAAAACAACCAAAAAATCACTCGGGCTGTTTTTGAAACGTATGGGCAATTGCTTGAAAAAGGATACAGCCCGACATTTGATCCGGAACCTGCTGATGGGCATCTGTTTTACCATTGGGATAATGAAAGGATTCTGCTGAAACGAACGGAAACGGGTGCTTGGAAAGGGAAAAATGATGAAATCGAACTGTCGACGGAACAGTTGCTCGAAACAGCTGAGAACCATCCGGAAAACTTAAGCAACAATGTCATCACACGACCATTGATGCAAGAGATGTTATTGCCTGTTTTAGCTTTCATCGGAGGACCTGGTGAAATCAGTTATTGGTCATTGTTGAAACAGGCATTTTCCATCTTGGATTTGAACATGCCGCCTGTCATCCCACGGCTCTCGTTCACGTTCGTTCCGGAAAAAGTCCGTAAAGCGTTGATGAACACTGGAATTCCAATCGAATCGGCGCTGAACAATGGGGTGGAGGCTGAAAAGATCGAGTGGTTTGAGAATAAACAAAGCCCGCCGATTGCGGAAATCGCAGACGAACTGAAACGGAAGATTACGGAAGCCCATCGGCCGATACAAGATTTAGCCAAAAACATCCGGGATGATGTCGGAGCCCTTTCAGAGAAAAACTTGACCTATTTACATCGGGAAGTCGACTTTTTAAGAAATCGGATGATCCGGGCACTGGAAGAAAAATACAAACATGTGTTGGATCAATACGACTTGATCCAATCCACGCTTCATCCGGAAAACGGCTTGCAAGAAAGGATATGGAACGTTCTGCCGTTTCTGAACAAATATGGGATGGACGTGATTGGAAAACTCACCCGTTCTTCTTTTTCATTTGAAAAACAACATTATATCGTTTATTTATAATTCATCCGCCATTAGAAAAAAATACCACCACTTTCCTCCACTTCTGGGGGAACTAGGGGAGAAAAGTTGTCAAGCCTTGATTTGACAGCTTTTCTCCCTTTTTTTAT
The DNA here is from genome assembly GCA_938004015.1 of uncultured Oceanobacillus sp. Classification (GTDB taxonomy): domain Bacteria; phylum Bacillota; class Bacilli; order Bacillales; family Amphibacillaceae; genus Oceanobacillus. The sequence continues at coordinate 10,173 of CALKWU010000006.1, forward strand.
GTTTCCCTTGAACAAGCGAAACAAAACAAATTCTACAATTTGTTCAAAAATGGGTGGAGGATAGTGGGGGAATGTGGTAATATATAATTACGAAAGTGGGGAGAAGAAAAATGTTCATGGGTGAGTACAAGCACAACATCGACACAAAGGGAAGAATGATTGTGCCCGCCAAGTTCCGTGAAGGTCTTGGAGATGCATTTGTTGTGACTCGTGGTCTCGACAAATGCTTGTTTGCTTATCCAATGGACGAATGGAAAGTGATCGAAGAAAAACTGAAACAACTCCCCTTGACGAAAAAAGATGCGAGAGCTTTCACCCGGTTTTTCTTCTCTGGTGCGATTGAATGTGAAGTGGATAAACAGGGAAGAATAAACATCCCACCATCGTTACGGACGTATGCGGGACTTGAAAAGGAATGCGTTGTCATCGGTGTGTCCGAACGGGTGGAAATCTGGGCGAACGATAAGTGGAATGAATATGTCGAAGAGTCCGAGGAATCCTTCTCGGAAATCGCAGAGAATTTATTGGATTTTGATATTTGATTAACGGAGCGGGTGATCGCTTGTTTCAACATGAAAGTGTACTGAAAAATGAAGTAATAGAAGGATTGAACATAAGGCCTGACGCTACATATGTCGATTGTACAGTCGGTGGCGGAGGGCATGCGGAAGGAATTGCTTCCAAACTGAATGAAAAAGGGCGGTTGATTGCATTTGACCAAGATGTGGATGCATTGCAAGCAGCAGGAAAACGACTGTCCAAATATAAAGACAACATTTTGTTTGTCCATGCCAATTTCCGCGAATTGGAGACGCAACTCGAAAGACATGGCATAGAAAAAGTCGATGGGCTTTTATTTGATTTAGGTGTTTCCTCTCCACAGTTGGATCGAGGGGAACGGGGGTTCAGCTACAACCAAGAAGCGATGTTGGATATGCGGATGAACCAAGAAAACAGTCTCACTGCCCATACGATTGTCAACACGTGGCCTTATGAAAAATTGGTCGCTATTTTTTTCCAGTATGGTGAAGAGAAGTTTTCCAAACAAATTGCGAGAAAAATAGAAGAAAAGCGGAAAACGATGAAAATCGATACGACATTACAACTTGTCGATATCATCAAAGAAGCCATACCTGCACCAGCGAGGAGAAAAGGCGGCCACCCGGCAAAACGGGTTTTCCAAGCATTACGGATTGCTGTAAATGATGAACTAGGCGCTTTCCAAGATGCTTTGCACCAGGCTGCAAGAGTGGTGGATATCGGCGGGAGGATTGCGGTCATCACATTCCACTCGTTGGAAGATCGTCTCTGTAAGCAAGCGTTTAAAAAATGGAGCACTGCTAAACCGGTTCCGCGTAACTTGCCGATTCTTCCGGAAGAAAATGAACCGCCTTTCCGTTTGATCACACGGAAACCGTTAGTTCCAAAAGAAAAAGAGTTGGAAGAAAATCACAGGTCCCGTTCAGCAAAATTACGGATTGTTGAAAAAGTGAAAAAGTGGGATGAAGAATTCACGTATGAGGAAGGATGGAGAAGGAAATGAACGCAAATCAAGCGAGAAGCTGGAATACAAATACTGTTCATGAACCGATAAAGACTCCTAAAAAAGTCGCCGTCAGAGTAAGGAAGCATGGTTGGATCACAAAAGGTGAAAAAATCATCTACTCATGTGTGGCCTTTGCATTGATCATCGTGGGGATTTTCATCGTATCCCTCTCAGCGGAAACGGATGCATTGAACCGTGAAGTGCAACAGTTGGAGCAAACGATCCAACAACAACAACTTACGAATCAAAGTTTAGCCTTTGAAGTGGAGGAACTATCCCGGCCGGAACGGATCATCTCTTTTGCGAAGTCACACGGATTGAAAATCCAAAATACTGAAGTGAAACAAGCGCAAAATGTCGAAAGTGAGTAAGAAAACGTATGATGAGGAAAAATAATACGACACATATGATGGCTGGAATCCTCATTATCGCGTTTATCGTGATTTTCACCGTTCTGGCCGGAAGATTCATCTACATTCAGGCGTCAGGAGAAGTGAATGACGTTTCGCTGGAAGAGTGGGCAGAACAAAAACGTACATCTTCATACATACTTCCTGCTGAACGTGGTAAAATCCTCGATAAAAACGGGATGGTTTTGGCTTATGATCGCCTGACGTATCGTCTGTATGCGATTGTCGATGAAGCCTATACGGCCGACCCCGATGACCCTAAACATGTCGTTGATGTGGATAAAACGGCGGAAAGCTTGGCTCCGCTCCTCGATACAGAACCGGAGAGAATTCGGGAACCGTTATTGAAAGGGATCGAGGAAGGACGATTCCAAGTCGAGTTTGGAACGGTCGGCAAACATCTGAGCCAAAAGAAAAAAGAAGAGATCGAGGAATTGGGTCTTCCGGGAATTTACTTTGATGAAGACCCATTACGTTTTTATCCGAACGGCGTGTTCGCATCCCATATCATTGGTTTTGCGAGAGAGACGGAATTGGAAACGGAAGATGGAGTCGTTACAGAAGTCGCCGGAGTTACCGGAATGGAAAAACAAATGGACGATTTCCTCCGTGGAGAAGACGGATATATTTCCTATCAGAGGGATTTGTATAATAAAAAATTGCTCGATCCAAAAGAAGTCATCGTGGAGCCGAAAGATGGAAATGATGTTTATCTGACGTTGGATCAAAAAATCCAAACGTTGATGGACGAAGCTTTGACTACAGTTGAGGCCACCTATGACCCGGAAAGAATTACCGCAGTCGTCATGCATGCGAAAACGGGGGAAGTGCTGGCGATGAGCAGTCGACCGAGTTACAATCCGAACAACCCGGAAAATGTGGAGAATTGGTACAATGATGTCGTTTCTTCGCCAATAGAACCGGGTTCGACAGTGAAAATGTTCACGTGGGCTGCAGCGATTGAAGAAGGGGTCTATAACGGCAATGAATTGTTCAAATCCGGAACTTATCAAGTGAATGAACGGATCAATCCAATCCGAGATGTAAATGAAGGTAAAGGTTGGGGAAGCATCACGTTTGATGAAGGGTTTGAACGGTCATCCAACGTAGCCGCTTCGAAACTCGTTTGGGAAAAAATCGGAACCGATCAATTTTTAGAATATCTCCACGCATTTGATTTCGATGAGAAAACAGGAATTGATTTACCGGGAGAAATCGCCGGAGAAATTTTATACAACTGGCCGTTGGAAAAACTGACGACTGCTTTTGGTCAAGGGAGTACGGCGACTCCAATCCAGTTGATGAAGGCAGCGACTGCCATCGCAAATGACGGGAAAATGATGAAACCGTATGTCATCAGTAAAATCGTCGACCCTTCAACAGGAGAAGTCGTGGAAGCGAACGAACAGGAAGTGGTGTCAGAGCCGATTTCCGATGAGACGGCCGAACAAGTGCGGGAATTGCTGAAACGAGCGGTGGAAGGGGAACATGCCACCGGAAAACAGTTCCAGTTGCAAGATTATAAAATCGGTGGAAAAACCGGTACGGCTCAAATTCCGAATCCGGAAGGCGGCGGCTACATGACGGGAAGGGAAAACTTGATCTTTTCTTTCCTCGGGATGGCACCGATTGATGACCCAGAGCTTGTCATTTTCGTTTCCGTCCAACAACCGACTTTATCGGAAAACGAATATGGTTCCGTTCCTGTCGCTTTCATCGTTAAGAATGTTATGGAAAACAGTCTCCATTACATGAACATTGAACCTGATGAAGATATCCAGGAAATCGAACGTGTGGAAGTCCCTGAACTTGTCGGGAAAGAGACGGAATCGGCTGTCGAAGAGCTTCAAGAACAAGGATTCAAAGTGACTGTCATCGGTGACGGAAGTGAGATTACTAAGACAAATGTCGCTTCCGGTGAAAAAGTGTTGCCGACAAAACATGTTTTGCTCGTGACTGATGAACCGACGATGCCGGATGTCACCGGATGGTCGAAACGGGAAGTCGTGCAATTTGCCGAGTTGCTTGATTTGCAGCTAGAAAGTTTCGGAAACGGTTTTGTTGTCATGCAAAATGTGGAACCGGGTACCCCGTTGACGGAAGGCACATACTTAGGGGTCGAGTTGGAAATTCCGGAAGCGGCAGACGATTCTGAAGCTGATGAGGACGAATCTGCGTCAGAAGATGGAGAACAAGATGGCTCTCTCGATGAAACAGAAGAATAATCCAAAGGAAAACAGTGTTCTATTCGTTTTTTGAAACTCATATAGTGGATACAAGCCTATCTTTGAAGAGAGGTGCAAGCATGAAACGCGTATCCACGACAACGGTCAAAAAACGAATCGTTACTGTTTTTCTTTTTGCTTCCATCGTTTTATTGATCATCGTTTTCCGTTTGGCTTATGTGCAATTCGTCATGGGTGAAAAATTAATTGCAGAAGCGGATGAACTTTGGACAAGGGATATTGTATTTGCCCCTGAACGGGGAAAAATATTGGACAGGAATGGCGAAGCGTTGGCGGACAACGTGACAGCACCGACAGTCGTCATTGTTCCAAGACAAATCGATCAACCGGAAGCGGTGGCCGGTCAGTTGGCGAATATTTTGGGAACCTCTTACGAAAAAGTGTATGAAACGATAACGAAACAGGCTTCCAGTGTGACGATCCGACCGGAAGGAATCAAAATTTCCGAAGAACAAGAACGCTCGATACGTACTTTGAACTTATCGGGAGTATATTTGGCGAAAGATTCGAAGCGCCACTACCCGTATGATACGTATTTGGCCCACGTCCTTGGTTTCACTGGTATCGACAATCAGGGGCTCATGGGATTGGAACAATATTATGATGAAAAATTGATGGGGTTGCCGGGAAGCTTGTCGTTTTATTCGGATGCTCGGGGAAATCGGTTGGATACTTTGGCCGACGTATATTCTCCTCCACGGGATGGGCTCCATTTGAAAACGACGATCGATTCTCAAGTACAGGCGATCATGGAACGGGAATTGGATTTGGCAGAAATCGAATACAACCCGGATGGAGCAATCGCCATCGCTGTCGATCCGAAAACGGGCGGTATTCTCGGAATGACGACACGGCCGAATTTCCATCCGGAATATTATCAAGAAGTCGATGCGGAAGTGTTTGACCGCAATTTGCCGATATGGAGCACGTATGAGCCCGGCTCCACTTTTAAAATCATCACATTGGCGGCGGCGCTGGAAGAACAAGTCGTCAATTTGGAAGAAGATCATTTTCATGATGCCGGGCATATTCATGTGGCCGGTTCCCGTATCCGTTGTTGGCGGAGTGGCGGCCATGGCCATCAAACCTATTTGGAAGTTGTGGAAAATTCTTGCAACCCGGGTTTTGTCAACCTTGGTCAGAAGTTGGGGACAGAACGGCTGTTTTCGTATATCGAAGCATTTGGATTCGGCGGAAAAACCGGCATCGATTTGCAAGGAGAAGGCACCGGAATTCTTTTTGATTTGGAAGATGTCGGGCCATTGGAACTGGCCACAACCTCATTCGGACAAGGTGTGTCTGTCACACCGATCCAACAAGTGATGGCCGTTGCGGCAGCAGTCAATGGGGGATATTTATACGAACCTTATATTGCCTCGGAATGGATCGATCCGGTAACGGAAGAAGTGGTGGAAAGAATTGAGCCGACGATCAAACGCAATGTCATATCTGAAGAAACGTCCGAAGAATTGAGGTATGCCCTGGAATCCGTCGTTGCACAAGGGACAGGTCGACCTGCATATGTTGAAGGGTACCGAGTGGGCGGAAAGACGGGAACAGCGCAAAAAGTCGGCCCAGATGGACGTTATATGCAAAATAATTACATCGTATCTTTCATCGGATTTGCTCCGGCGGACGACCCGGAAATCGTCGTTTATGTCGCTATTGACAATCCAAAACATACGGTCCAGTTTGGCGGTGTCGTTGCAGCCCCAATCGTCGGGCGCATCATCGGAGAGAGTTTGCCGCTAATGGGTGTGGATCGACGAAGAGATGGATTGGAAAAAGAGTATCAATGGCCGGAAGAACCGCTCGTTGAAGTGCCGGATTTGATTGGTTTGTCACCGGAAGAGTTGACGGAATTCATGGTCAATTTGTCTGTTGAAGTGAGCGGTACCGGCAGTAAAATCATCGATCAGGAACCGAAAGCCGGTGAAAAAATCAACCAAGGAGCAAAAGTCCGGATCTTTTTAAGCGATTGATGAACCACACATACCGTCCTTTTCCCATCGGTATAGTTTTTCGGAAAAGGGTGCACGTGTTCAATGAAATTAAGTGAGTTGATGTCGGTGTTGCCTTTTGCTTCCTCCGGGGATCGCTTATTCGATATCGAGATCCAATCCATTGAAACGGATTCGCGGAATGTGAAACGAGGAAGTTTATTCGTCTGCTTGCAAGGATTCCAAACAGATGGCCATCTTTATGTGGCCGAAGCAATTGACAATGGAGCAGTGGCGGTCATTGCCGAAAAAACGGTGGAAAGCACTGTGCCGGTCATTTACGTGAATGATTCCGTCCGGGCACTGGCACTTGTCGTCAATGAATTTTACAACCATCCTTCGGCGGAACTTCCGTTGATTGGTGTGACGGGTACAAATGGAAAGACGACGGTAACCTATATTTTGGATGCCATTTTTCAAAATGCCGGCAAAAGAACCGGTGTCATCGGCACTATTCAAAACAAATATGGCGACGTTTTCCGCAAAACCAACCATACGACACCGGATAGTTTGGAACTACAAAAGCTTTTGAAAGAAATGAAGGAACATGCAGTTGAACAGGTGATTATGGAAGTTTCTTCCCATGCGTTGGAACTGGGGAGAGTCTACGGTTGTGATTTCGACACGGTAGTTTTTACCAATTTATCGCAAGACCACTTGGATTTCCACACCGATGAAGCGGATTATTTCCGGGCGAAAAGTTTATTGTTTTCCCAGTTGGGAAGCTCCTATCATGATAAACGGAAATTTGCTGTCATCAACGGTGATGATCCGTATGCCACCCTGTTGAAGCGGATGACGGCACAACCGGTTCTGACTTTCGGTATGGAAACCAATGCTGATGTCTTAGCGGATGAAATTGAACTAATTTGCGATAAATCCATTTTCCGATTGAAAACACCGGTAGGAACAGTTAAAATTACGAGTAGACTTACCGGCAAGTTCAACATATATAATATGTTGGCTGCAACGACCGCTGCATTGGCGCACGACATACCATTAGCGATCATACAAAACACGTTGCAAATGATACCACCGATCCCAGGCCGATTTGAAACGATCGATGGCGGTCAGCCTTTCGGAATCATCGTCGATTATGCCCATACGCCGGATGCCGTGCGTAATGTCTTGGAAACATGCCGGGGAATTACGGAAGGAAAATTATATTGCGTCCTCGGTTGTGGCGGGGATCGGGATCAGGGGAAGCGTCCGTTGATGGCTAGAGAAGCTGTCCTGTTTGCGGATCATGCCATCTTCACTTCCGATAATCCACGGACGGAAGACCCGCAAGCGATTATAGACGATATGCTTCAAGGTCTCCCTCATCATACGGACAACTACGATGTCATCCTTGATCGACAAGCGGCCATTGAACGTGCAGTAGCTTATGCGGAAGAAGGAGATATTGTCCTGATCGCTGGAAAAGGCCATGAAACGATTCAAGAAATTAATGGAGAAAAGCATCCGTTCGATGATCGGATTGCTGCGCAACATGCAATAAAAAATAAGGAGTATTCATGATGCTGTTTACAATGAAAGAATTACAGGATTTGTTTCCAGGAAATGACCACCTACGGGAAAAATCCGTGATCATTGAGAAAATCAATACCGATAGCCGGGTCAAAATAGAGAATTCATTGTTCATCCCGATCGTCGGTGAAAATTTCAACGGACATGATTTTGCTGAACAAGCGATTGAAAATGGAGCTGTCGCGCTTTTATGGGATGAGAAGGAAGAATTGCCGCCTTCCATCCCGGAGAATTTTCCCGTTTGTTTCACGAAAGATACAACGGAAGGTTTACAAACGTTGGCTGCTTATTACAGGAAAACGATCGATCCGACGGTCGTCGGGATTACCGGTTCCAACGGTAAAACGACGACAAAAGATATCGTCAGTTCCATCGTGAAAACGACGTACCGTACCCATGCGACGAAAGGGAATTTGAACAACGAAATCGGCTTACCGATCACCATTCTTGATATGCCGCGGGATACGGAAGTGCTCGTTCTGGAACTCGGAATGAACGGTTTCGGTGAAATCGAATTGCTTTCCAACATTGCCAAGCCGGATTATGCCATCATCACGAATATCGGCGAATCCCATATTGAATTTCTCGGTTCAAGGGAAGGGATCGCTAAAGCGAAACAGGAGATCATCTCTGGCATGGAAGAAGAGGCTGCATTAATCGTCGATGGCGATGAACCGCTTTTGAACCGACTACAGACGGAAAAAAACTTGCAGCTGTTCCGTTGCGGATTTTCCGAAGAGAATGATATGCAAATCACCGCTACTGAAGTATCAATTGATGGGACGACATTCACCATCCAAACCGGTGAACAATTCCGCATGCCTCTTTACGGGAGACATCATGCGAAAAATGCAGCTTATGCTTTAAAAATTGCGGAATTGCTGGAAATACCATTGGAAAAGCAACAGGAAGGCCTTCAGACACTTACACATACCTCGATGCGTTTCGAACTGGAACAAGCTTTGCATGGTGCCGTCGTTGTCAATGACTCCTATAACGCTTCACCGACTTCGATGAAAGCAGCCATTGATGTGATCAAACAGTTGGACGGATTCACCGAGCGCATCCTCGTTCTAGGCGACATCCTCGAATTGGGGGATTATGCAGTTGACATGCACCGCTCGATTGCCGATGTGATTGACCGGCCGATCACCCATTTGTATACATATGGCGACAAAGCAAAATTGATTACAGAAGAAGTAGAGAGGGAAAACAAGAAAGTTCGATGCAAACATTTTGCGACGAAAGAACAGCTTGTCAAAGAATTGGAAAAGGAACTCGAAGATGGAGTTCTTATATTATTCAAAGCTTCCCGCGGTTTGGAGTTCGAAACAATGGTCGATGAAATCGTTAAGAAACGTGAGGAGCAGTAATTAAGGGGGAACAGACGTGAATATTACAATATTACTGACAACAATCGGAATTGCATTTTTAATTACTGTTCTTCTTTCGCCACTATTCATTCCATTTCTCAGAAGATTGAAATTTGGACAAAGTATTCGCGAAGAAGGACCAAAATCACATCAAAAGAAAAGCGGCACACCGACGATGGGGGGCATCATCATCATCCTGAGCATTGTCGCCACTTCTCTGATTGTCGGTTGGAAAACAAGCGGAACGATCGGTTATGAGCTTTGGCTCCTTCTCCTCGTTCTCGTCGGCTATGGCCTTTTAGGGTTTCTCGACGATTTCATCAAAGTCGTCATGAAACGGAACCTTGGCCTTACATCGAGTCAGAAGATGCTTGGCCAAATCATCATCGCCGTCATTTTCTTTTTTATTTTGTACGTGAATGATTTTTCAACATATATCCAAATTCCGGGCACGAACATCCAGTGGGAACTTGGTTGGTTTTATTCGTTGCTCGTCATTTTCATGCTCGTCGGTTCATCGAATGCCGTCAATTTGACCGACGGCTTGGACGGATTGCTTGCAGGGACAGCGGCGATTGCTTTCGGGGCTTATGCCATCCTTGCTTGGTCAGGCTCACCGCAACATGAAATAGCGCTTTTCTCGTTAGCGGTAGTCGGGGCATTGTTAGGATTCCTCGTTTTCAATGCCCATCCGGCCAAAGTTTTCATGGGAGATACTGGCTCCCTAGCCTTGGGAGGGGCGATAGCGGCGGTGGCGATCTTGACGAAGATGGAAATTCTCCTCGTCATCATCGGTGGTGTCTTCGTCATTGAAACATTATCGGTCATCATCCAAGTCATTTCTTTCAAATCGACTGGTAAGCGTGTATTCAAAATGAGTCCCTTGCATCACCATTATGAACTGTTGGGCTGGTCCGAATGGCGGGTCGTCACGACATTTTGGCTCGTTGGACTTGTCTGTGCTGCATTGGGGATCTATATTGAGGTGGGCTTGAATTGAAAACATTGGATTTGTTTCCGTATGAGCGGGTGCTCGTATTAGGGTTGGCTAGAAGCGGCACAGCGGCTGCCAAAACATTATTGAAAAACGGAAAAAAAGTACGGGTGAATGACCGGCAACTTTCGGAACAATCAACCGTCGTTCAAGATTTGATAGGACTCGGAGCTGAGATGGTGCTCGGTTCCCACCCGTTATCTGTGTTGGATGATGTGGAAATCGTCGTGAAAAATCCCGGAATTCCGTATGATAATCCGGTGCTTGTCGAAGCGGAGAAACGTAGAATACCAATTGTGACGGAAATCGAAATCGCCTATCAACTCGTTCCGGGCACGTTGATCGGCATTACAGGTTCGAACGGTAAAACAACAACGACGACTCTTACGACAAAAATGCTCGAGGAGAGCGATGTTCCAGTCAAAGTGGCGGGGAATATCGGCATTGTCGCCACGGAAGCTGCGGAAAAACTTTCTGAAAAGGAAACCCTCGTGTTGGAACTTTCTTCCTTTCAGCTTCAAGGCACGATCCATTTCCGTCCAAAAATCGCTGTCATCCTCAATATTTACCAAGCTCATCTTGATTATCATAAGACTTTGGATAATTATAAGCAGGCGAAATTCAATATTTTCCGTAATCAAACGGAAGAGGATTACTTGATTTATAATGCCGATGACCCGGAAATTGTAAAAGAATTGGATCAATCGAAAGCAACACAGATTCCATTTTCGACCGTGAGAAAATTGGATAACGGCGTTTGGGTCGATGATGAGGCTATTTATTTTTTTGATGAAAAAGTGGTGGATTTGGAAAAAATCGTGCTCGTCGGCAATCATAACTTGGAAAACATCCTGGCTGCTGTTGCCTCGTCCAAATTAGCCGGTGCGACGAATGAAGGGATCGAAAAAGTGTTGACTACATTCCAAGGTGTGGAACATCGTCTGCAGTTTGTCAAAAATGTACGTGGCCGTTTATTTTATAATGATTCGAAAGCGACGAACATGTTGGCGACACAAAAAGCATTGGAATCGTTCCATCAACCGACGATCCTGCTTGCCGGAGGACTGGACCGTGGGGATGACTTCAAAGGACTTATACCTTATCTCAAGCATGTGAAAGGACTCATCAGCTTTGGGGAAACGAAGGAAAAATTGGCACAAGTCGCTGAGGAAGCGAACTTACCAATCGTGTCGATGGCGGAAGATGTGGAAGATGCTGTGGAAATCGCTTACCGTCATTCCGCAGAAAATGATGTGATCCTTCTGTCTCCAGCTTGTGCAAGCTGGGATCAGTACCGTACGTTTGAGGAAAGAGGTGACATGTTTATCCAAGCCGTGCATAAACTGTTATAGGGGCTTGGACAATGAAACCACCCCTTATTCTTTCAGGAGGAAAGGGGTTTTTCCATGTTGCGTGATCTTTCCAATTTGCGGAATCGGCCGGATACGGTACTTTTATTCGTCATCATCGCATTGTTGGTCATCGGCATCATCATGGTCCACAGTGCATCTCATGTATGGTCGGCCTATAAATTCGACGATTCGTTTTATTACTTGAAACGACAACTTTTGTTCGCCGGTGTCGGAGTCATTGCCATGATTTTTTTCATGCTCATCCCATACACGATATGGAAAAAATACGCGAATATCATCTTACTCGCATGTTTCATTTTACTCCTGTTGGTTTTGATTCCCGGCATCGGCCTCGTCCGTGGGGGGGCAAGAAGTTGGATCGGTGTCGGTGCTTTCAGTATCCAACCGTCTGAATTCATGAAACTCGGTCTCATCGTTTATCTTGCAGCGTTACTTGCAGAGAAACAAAAATACATCACATCTTTGACAAAAGGCTTTCTTCCGTGTTTATTGTTGATTTTCACCGCGTTTGGGTTAATCATGCTTCAGCCGGATTTAGGAACCGGCCTTGTCCTAGTGTTGACATGTATTACAATGTTGTTCATCGCAGGGGCGAGGCTGTCCCATTTCATCGGTTTAGGATTGGTCGGCCTTGTCGGTTTTACTTTTTTGATTTTGTCGGCCCCTTATCGTATCAATCGAATCGTCGCATTCCTCAATCCATGGGAAGACCCGCTTGGCGATGGCTTTCAAATCATCCAATCGCTCTATGCCATTGGTCCTGGCGGTTTAATGGGGCTTGGATTAGGGAACAGTCTGCAAAAATATTTTTATTTGCCGGAACCGCAAACCGATTTCATTTTTGCGATATACGCGGAAGAGCTTGGATTCATTGGCGGACTTGCACTCATCCTGTTGTTTTTCGTTTTGCTTTGGCGAGGGATAAAAATCGCATTGGAATCGACCGATCCGTTTGCCAGGTATTTGGCCTTGGGCATCATCGCCATGCTCCTCATCCAAGCGATGATCAACATCAGCGTCGTCATCGGCCTCATTCCGGTGACAGGGATCACGTTGCCATTTTTAAGTTATGGCGGTTCTTCTTTGACGCTCACACTCTGTTCTGTCGGAATTCTATTAAATATAAGCATCCATTCAAAAATTTAAAAAAGGAATGCTTAAAAACGAATCTCTATTAGAAAAAGATGGAAAGGATCCATCTTTTTTAGCCTCTTGGTAAATCATGCCTAATTTTACCAACAAAAACTTCCATTTCGACTGCAAGTAAACTATCTGTTTCCTGCTAAACTATGATATAATTCTAATAACCAGATATCCAACGGCATCACGTACTGCCGTTTTTGTCTTTTATTTTAAAAGTGATAGTATATAAAGATAAGTATATAATGGAGTTACTATCTGAAAAAGGAAGAAACGGGAATGAATAAGGAGAAGAAAAATGTAGTTTCCATCGAAGACCGCATTCCTAAATTGAAAGAAGCCCGTAGAAAGAAGGCGAATCGCCGATTAGTTTTCTATATGACTATTTTTTTCCTGTTGATTTCCATCATCGTTTATTTGCAGTCGCCTCTAAGTGAGGTAAAAACGGTTACAGTATATGGGAATTCATTCATCAGTGATGAAGAGATCATCCAAACGAGCGGTTTTGATGAAAAGATGAACATTTGGGCGATTGACTTTGATGAAATAGAAGGGAAATTGGAGGAAAATCCGGTCATCGCCGAAGCGGACGTAAAAAGGAAACTACCTTCTTCAGTGGATATAACGGTTCTTGAAAAAGACATCGTTGGTTTTATGGAGAAAGAAGCGCAATATTATCCGGTGCTTGAGAGTGGAGAGGTATTGTCCGCCGTCGGATATGAAACATTCACCGGGGAAGCTCCGCTACTTGTCGGTTTTTCCGAGGACGAATTGACAGCGATCGCGACTGAATTAAGCAATCTGTCCAATGATTTATTGGATTTGATTTCCGAAGTCCATCCGGATGAAGATGGTGTCCATCAGCATAGTTTGCTGCTTTACATGAACGACGGATTTATCGTCAAGGGTACAATCCGTGATATCGTTGAAGGGATGACGGTGTATCCTTCCGTCGTTTCACAACTTGAACCGGATGTGAAAGGGATTATACATATGGGTGTCGGTGTTTATTTTGAAGCATTTCAACCGACCGAAGAATCGGACGATGATAGAGATGGGACGGAAGAATGACTCCATCTAACATCAAGCAATTTCTATAATATAATTTGCGTAAAATAAAGGGAAATCAACTGATTATGTTGAAGTAAGTAATGATATTCCCATTAATGACTATAAAATTTATTACTCGACTGGGAATGGTTGAATTCAGGGGGTGCCTTTTCTTTGAATAGTGGTGAAATCCTAGTAAGTCTTGATATAGGTACATCTAATATTAAAGTAATCATTGGTGAAGTATTGGAAGATTCATTGAATATAATCGGCGTTGGTACGGCAAAATCAATGGGTATGAAAAAAGGTGCCATCGTCGATATCGATCAAACGGTGCAATCGATCCGCAATGCGGTGGAACAGGCTGAAAGAATGGTCGGCATGGAAATCCACCGAGTCGTCGTCGGAATAAACGGCAATCATATATGGTTACAACCATGCCATGGAGTCGTCGCCGTGCAAAACGAAAACCGTGAAATCGATGATGATGATGTCACCCGGGTGATTGAGGGTGCACAAGTCATTTCCATCCCCCCGGAAAGGGAAATCATCGATGTCGTACCTGAACAATTCATCGTCGATGGCCTCGAGGGCATTACCGATCCACGGGGAATGATCGGTGTCCGTTTGGAAATGGAAGGGACATTGATCACCTGTTCGAAAACGGTATTACATAATACACTGAAGTGTGTGGAAAGGGCAGGATTGGAAGTTGCCGATATTTGTTTATCGCCTTTGGCAGCCGGTTCCATCGCATTATCCAAAGATGAGAAAAACATGGGTGTCGCGCTCATCGATGTCGGTGGTGGTTGTACAACTGTATCGATTTTTGAAAATGGACATCTGACCGGGACAAGCACCATCGTCCTCGGAGGAGACAACATCACGAAAGATTTATCAATCGGATTACGCACTTCAACACAAGAAGCCGAAGATATCAAGCTGGAATACGGCTATGCGTATTATGATGACGCCGATGAAAATGAAACCTTTGACGTATCAATCATCGGCAGCAATCAAAGACAAACATACAATCAACTGCAAATTTCTGATATGATTGAAGCGAGAATGGAAGAAATCTTTGAATTTGCATCTCGGGAAATCAAACGGATGGGCTACCATGAACTGCCGGGAGGATATGTATTGACCGGTGGAACGATGGCAATGCCCGGAGTTTTGGAATTGGCACAAGATATTTTTTATTCCAATGTCCGTATTGCGATACCGGATTACATCGGAGTAAGAGAACCGCTTTACACGACCGGTGTCGGTATCTTGCAATTCGCCTACCGCAATGCGAAAATCCAAGGAAAAGAGATATACCCGAGTGTGACGGAAGTCGATCGGGAAGTGAATCCGAAGCGGAATCAAAAACAGCCGAAAACAAAAGGGAAAAAAGCAACAAAGAAGAAAAAAGAATCCAGTTTTGCAAATTTATTCAAATATTTCTTTGATTAATCGAAGAAACGGATGATACAGTCAGGTTGGCATCTAAATCATCAGCTTCTGGAATGCTTGTAATTTTGTCATATTAGGAGGAACTGAGTATGTTGGAGTTTGACACAAACATGGAGGAATTAGCGAAAATAAAAGTTGTTGGCGTTGGTGGTGGCGGCAACAACGCAGTGAACCGTATGATCGAAGATGGGGTGGAAGGTGTTGAATTCATTACCGTCAACACGGACGCACAAGCTTTGAATTTATCGAAAGCGGAAATAAAAGTTCAAATCGGGGCGAAACTCACCCGTGGACTCGGTGCAGGTGCCAATCCGGAAATCGGTAAAAAAGCGGCCGAGGAAAGCAAGGAACAATTGGAAGAAGTCCTGAGCGGAGCCGATATGATTTTCGTCACCGCTGGAATGGGTGGAGGAACCGGAACAGGAGCGGCTCCGGTCATTGCGGAAATTGCGAAAGAACTCGGCGCTTTGACGGTCGGGGTAGTGACTCGTCCATTTTCCTTCGAAGGAAGACGTAGAGCGAAGCAGGCCATGTCAGGGATTGATACGTTGAAAAGCAATGTCGATACATTGATCGTCATTCCAAATGACCGTTTGCTTGAAATCGTCGATAAAAACACACCGATGTTGGAAGCTTTCCGTGAAGCGGACAATGTTTTAAGACAAGGGGTGCAAGGCATTTCCGATTTGATCGCGAAACCGGGTCTCATCAACGTCGACTTTGCGGACGTGAAAACGATTATGTACGACAAAGGTTCCGCATTGATGGGTATCGGTATTGCGACCGGAGAAACGAGAGCGACTGAAGCGGCGAAAAAAGCGATTTCCAGTCCGTTGCTTGAAACATCCATTGACGGTGCCAACGGTATTTTGATGAACATCACCGGCGGACCGAACTTGAGTCTATATGAAGTGCAAGAAGCGGCAGACCTTGTGACGAATGCTGCCGATGAAGAAGTGAACGTCATCTTCGGTTCTGTCATCAACGAAAGCTTAAGTGATGAGATCGTCGTCACGGTCATTGCAACAGGGTTTGACGAATCCGCTCAAAAGCAAAAGCTTGCTAAAAGGGAGGAAAGACCGCGGATTGTTGAAAGACAGCAAGCAGCGACAAAACAAATGGAGGACAATATCCCTCCTCGGGAATCCGGGCCGGCACCCAATTTAGATGAAGATGAATTGGATATCCCTACTTTCCTCAGAAATCGGAACCGGAACCGCTGATTACGAGAAATAGATCGAGGCATGACAAAAATGTCAGTCATTACAGACGACAAATTGTCATGCCAATTTTTTATGGAATTTTCTCCTGCATTTTTTCCGACAAAGGCCGAACATATTAGTGAAAAGAAGTTGAATATCGCATACAAGAATTGACAGACTTTTTTTTATAAGTGAGCTATACTGCATTTACAGCTAGTGATTCCCTATTCGTAGAAAAGAAGAAAGGGAGAGGGCATTGGCGGCGATCTACCTTGATGCAGTATGGCTCCTTAATTTTTTGTTGGATTATATGTTGCTATTATTGACGAACAAGCTGGCCCGATTACATACGAACCGTTTTCGGTTGGCTTTCGGTGCATTCATCGCCTCGTTGATCGTACCTTTCTCCGTCTATTATCCGGAATCCTTTGTCAGCTCGGCCGTAGGAAAAATGTTGTTTTCCATCATCATCATTCTCATCAGTTTTCGTTTCCTATCTTTCCGTCACATGTTGAAACTATTGTTTTTGTTTTATTTCATCACTTTTTCTATAGGGGGAGGATTGATAGCGCTACATTTTATCGCCCAACAACCGATTACTGTTTCCCAAGCAGGGATACTGACCTTCAACTCCGGTTACGGCGACCCAATCAGCTGGATATTTGTCATCATCGGCTTTCCTGTTGTTTGGTTTTTCACGAAACGACGTATGGACAAGCACGTACAAGATAAAATCAAGTACGATATGGAAATCCAGGTGACCTTGACGCTGAAAGGTGACAGCCATTCGACAAAAGGGCTCATCGACAGTGGTAACATGCTCACCTGTCCTTTTTCAAAAAAACCGGTCATCATTTGCGATGAAATATTTTTAATGAATTGGTTTGAAAAAACAGAATGGGAACAAATGAAAAGCTCATATGAAAAGTTGGATATGGATTTGCTTCCAGAACGCTGGGTCGACAGTTTGCGTATCATCCCGTACCAAGGAGTTGAAGGAGGAAACGGTTTTATGTTTACGATTTATCCGGAAGAAATGCGCATCGTCTATGACGGAAAAGAGATCCGCACCACTGATTTTTTAGTCGGGATTCAATTCGGCAAATTGACACGGGAAGGAAATTATCACTGTTTGTTGCACCCGGAACTGATTCAATCTGCTATTCATTATTCAGCATAATCAGAAAGGATGGTAACGATGTGGAAAATTCGTTTACGGTTATTATGGTATCGTTTTCTTTTCAAATTAAAAATCAAATCCCCGGAAATTTATTATATTGGTGGGAAAGAAGCGCTTCCTCCGCCATTAGAAAAAGATGAGGAGCAGAAATTGTTACAATTGTTGGCAAAAGGGGACGAGTCAGCACGGGCGGTATTGATCGAAAGAAATCTACGGTTAGTCGTCTATATCGCCCGAAAGTTTGAAAATACTGGGATCAACATCGAGGATTTGATTAGCATCGGGACGATCGGATTGATAAAAGCAGTGAATACGTTCAAACCGGAAAAGAAAATCAAACTGGCGACCTATGCTTCCCGTTGCATTGAAAATGAAATCCTCATGTATTTACGTCGGACGAATAAATTGAAATCGGAAATATCTTTCGACGAGCCATTGAATATCGATTGGGATGGGAATGAATTATTGCTTTCGGATGTTTTGGGCACGGAAGAAGACATCATTACAAAAAATTTGGAATCGGATGTGGACAAAAATTTATTGCGGGACGCCCTTTCACGGCTGAACAAACGGGAACAACAAATCATGACACTACGATTCGGTCTGCAAGGTGAAAAAGAAAGGACACAAAAAGATGTCGCCGATATGTTAGGTATATCCCAATCATATATTTCCCGGCTCGAGAAAAAAATTATCCGTCGATTGCAAAAAGAGTTTGAAAAAATGATATAACCCATTCAAGTATCGGCTTTCAGGCAATATTGCCAATTTCTTACACTTTCTCCACTGCATAAAAACCTTTTCGGAAGGAGATACTGTCCTTGAACAGCATCGACATCTGGGAGGGTTGACAGAAATGGCCAGACATAAAGTACAGATATGCGGTGTGGATACTTCAAAACTGCCGGTACTTACGAATGAAGAAATGAAAAAATTGTTCATTCGACTGCAACAGGAGAACGATCTTTCAGCAAGGGAAGAACTTGTAAATGGGAATTTACGATTGGTATTGAGCGTCATCCAGCGGTTCAATAACCGTGGCGAGTATGTGGATGACTTATTCCAAGTCGGATGTATCGGTCTTATGAAATCGATAGATAACTTTGATCTAAGTCATAATGTACGTTTTTCCACTTATGCGGTACCGATGATCATCGGGGAAATCCGCCGTTATTTGAGGGATAATAATCCGATCCGTGTATCCCGTTCGCTTAGGGATATAGCTTACAAATCTTTGCAAGCTCGGGAATTGTTGATGAACAAAACGTCCCGTGAACCGACACATAAAGAAATTGCCGAAGAAACAGGGATTCCGGAAGAAGATATCGTATTTGCCTTGGATGCGATCCAAGAACCGGTATCTTTGTTTGAGCCGATATACAATGATGGCGGCGATCCGATTTATGTCGTCGATCAAATCAGTGATGAGAAGGATAAAGCATCCAATTGGGATGATAAGATTTCATTGAAAGAGGGTATGGTTCAGTTAAACGAAAGAGAAAAATTGATTTTGAATAAACGCTTTTTCCAAGGGAAAACGCAAATGGAAGTCGCCGAAGAAATCGGCATTTCCCAAGCCCAAGTATCCCGCCTGGAAAAAGCAGCGATCAAACAAATGAATAAAAGAATGTTCGAGTAAACCAACTATTTTTGTGAAGAAAAGTTAGGACAAAACATTTTTTGGTTCTAGAAAAACCCGAACAATACAACTTGAGTGTCAAACTCGTTCCGTATATTTCCGGAGCTTTTCAAGTAAAATGTTCGTGTTTTTCTAGGACCATTGTTTTGTCCTAACTTTTTTCTGTTCATTTCTATATCTTGTTTTAAAACTGTTTGAACGATGCATATAGTGTAGTAAGTGAGGTGAGTATATGATGCGTTTATCGGAATTACAAGTGAAAGAGGTCATTTCGGTCGTTGATGGAAGAAGGTTAGGTTTTATCATCGACTTGGAGATTGATGTCACGACAGGAAAAATCATTTCACTCATTTTGGCAGATCGTGATTCAAAAGGAGGGTTTTTTGGTAAAACCGAAGAAATCCAAGTATTGTGGAAACAAATCCTTAGAATCGGAGAAGATGTCATCTTAGTGAAAGAAAGCGCCGGGAATCAACAATTGTTATTACCTTAAGAAAATGGTCAAAATAAGTTATTTACCTGTCAATATGTGATAAAATGGTACAAGGTAAAGGAGGTTCGCCAGATGAAGGAACCGTTTGTTTTGAAAGAAAAACAACTATTCGTTCTTGAAAAATGGCAGCAATTGTCGGAAAAATTGAAAGTCGGATTTACGACGAAAAATGGCGGTGTAAGTAAAGGAGACTTTTCAAGTTTCAATTGCGGCCTCCACGTCCATGATGATCGAAATGATGTTTTAGAAAACAGGAGGAAACTTGCCGACTTGCTCGATTTTCCCCTTGAAGATTGGGTCGCTGGTGAACAAATTCATGGAAACGATGTGCAATATGTTACGGTTGACGATAGAGGAAAAGGAGCCACTGATCTTTCCACGGCCTTATCTGGAACCGATGGCCTACTAACGAAAGGAAAGGGAATTCTACTTACAGCTTTTTTTGCTGATTGTATCCCACTTTTCTTTTTTGACCCTGTTGAAGAAATGATTGGGATCGCCCATGCGGGTTGGAAAGGAACGGTAAAAGAAATAGCTGGTGAAATGGTCAATGCTTTCAAGAAAAATGGTTCGAAACCGGAACATATTCTCGTAGCGATTGGACCGGGAATTTCAAAAACGCATTATGAAGTGGATACTTATGTCGCATCACAAATCGACGAAGGCTATCGAAAAAAAGTCCTCTTTCCACTAGGGAATGACAGGTATTTATTGGATCTGAAAGAATTGAACAAGGAAATCCTTTTACATTATGGAATATTCAGGCATAATATAGATAAGACAAATTATTGTACGTTTCACGATGATGAGCTGTTTTTCTCGCATCGAAGAGATCAGGGTAGAACCGGGAGGATGCTCGGATTCATCGGTATGATGCAATGATGAAGTTGGAGGGTTTTCGAAATAATGGTTGTAACAGAGAACTATGAAAAAATATTGAATGATATAGAAGAAGCTTGTCGATGCAGCGGAAGAAAAATGGAAGAAATAACGTTAATTGCAGTGACGAAATATGTTACAATTGAACGAAATAGAGAGTTGATGGAAGCTGGCATCAACCATTTCGGGGAAAATCGCAGCGATGAATTTTTGCGGAAATATGAAGCGATCGGTGATGAAGCGACTTGGCATTTCATCGGCACTTTGCAATCAAGAAAAGTGAAAGATGTCATCGACAAGGTCGATACGATCCATTCTTTAGACCGTATCTCACTTGCAAAACAAATCAACAAGCGGGCCTCTCGTACGATTGATTGTTTCGTCCAAGTGAATGTCAGTGGTGAAGAAACGAAACATGGACTTCAGGTGGATGAAGTGGAGTCTTTCGTCGACGAAATGGCGAATTACGAAAAAATTAGAGTGGTAGGTTTAATGACGATGGCGCCACATGTCGACGATGAGGATGTGATACGTGACGTTTTCAGAAAGCTCGCGGGATTGAGGGATACGATCCGCGACAAAAAATTATCCCATGCTCCTTGCGAGTATTTGTCGATGGGAATGAGCAATGATTTTGAAATTGCGGTCGAAGAAGGGGCGACCCATCTTCGTATCGGAACCAAATTGGTAGGCGAATGACCCGCTTGCCTTGTAAAAGAGGTGATCCCATGAGCATTAAGAGCAAGATTAAAAATTATTTTACATTGGATGACGAATATGAGTACGAATACATCGACGAGGACGACCTACCGAAAAACGTCAAAAAACAAACTGAAAATGTCGTCAATTTGCAAACTGTACAGCAGCCGGCGCAAAAAGTGGTATTATGCGAGCCGCAATCGTATAATGAAGTGCAGGAAATCGCCGACCACATCATCCATAAGCGGTCGGTCGTCATCAATTTGCAACGGCTTGAGCACCATCAAGCAAAACGGGTCGTCGATTTTTTAAGCGGTACGGTTTATGCACTGAATGGAGAGATAAAAAAACTAGGTGCGGAAACGTTTTTATGCACGCCTGAACATGTGGATGTCACCGGAACGATTTCCGACACGTATCCGTACGAAGATGATTGAAAAAAGGATGGTAGTGTTATATGGTTCAATTGGTAAGCTTGGCAATCACTTTATATTCTTGGCTTTTAATCATTTATATATTGATGTCTTGGTTCCCGGGAGCACGGGACACATCTTTCGGTGAAATGATTGGAAGGCTTTGTGAGCCTTATTTGGAAATATTCCGGAGGTTCATACCACCATTGGGAATGATCGACTTTTCACCAATCGTGGCAATCATTGTGTTGCGTTTTGCAGGATACGGTCTAATCGCTTTTATAGATATGATTTTTTAACGGAAGCCTGCAAAGTGACGGAGGAGATATAGGAAGAAACAGATGGATATTTATCAGCATTTTCGCAAAGAGGAAGAACCGTTCATTGATCAAGTCGTGTTCTGGAAGGAACAGGTGGAAAGGAATTACATCCCAAAACTCACCGACTTTTTGGATCCCAGGGAACAACAAATCCTCCAAATGGTGATCGGTGAACAAAATGAAGTAATCAAACTGCTGGCCTCTGGCGGCTATCGACATGCAGAAAGGAAACGGATGATCATCGCTCCCTTCTACGAGGAAGTGGAAGAAGAAGATTTCCAATTATCGTTGTTGGAAGCGACTTATGAGAAGAAATTCATCACATTGACCCACCGGGATGTAATGGGAGCATTTCTTTCCCTCGGCATTAAACGGGAGAAGCTCGGTGATATATTTGTAGAGGGCGGTCTGATTCAAATGATCGTCGCAAAAGAAATCAGTTCATATGTTATGATGAATTTGACTTCTGTCAAAAACGCAAAGACGACGTTTCATGAAAAAGATTTCGAGCAAATCCGCATTCCTGAACCGAACTGGGTCGAATCGAATCAAACCGTTTCATCTCTACGGCTCGATAATGTCATCAAAGAAATTTATCGGATGTCACGGAAAGATGCTCAGATGGCAGTGGAAAAACAATTGGTGAAAGTGAACCATAAAATCGTCGAGGATAGTAAATTCCAAATCGAGGAAGGGGATTTATTATCAGTGCGTGGGAAGGGAAGAAGCAAGCTCATCAAAATCGAAGGACAAACAAGAAAAGACAAATTTCGGATAAGAACAGCTATTTTGAAATAGTGTTCCTTGAATTTTTAAAGGTATTTCAATAAAAATGGCGAATTAAATCAATACGTGCAGAAAATCATCAATAAGGAGGTGGCCACGGTGCCATTAACACCGTTGGATATTCATAATAAGCAATTTTCCAGCAAATTTCGTGGATACGATGAAGACGAAGTGAATGAGTTTCTCGATCAAGTCGTCAAAGATTACGAGATGGTGATCCGTGAGAAAAACGAATTGGAAGAACGCGTAAAAGAGCTGGAAGAAAAATTAGGACACTTCACGAATATTGAAGAGACATTGAACAAGTCGATTCTCGTCGCCCAGGAGACAGCGGAAGAATTGAAAGGTAATGCGACGAAAGAATCGAAACTGATCATCAAAGAGGCGGAAAAAAATGCCGATCGGATTATTAACGAAGCGTTGAGCAAGTCAAGAAGGATCGCCATGGATGTGGAAGAACTTAAGAAACAAGCGAAAGTTTTCCGTACCCGCTTACGGATGCTGATCGAAGCCCAATTGGAAATGATCGACAATGAAGATTGGGATGAGTTATTCGACACAGAATTCGACGATGAAGACGAACTTTTGGAGTCCAACGCATAAAATTTCTTGACGATGGTTTATTTTTTACATATAATTCTAACAAGTAAACAATTACGTTAAATACGATGACGGAGAGAGTATAAAAGCCTGATTCTGACAAAGCGAGCCGGGGATGGTGGGAGCCTGGAACAGAATGCTTTTAGAAAATCACTCCCGATGTATCCATTGTGAAAATCGAGTAACAATGGACGGTTCATCACCGTTAACCGATCAGAGTGAATTTAAATGGAATCATTTAAATTTATAAGGGTGGTACCGCGAGTCTTCTCGTCCCTTTCCGGGATGTGAAGGCTTTTTTACTATCGGAAAGTAACGGAAAATTTAAAGGAGGAAAAGAAATTGGACTATAAAGAGACATTGTTGATGCCAAAAACCAAATTCCCGATGCGGGGTAATTTGCCGAAAAATGAACCGCTCCGCCAAAAAAAATGGGATGAAGAAAAAATTTATGAGAAAGTCCAAGAACGGACGAAAGGACGTCCTTTGTTCATTCTTCATGACGGACCACCATATGCGAACGGTGATTTGCATATCGGTCATGCCCTCAACAAAATTTTGAAGGACTTCATCGTCCGCTATAAATCGATGACTGGCTTTCATGCACCATATGTACCCGGTTGGGACACACACGGACTGCCGATTGAAGCTGCATTGACGAAAACGAAAAAAATTGATCGTAAGAAAATCCCTGTACCGGAATTCCGGAAGATGTGTGAAGATTATGCCCTTGAACAAATCGACAATCAACGAGAACAATTCAAAGCATTGGGAGTCCGCGGGGATTGGGATAATCCATACATTACATTGACAAAAGACTTTGAAGCGGCGCAAATCAAAGTGTTCGGTGAAATGGCGAAAAAAGGTTACATTTACAAGGGGTTGAAACCTGTCCATTGGTCGCCTTCATCCGAATCCGCCTTGGCTGAAGCGGAAATCGAATACAAAGATAAACGTTCTCCGTCGATTTATGTGAGTTTTGCGGTCACAGATGGAAAAGATGCCTTGGATGGCGATGAAAAGGTCATCATTTGGACGACGACACCTTGGACATTGCCGGCAAACTTGGCGATTTCCGTCCATCCTGATTTGGAATACGTCGTTGTAGAAGTCGAAAATGAAAAATATGTTTTAGCGGAAGAGTTACTGGAGCATGTCAGTGAAGAATTGGAGTGGGGCAGTTATGAAGTAGTCAAACGGATGGAAGGCAAGCATTTGGAACATGTCGTCACGAAGCATCCGTTTTATGATCGGGAGTCCCCGATCATCCTCGGGGATCATGTGACGACGGATGCGGGTACAGGCTGTGTCCACACCGCACCCGGCCATGGGGAAGATGACTTTTATGTTGGACAGCGTTACGGATTGGAAGCTTTGTCACCAATTGACGAAAAAGGTTACTTTACTGAAGAAGCCCCTGGTTTCGAAGGTTTGTTCTATGATGATGCCAACAAAGCGGTTACGGAAAAATTGAAAGAAGTCGGGGCTTTGTTGAAGCTCAGCTTCATCACCCACTCCTATCCGCATGATTGGCGGACGAAAAAGCCGACGATTTTCCGGGCTACACCGCAATGGTTTGCTTCCATCAAAGATTTCCGAGAGCAAATCCTTGAAGAGATCAAAAATGTGGAATGGTTCCCGAAATGGGGAGAAACCCGTCTGTACAATATGGTTCGTGATCGGGAAGATTGGGTCATTTCCAGACAACGGACATGGGGCGTTCCGATTCCTGTGTTTTATGGTGAAGACGGAACACCGATCATTACAGAAGAAACGATCAATCATGTTTCTGAGTTGTTCAGAAAATACGGTTCGAACGTCTGGTTTGAAAGGGAAGCGAAAGATTTACTGCCGGAGGGCTTCACATCTGAACATAGCCCGAACGGAATCTTCACGAAAGAGACGGACATTATGGACGTTTGGTTCGATTCCGGTTCCACTCATGAAGGCGTCTTGATGAATCGGGAAGATCACCGTCGTCCAGCTGATGTTTATTTGGAAGGTAGCGACCAGTATCGTGGTTGGTTCAACTCTTCCATTTCAACAGCAGTTGCGGTAACGGGGAAAGCCCCATATAAAGCCGTCATCAGTCATGGTTTCGTCATGGATGGCGAAGGAAGGAAAATGAGTAAATCATTAGGTAATGTCATCGCTCCGGATAAAGTGTTGAAACAACTCGGTGCTGATATTTTGCGTCTCTGGGTCGCTTCCGTCGATTATCAAGCGGACGTCAGAATTTCCGATGACATCTTGAAACAGATTTCCGAATCCTACCGGAAAATCAGAAACACTTTCCGTTTCATGCTCGGTAACTTGGCTGACTTTGATCCGGAAAAAGATCGGATTCCGGAGTCGGAAATGGAAGAAATCGATCTGTTTATGCTTGATCGCCTCCAAGAATTGTTGCGCAATGCCCGTAACCATTACGAGGTGTACGAATATTCGCCGATTTTCCATGAAATCCATAATTTCTGCGCCGTCGATTTAAGTGCATTTTATCTCGACTTTGCAAAAGATATTCTCTATATTGAGAATAAGGATAATAAACGTCGTCGTAGTATTCAGACTGCATATTATGAAATTTTGACGACGCTCGTGAAACTGCTCACTCCAATTATCCCGCATACGACAGAAGAAGTGTGGGAGTACATCCCTGGGGTGGAAGAAGAAAGTGTACAGTTGACGGATATTCCTGAACCGAGAGAAATCACCGGATTCGATAAGGAAAAATGGAACCATTTCATGGAAGTCCGTGATGATGTGTTGAAAGCATTGGAAGAAGCAAGAGATGAAAAACTGGTCGGAAAGTCTTTGGAAGCGAAAGTGACGATCGTTCCACGGGATGAAGAGACGAAAAAAGTGTTGGCGGATATGGAGTATCTCCACCAATATCTCATCGTTTCTGAAGCGGTCGTGACGGATGAACACCCAGAGGCGAAGGAATATCGTTATGTGGACGTACTCGTGGAAGTTCACCCTGGAGAAACGTGTGAACGTTGCTGGGTTTCCTCAGAGACAGTCGGAGGAGACAGTGATCATCCGACACTTTGCACACGATGTGCGGCAATCGTGAAAGAACATTACCAAAGCTGACGATTACATGAGGCCGGAAATAGGTGCTAAACTGGCGAGGTCGAATAATCCTCACTGGCGCTGGCGCCGATTCTGCGCCTCTTTTTTTCTTTTTACCGTCCATTCTTGTGTTCAGCCGTTGGAAAGGATAAGATGAATAAGGATGGACTTTCATGGAATTTGTATTCGGAGGAAATGATTATGTGGATATATTATGTGATTGCCTTAGTCATCATTTTGTTGGATCAATGGACGAAATGGCTCGTCATCGTCAATATGGAGATTGGCGAAAGCATTCCAATCATTGATGGGTTCTTTTATTTGACTTCCCATCGGAACAGCGGTGCAGCATGGGGCATTTTGCAAGGCCAGATGACGTTCTTTTATATCGTGACCGTAATTTTCATAGCAGTTGCCGTATATTATATGCATAAATATGCCCGGGAAAACAAACCGCTCGGAATTTCCCTAGGAATCATCCTCGGCGGTGCGATCGGTAATTTCATCGATCGTCTATTCAGACAGGAAGTCGTCGATTTCCTCGATTTTTACATTTTCAATTATAATTTCCCGATTTTCAATATCGCCGATTCGGCACTTACGATAGGTGTCATCTTCATCATCATCGTCACGATTTTGGACGAGCGTAAAGAAAAAAGGAAGGAAAAAGCATGAGTTTGTTTATCCATATCGTTACAGAAGAACAGATGAACATAAGGGTTGACAAGTTGTTGACTGAATTGAATGAAGGAAAATCCCGTTCACAAATCCAGTCGTGGATCAAGGATGGGCTTATCACGATAAACGGTGAACCGGTCAAAGCGAATTATAAATGTCAGTCCGGCGAAAAACTGGAGTGGCGTATTCCGGAACCGAAACCTTTGGAAATTGAAGCCGAAAATATACCGCTTGATATCCTATATGAAGATAAAGACGTATTGGTCGTGAACAAACCGAGGGGCATGGTCGTACATCCCTCCGCCGGCCATCATTCCGGAACACTCGTCAATGCCCTGCTTTACCATTGTGATGATTTATCAGGGATTAATGGAGTGGAACGGCCTGGAATTGTCCATCGAATTGACAAGGATACGAGCGGCTTGTTGATTGTCGCCAAAAATGACGAGGCTCATCTCAGCTTGTCGGAACAACTGCAAAAACGTGAAGTGGAAAGGAAATACGCCGCTCTCGTACATGGAGCGATACCCCATGAAACTGGGTTGATCGATGCTCCCATTGGCAGAGATCCGAAAAACCGCCAGCGGATGGCAGTCGTCGATCGTGGAAAATCAGCCATCACCCATTTCCGTGTTTTGAAACGTTTTCCGGAATTCACTTATCTCGAGTGTAAATTGGAAACCGGGAGAACCCACCAGATCCGTGTCCATATGAAATATATCGGTCATCCTCTCGTCGGCGATCCTTTATATGGGCCAAGGAAAACATTGGATTTGGATGGTCAGGCCCTCCATGCGAAGGAAGTCGGTTTCACCCATCCGAAAACTGGGGAATGGATGCATTTTTCAGCTGACTTACCGGCCTATTTTGCCGATGCTTTAAAAACAATCGAAAAAATGTATTGACAGATTCCATTTTGTTTGAAATAATA
Source organism: uncultured Oceanobacillus sp. (assembly GCA_938004015.1). GTDB lineage: Bacteria > Bacillota > Bacilli > Bacillales > Amphibacillaceae > Oceanobacillus. Next base: position 38,185 of record CALKWU010000006.1, read on the forward strand.
GCTAAGAAGAATAAGACCTTTAATGTTAGTCCCGTGAGGCTAAAAAGGAACGGTCAAACCTTAGGCACAACTGTGCTTGAAGCCCTTTTTTCCTCATGTGAAAAAAGGGCTGTTTTCATGGAATTATCGATGATCAGGGGGACTTGACGGATGAAGAAAAAAGCGACAGTTCTTGACGCAGCAGCTATCAATCGGGCACTTACCCGGATGGCCCATGAAATATTGGAGAGGAATAAAGGGGCCGACAATTTGATCCTCGTTGGAATCAAGACGAGAGGCGTGCCACTGGCAAAACGACTACAGGAAAAAATCAAACAAATCGAGAATACGACGGTTCCCATTGGTGAGCTTGATATCACGTTATATCGGGATGATTTGGAAAAAGTGACGGAAAACGAAGAACCAGAGTTGAAATCAACGGACATTGACGTTGAAGTCACCGGAAAACTCGTCGTTCTAGTCGACGATGTACTGTTTACCGGACGGACGGTTCGGGCAGCGATGGACGCGGTCATCGATCTAGGCAGACCGGCACAAATCCAACTCGGTATCTTAGTTGACCGGGGACATCGGGAATTGCCGATCCGTGCTGACTATGTAGGGAAAAACATCCCGACTTCCGAAAAGGAAATCATTGTCGTCCAATTGGAAGAAACAGATGGCAAAGACCAAGTGGATATTTATGAAAAGTGAATAAGCGATACAACTTTTAATTAAATCCAGAGAGATTTAAAAGGTTGCATCACATTCCGTGTCGATGGTAGGCATCGGTATGTCTTCTTGCAGCCTTTTGCAAGAAGATTTTTTTATGCTTGGAAAAAGGCGCTATAAAAAATGGAGGGATAAAAATGAGACATTTCATTTCCGTCGATCAGTTGGAGATTGAAGAGATTGTTGCGATTTTAGAACGGGCAGAGGAATTCAGGCGCAACGATTACCGTATGGACAAACAACTGTTTGCAGCAAATTTGTTTTTCGAGCCGAGCACAAGGACGAAAATGAGTTTCATGGTGGCTGAGCGAAAATTAGGGATGGAAAATCTCGATTTTCAAGCGGAAAATTCCAGTGTCTTAAAAGGCGAGTCTTTGTACGACACGGCAAAAACCTTTGAAGCAATCGGGGCAAATCTCCTAATCATCCGTCACGAATCCGATAATTGGTACGAAGCCCTCGATGGTAAATTGTCCGTTCCCATCATCAATGCCGGCGCAGGGACGAAAGATCATCCGACACAGACGATGCTTGATTTATTGACGATTTATCAAGAGTTCGGCACATTCGAAGGATTGAAAATCGCCATCGCTGGGGACATCAAACATAGTCGTGTCGCGCGTTCCAATGCCATCGCTTTACGGAAAATGGGAGCGGAAGTATATTTGAGCGCTGCCCAAGGAATGGAAAGAGGTACGTTGGAATTCCCTTATATGCCGATTGACGATGCAGTCGCTGAATGCGACGTCATCATGCTTTTACGCATCCAACATGAACGCCATGAATATTCCGTCAACACGTTCAATTATTTAGAGCGGTATGGTTTGACGAAAGAAAGGGAAAGCCGGATGAAAGAAGATGCGATCATCATGCACCCGGCACCGATCAACCGGGGTGTGGAGATCGATTCCGATCTTGTCGAGTGCAAACGGTCGCGGATCTTTAAACAGATGGAAAATGGGGTATATGTAAGAATGGCAATCATTACGTATTTGTTGGAAGAGTGGGGGATCATCAATGAAAAAATTAATAAAAAATATCAAGCTGTTATCTGAGACAGGCGAACAACTTCGAGGGGAAATTTTGCTCGAAGGTGAAAAAATAAAGACGATTGCGGAAAAAATAGAAGAAGAGGCCGATGAAATCATCGATGGCAAAGGAAAGCTCGCTCTTCCGGGATTCATCGATGTGCACGTCCATTTACGGGAGCCGGGTGGGGAGCATAAAGAAACGATCGAAAGTGGAACCCAGGCTGCAGCACGGGGAGGGTTCACAACGATTGCGGCGATGCCGAACACGAATCCCGTGCCGGATGACAAAGTCACCCTTGATGCATTATTGGAAAAAATCGAAAAAGACGCCGTCGTCCGGGTACTTCCATATGCTTCCATAACAAAAGGTCTTCGAGGAAAAGAATTGACGGATATGGAAGCATTACAACAAGCATTCGCCTTCACCGACGATGGAGTCGGCATCCAAACGGCTGACATGATGTACCGGGCGATGAAAAAAGCGGCGGAATTGAACAAAACGATTGTCGCCCATTGTGAAGATGATTCCATCGTCTATGGTGGGGTCGTCCACGATGGAGAAGTAAGCAAACGATTGAAATTACCGGGAATTCCGGGTCTCAGTGAATCGGTGCAAATCGCAAGGGATGTGTTGTTGGCGGAAGCTGCCGGTTGTCATTATCATGTTTGCCATGTGAGTACAAAAGAATCGGTGCGGGTTATCCGCGATGCGAAACGTGCAGGCATCCGAGTCACGGCAGAAGTGACGCCTCATCATCTTATATTGAATGAGGAAGCGATTGTCGAAGATGACGCGAATTTCAAAATGAATCCTCCATTACGATCGAAGGAAGATCAACAAGCGTTATTGGAAGGCTTGTTGGACGGGACGATCGACTTCATCGCAACCGACCATGCACCTCATGCCGAGGATGAAAAAGCGAAAGGCATGTTGAAAGCCCCGTTCGGCATCGTCGGTTTGGAAACGGCATTCCCATTGCTTTACACATATCTGGTTGAGTCCAATGTGTTGACATTAAAGGAGTTGGTCGATTTCTTGACCATTAAACCGGCGGAAATTTTCGGTTTACCTTATGGACGTTTGGAAGTGAATGGCTATGCCGACATCGTCCTCGTCGATCTGGAAGAAGAAACGAAAATCGATAAAGCAACATTTTTATCCAAAGGCAAAAACACGCCTTTCCAAAATTGGAAAGTTTCCGGTCTTCCGGTTTTAACCATTGTCGGTGGAAACATCGTTTATGAACATAAAGATCTCATTTAATTGTATATAAATTGGAGTTGGAGACATGAAAAACGTTAAAATGAAACTCATCGCTTCTCGGAAAATTGCTGAAAACACCTATGAATGGAAGCTCACGGACGATTACATCACACAACGAGCACGGCCCGGCCAATTCATCTATATCGCTGTTCCCGGATTCACATTGCGACGACCGATTTCCATTGCGGATGTCGATCAGGAAAACGAGCAATTTACCATATTGTTCAAAGTCGTCGGTAAAGGAACGGAACAGATGGCTCACTTCCCACCTGGCATGACAGTCGACTGTCTCGGGCCGAATGGGAATGGTTTTCCTCTTGAGATGGAAAAGATGGGCCGGGCGCTTTTGATCGGTGGTGGCATCGGCGTCCCTCCTCTCCATTATCTTGCTAAAGAGCTGGTTCAGAAAGGGATGGACGTTACAGCTGTCATCGGTTTTCAAAGCAAAGCAGATGTGTTTTATGAAGGGGAATTCGCGGAACTTGGCGAAACGATCCTCGTGACTGATGATGGTTCTTATGGGAAAAAAGGGTATGTGACGGATGCATTGCCCGATCCATCCGACTTTGATGTCTACTTTTCTTGTGGACCGAGGGGAATGCTCAAAAATGTGCAACATCTGTTGAAAGATAAAACCGGCTATCTTTCTTTGGAAGAACGGATGGGGTGTGGCGTCGGTGCATGTGCAGCTTGCGTCATCCCGACGAACACAAAAGCGGGCCATAAAAAGATTTGCCATGATGGACCGGTCTTTTCGGCCAAGGAGGTTCTGTTATGACTGACTTACATGTACAATTGCCGGGATTGGATTTAAAAAATCCGATTATGCCGGCTTCCGGTTGTTTCGGTTTTGGCAGGGAATACAGTAGATTTTACGATCTCAGTTTGCTCGGTGCGGTAATCATGAAAGCGGCAACCGGCGAAGTACGGCCGGGAAATCCGACACCACGTGTGGCAGAAACGGAAGGCGGCATGCTGAATGCCATCGGTTTGCAAAACCCGGGCGTGGATCAAATCATTTCCGAAGAAGTTCCATTTCTCAGTCGATTTGATACGGAAATCATTGCCAATGTGGCCGGAAGCACCCTTGAAGAATATGAAACAGTGGCGGGAAAATTCAATGCCGCTCCACAAGTGAAAGCCCTCGAACTGAATATTTCTTGTCCGAATGTGAAAGAAGGCGGTGTGCAGTTCGGGACGGATCCTGCGATGGCAAAGGAAGTAACAAAAAAAGTGAAAGCAGTGAGCGATAAACCGGTCTACGTCAAACTTTCCCCGAATGTCACCGATATCGTGCAAATCGCGAAAGCAGTTGAAGAAGCTGGGGCAGATGGACTCACGATGATCAACACGCTCACCGGAATGCAAATTCATTTGCCATCTAAACGACCATTGATTGCCAATCAGACAGGCGGACTTTCTGGGCCGGCGATCAAGCCGATTGCCATTCGTATGATATACGAAGTGAGACGAGCAGTGGATCTCCCAATCATCGGGATGGGGGGAATCCGTACAGCGGAAGACGTGCTCGAATTTTTGCTTGCCGGTGCGGATGCAGTCGCAGTCGGTACAGCGAATTTCCAAAATCCATTGATTCTCCCGGAGTTGATCCGAGATTTGCCCCTCGTTCTTGAAAAATACGGATTCCGATCTGTAACGGAGGCAACAGGAAAGGCGGTGATGAATTGAACCAGCAGATTTACTTAGCGTTGGATTTTCCTGATTATCCAACAGCGGAACAATTCCTTGAAAATAATGAGCTAGTTGGTGTGCCGGTGAAAGTCGGCATGGAACTTTTCTATCGGGAAGGTTGGCCAATGATTGAAAAGTTGAAATCCCGAAACCATTCGATTTTCCTCGATTTGAAACTCCACGATATTCCGACGACGGTGGAAAGAGCGATGAAAAACCTTGCCGGATTGGATGTGGATTTCGTCAATGTCCATGCGCTAGGTGGTTCGGAAATGATAAAAAGCGCGAAAGAAGGTTTAGTCGCCGGGGGTGCCAAACGGACGAAACTGCTTGCCGTAACGATTTTGACTTCGATGAATGAACGACAAATGCAAAGGGAATTAGGCATCGAGAAGTCTTTGAAAAAACAAGTGACAAATCTCTCCAGTCTTTCGCAAAAGAATGGTGCCGATGGGGTCGTCTGTTCTGTGCATGAGGTGGCAACCATTAAAAACGTTTGTGGTGACGACTTTTTGACGATGACTCCGGGGATCCGTTTGGCGGATTCATCTTCGGATGATCAGAAACGGATTGCCACTCCAAAAAAAGCAAAACAGTTGGGGACTGATTTTTTAGTCATTGGAAGAAGCATCACTAAAGCGGAAAATCCATTAGAAGCATATGAACATGCAGTAAAGGAGTTGACGGAATCGTGATGAAAACAGAAATCATCCAAGATTTATTGAAAATCGATGCAGTGCAAATCAATCCCGTCAAGTATTTCACTTGGACATCGGGAGTGAAGTCACCAATATATTGTGATAATCGGTTGATCATGTCGTATCCTCATATCCGCAAAAAGATCACTAAAGGATTTGTACATCTCATGGATGAGAAAAATTGGCAAGCGGATGTGATTGCCGGTTGTGCAACGGCAGGAATCCCTCATGCCGCTTGGCTAAGTGATTCCCTTGATTTGCCAATGGTGTATGTCCGTTCCAAACCAAAATCCCATGGAAAGGAAAATCAAATTGAAGGGAAAATCAGTCCGGGTGAAAAGGTGCTCGTCATCGAGGACCTTATTTCCACTGGAGGCTCGAGCATCACCGCTGCCAATGCATTAAAAGGAGCTGGGGCGGATGTCGTCGGTGTGCTTGCGATTTTTTCTTATGGTTTGAGGAAAGCCAAGGAAAACTTCCATGAAGCTGACATTCCTTTTGCGACATTGACCAATTTTGATGAATTGGTGACTTCCCTCATCGCCTCAGGAGAATTGACGGAAGACGAGAAAGCCGACATGCTCCACTGGCGTCATTCATTATAAAGTCACTTATGAAACTCAAGCAGAACATTCAACTAAAAAATCTGAACATTACCTAAAAAGCTCCGTGTATTTCCGGAGCGGGTGCGTCGCTCCCTGCTATCATGTTCAGGTTTTTTACATGTGGTAATTTGCTTGGGAATGGAATAACATGGTTATAATGGAATGGAAAGAAAAAGTTGAGGGTGTTGGTCATGAAAATCAGTGATTATGAATTATTGCTCAGGTTGAATGAAGTCGGCACGATCCGTGGGACAGCAAAGGTCGTCCTTATTTCACAACCGGCTGTTACGCAACGCTTGAAATATATTGAAGAATATTTTGGTGAGCAAATCTTTTTACGGACGGCTAAACGATTGATTCCGACTCCAGCAGGGGAATTGATCCTTTCCCATGCGAAAGAAGTCGTCACCCGGGAAGAGGCGATTAAAAATAAACTTGCCCGAACGAGTGACGAGGTGCAAGGTACTTTATCGATCGCTTGCTCATCCCTTATCAGCCAGCGATTCCTTCCAAAGATCCTTGGAGAGTTTACGAACAAATATCCGAAAGTCGCCATTGATTTAGTGACTGGTATCAGTGAGGATATCCGCCGGGATCATAAAAACTATGATGTTTGCATCATCCGGGGGGAAAAATTGAAGGAGAGCATTTGTGTCCGATTGTTTGCCGATCCACTTTACATATTCGACACCGAACCTTTCCCGGAAGACGGGGTGAAGGAAAGGCCATTGATTTCTTTCAAAAGTGACGACAGTATGCATGAAATCGTGGAAAATTGGCTTTACTATCATCAAGATTCCATCAAGCCGTTGAAAACGATGACGGTCGATCAAATAGAAACGTGTAAGCAATTTATGAAACAAGGGATTGGCATGGCTGTGCTTCCTAAGAGCGTGTCGGTTTCCTTGATGGGAAATTATCCGAATTTGCCGCTTACTTTGGATGGGGAAAGTGTTACTCGTGACACATGGGTCTGTTACCAGGAAGAAGCGATGCAATTGCCGCAGGTCAAACATTTTATCGAAGCATTGACAAGTACCGAATATCTTTAAGCAAGTCCAATCGATCTTACAGTTGTAACCCATTCATCTTAAAGGAAAACCGGACAATCCGAAGATATCAAGCATCGGTTCTGTCCGGATTTTTTGATTTATTATGTCGACTTCATTTTTGCCCTGTGTTTATCGACAAAATCTTTGGAAGGAGTCACATATAATGTTTTTTGATTATCATAAATGACATATCCCGGCTTAGCCCCTTTTGGCTTCCGTACATTACGGATTTCCGTGTAATCTACAGGGACCGAAGATGATTGTTGTGATTTACTGAAGTAAGCGGCAAGTTTTGCGGCTTCATAAAGCGTTTCTTCACTCGGATCAGAACTGCGGATGACGACATGGGAACCGGGAATATCTTTCGTATGAAGCCAAACATCACTTTTTCGGGCGAGTTTCATCGTCAAGTATTCATTTTGTTTATTGTTTTTTCCGACGAGAATAGTCGTCCCGTCAGATGCGACAAATGTTTCCGGTTCAGGTTTCTTTTGCTTTTTCCGTTTCGTTTTCCGTTGTTTTTTCAAATAGCCTTCTTCCCGCAATTCTTCGCGGATTTCCTCAATGTCTTCTTCATTGGCCACTTCGATTTGCTGCAGGAGCCTTTCAAAGTAATCGATTTCGGCTTCTGCTTTTTCAATCTCCTCTTGAACGGCTTTCCGGGAATTCACCAGTTTCCGGTACGTTTTGAAATATTGTTGTGCATTTTCATTCGGAGATAGTTCCGGATCGAGTTCAATCACCATTTCTTTTTGTTCCGGATCATAGTAATCAATCACTCTCGCCGTTTCGTCACCGGGACGAATCAAATGGAGGTGAGCGGTGAGCAGTTCTCCATATTTTTGGTACAAATCGGCTTTTTCCGCTTTTTTCAACGTCCGTTTATGTTTCTGCAATTTTTTTTCATTTTTTTTGATTTCATTTTTCATGAAGCGGGTCAGTTCTTTCGTCTGTTGCCTTACCCGATCCCGTTCTGCTTTACCGCTGAAAAACGTGTCGAGCATGGCACTCACGGAATCGAAAGACTGCATTTCCCTCTGATCTGCGATTCGTTCAATGACGTGGAATTCTTCTTTTCCATTTTTATAGATCGCAGGTTGGTAAACGTTGTTCTTCACTTGTTCATTCACTTCATCGAATTTTTCGATATAAACGGCGATGTCTCCAAGTCTTGCACGTTCCACGATCTCTTTCGTCATGAAGGGGGAGTAACCGATCAAATGTTTTACGAGTTGGCGATCGATTTTTCCTGAATTGAAATCTATACGCTTCATCACTTCTTCTCCATCCACTTCCAATGGATTCAATTTATCCTGTTCCGGAGGACTCACATAATCGAATCCCGGAAGGACCGTCCGATGCCGGTTGATCGTCACCGGAATATGTTTCATGCTGTCGATGATTTTTCCGTTGCCCTTGTTGACAAGGATGATGTTGCTATGTCTGCCCATCACTTCAACGATCAATTGTTTTTCCGCTTCATCCCCGATTTCATTCCTCGTAAGAAAAGTGAAAACAAGCACCCGTTCCAAACGATCCTGTTCAATGGACGTGATCGTCGCACCGCCGAGATGTTTGCGTAGCACCATGCAAAACATCGGTGGTTCTTTTGGATTCGTGAGGCTCTCATCTGTCAAATGGATACGGGAATACGTCGGATGTATGGAAAAAAGCAAGGAGTGGTTATCCCCTTGACTTCGAATTGTAAATAACAGTTCCGTTTCCGTCGGTTGGTAAATTTTATTGATTCTTCCAGGAAGAAGCTTGTTCTTCATTTCTTCTGTCACGGCACGCATGACGATACCATCAAATGGCATAAGATCACCTCTTCTTAACATTATAGCATTATTTACTTTTCCACGGCATATATATGGGTAGCAGTCTGAATAGAAAGGGCTTGGGGGAATTTGCATGGAATGGTACCAATTGGATCTCGATCAACTGGAAGAAAAATTGCAGGTGGACGCATCACATGGATTATCTGCCGAAGAAGCGGCAGAGCGCAAGAAGAAATTCGGCCCGAATGAATTGGAAGCAGATAAAAAGCCGGCACGTTGGCTCCTGTTTTTGAAACAATTCCAAGATTTCATGGTACTCGTTTTGTTGGGGGCAACGCTCATTGCCGGATTGTTGGGAGAATACATTGATGCGATTGCCATCATGATCATCGTATTGATCAATGGTTTCATCGGATACTTCCAGGAACAGAAGGCGGAAAATTCTTTGGAAAAAATCAAACAGTTATCCGCACCTGTAAGTACCGTGAAAAGAAGCGGAAATTGGGAGAACATCAATTCCCACGAACTTGTCGTCGGCGACATCGTAAAAATCAAAAGCGGTGACAGGGTACCTGCCGATATCCGTATCATCGAAGCGAACAGTTTAGAATTGGAAGAATCGGCTCTGACAGGGGAATCTTTGCCTGTCGAAAAAATCGGACAAGCGATACCGGGAGAAAAACTCGATGCCCAAGACCAACGGAATATGGGCTTTATGGGTACGCTTGTCACGAAAGGAAATGGGACAGGCATTGTCGTGAAGACCGGCATGAAAACGGAAATGGGGAAGATCGCTTCGTTAATGATGAGTACGAAAAAAATGATCACCCCGCTGGAACGGCGTTTAGCGGAGTTGGGGAAATTGTTGATCATCCTTGCTTTCCTTCTCACCGCTTTGGTCGTCGTTCTCGGAATCATGCAAGGCAGACCTTTGTATCAAATGTTTTTTGCCGGTGTTTCCTTGGCGGTGGCAGCTATTCCGGAAGGGCTTCCGGCGATTGTCACTGTTGCGCTCTCTCTAGGTGTCCAACGGATGATCAAGCGGAAGGCGATTGTCAGGAAATTGTCTTCTGTGGAAACGTTGGGATCGGCTTCTGTCATTTGTTCCGACAAGACGGGCACGATGACGGAAAACGAAATGACCGTGAAGAAGATCTATGTGAATGATGATTTTCTCAAATTGACGGGAGAAGGGTATCAAACGAAAGGTGATATTTACCTCGGCAAGCAAAAAGTCGATCGGACATATCCGAACTTGGAAGCGATGCTCCGTTACGGAGTTCTTTGCAACCAAGCGACATTGCAAAAAAAGAATGGTCAATATATGGTCGATGGTGATCCGCTAGATGGCGCTTTGCTCGTTGCTGCGGAAAAATTTGGTTTGGACGGAAACGTGAAACATCGTTATCGAATCATCAAAGAAATTCCTTTCGACTCCACAAGAAAGCGAATGAGTGTCATCGTCGCTGATGACAACGGGAGACGTTTCCTTATTACAAAGGGGGCACCAGATGTATTGCTTCCGCGATCCAGCTTTTTCTTGACAAAAGCTGGAAGAAAATTGATGCAATCGACGGATCGAGCGAGATGGAATGAAGCGGTGGAACAAATGGCAAATGAAGCATTGCGGATTATCGGGATCGGCATCCGTCCTTTAACAAAAGAAGATGGGATGGATGATGAGATGGTGGAAAGGGAGTTGACGTTCATCGGATTGTTCGGGATGATCGACCCACCGCGGAAGGAAGTGAAACCAGCGATTTTTGCCTGTAAACAAGCCGGCATCAAAACCGTCATGATCACGGGAGACCATGCGAATACGGCAACTGCCATCGCCAAAGAATTGGACCTGATGCCAGAGCACGGACAAGTCATCACCGGAAGCGAACTGAATCAAATGAACCAATTGGAGTTGGAAAAACAAATCGAAAATTTTTATGTATTTGCAAGAGTAACACCGGAACATAAACTGCGGATTGTACAAGCCTTCCAAAGCAATGGCCATATCGTCGCCATGACGGGGGATGGTGTGAATGATGCACCTTCCATCAAAGCGGCGGATATCGGAATCAGCATGGGGATAGCAGGTACAGATGTGACGAAAGAGGCTTCTTCCTTAGTATTGATGGATGACAATTTTGCGACGATCAAAGCAGCGATTGATGAAGGCAGGAACATTTATGAAAACATCCGGAAGTTCATCCGCTATTTGCTCGCATCCAATGTCGGTGAAATTCTCGTCATGTTGTTCGCCGTCATGCTCGCCATGCCCCTCCCGTTGGTCCCTGTGCAAATTTTATGGGTCAATCTTGTCACCGATGGACTGCCTGCCATGGCGTTAGGTATGGACACGCCGGAAGAAGATGTGATGAAGCGGAAACCACGGAATCCACGTGAAGGAATATTCGCCCGCGGACTCGGCTATAAAATCATCAGTAGAGGGATCATGATCGGGATCATTTCATTGATCGCTTTTATGATCGCTTATGGGAATAATCCAGACAACTTGATTTATGCACAAACGATGACATTTACTACATTGGTGATGGCGCAACTGATCCACGTTTTCGATTGTCGTAGTGAAAAATCGATATTTGCGCGAAATCCTTTAGAAAATAAATATTTGCTCTTCGCCGTGTTTTCTTCGATTCTATTATTGCTCATCGTCATATACTGGCCACCTTTACAACCTGTTTTCCATACGACAGCCCTTGATTTATTAGACTGGTTGTTGGTGCTTGTTTTAAGTTTCATCCCGACTGGAATGTTTGCAGTCACAAAAAAGTGAAGGTAACGCCTTGTCTGCCTACTCAAAATGAGGGGAAAGAAGACAGGGCGTTTTTTCGTCCCATATTACGGGTGGATTATGTTAAAATAAAGTACCAACACTTTTACAAAGGTAGTGATATCGTTGGTTTTAAGTATGACCGGATATGGGAAACATGTCATTGAAAAAGATACGTACCAAATCGCCGTGGAAATGCGGTCTGTTAATAATCGTTTTATGGATATTTCCATCAAAATGCCACGGAGCTTCTATCATTTGGAAGATAAAATCAAAAAAATCATTAAAACATATTTCAATCGCGGGAAAATAGAAGTGTTCATCTCCGTTGATGGACAAGGTTATATCCAGAAAAAATTACACGTTGATTGGGATTTGTTGGAACAATATGAAGAAAAGATCGCTGAAGTGAAAAAACGTCATCACATTGCCGGAAATTGGACGATGGATCATCTGTTCCAAGTGGACGATCTTTTCATCGTGGATGAAGAAGAGACGCAAGATGAATCGTTACAACAATCACTGATCCTTGCCATTGAAAAATCTTGTGAAAATCTTCTTGCCATGCGCCAAACGGAAGGGGAATTTCTTGAAAAAGATCTCTATTCCCGCTTGGCTACCCTCCAGACGCTTACCGAATCGTTGCAAGAAATCCGACCGCAGGTGATCGAAAGCTATCGGGAAAGAATTAAAAAACGGATTGATGAACATTTGGCAGGATACAGTAATATTGATGAAGATCGGCTGATGCAAGAAGTCGCTTTATTGGCGGAAAAGGGAGACATCACCGAAGAATTGACCCGTCTTTCCAGCCATATCGAGCAAATGGAAAAAACATTGAAAGAAGATGGAAGCATCGGAAGGAAGCTCGATTTCATCTGCCAGGAAATGCTCCGGGAAGCGAATACGATTGGAGCAAAATCGACAAGTACGGAAGTGAACGAACTGGACGTCCAATTGAAAACCGAGATTGAAAAAATCAAAGAGCAAGTGCAAAACATTGAATGATTTTTCTTTTGAAACATTGGATATCCGCATCGTTTTTTGTTATCCTAAAGTAAAATAAAATATGGTTGTGTCTGGCCGGTAGAGGGGGAGCCAAGTTGAATCTTACGTTAATCAATATCGGATTCGGCAATGTCGTATCAGCGAACCGCATCATTTCCATCGTGTCTCCGGAATCGGCTCCAATCAAACGGATTATTTCGGATGCAAGAGACAACAACAAATTGATTGACGCTACATATGGAAGAAGGACGCGAGCTGTCATCATCACGGACAGTGATCATGTGATTTTATCTGCGGTACAACCGGAAACAGTTGGCCAGCGAGTAATGAACCATGACGACATTGCGGATGAATCGTAGGATCGTTGTATGTAATCACAGCAGCAAGTTTAGGAGGATACGCAATTGAAGGATGAATCAGGGATTTTGTTTGTCCTTTCCGGTCCGTCTGGTGTCGGAAAAGGAACGGTCAGAAAAAGATTATTTGAAGAAAAGACCGATTTGGAATACTCCATTTCCATGACGACACGGGAGAAGCGCCCCGGGGAAAAAGAAGGGGTAGACTATTTTTATCGGACGAAAGAAGAATTCGAACGGATGATCGCCAACAACGAACTGTTGGAATATGCAAAATACGTCAATAACTATTATGGTACACCTCGCGCCTTCGTCGAAGAAACATTGGCGAAAGGAAAAGACGTCTTTTTGGAAATCGAAGTCCAGGGCGCTATGCAAGTAAAGGAAAATTTCCCGGAAGGAGTCTTTATCTTTCTTTTTCCACCGAGTTTGGATGAATTGAAATACCGAATCGAAAGTCGTGGGACGGAAACGGAAGAGCTTGTCATCAATCGCTTGAAAGAGGCACGTAAAGAAATAGAAATGATGCATTTTTACGATTATGTCGTCGTGAATGATGATGTGGATCAAGCGGTCGAGAGGATTAAAGCGATTATCCAAAGTGAACATTTACGGAGAGAACGGGTCGAGAAACAATACAAAAGAATTTTGGAGGTAGAATAAACATGATGTTGGAACCATCCATCGACAAACTACAAGAACGAATCCAATCCAAATATCAACTGGTCATTTTATCTTCACGCCGGGCTAGACAATTGGCGGATGGCGAAAAACCGTTAATTGAAGAGCCGAAATCCCACAAATTGGTCGGAGTGGCTCTTGAGGAGATCGCGGAAGGTAAACTGACAATCAAAGAATAATCGTCGGCTCGTAACATCATTAAACGGATTCCGAACAATTCCAGTTGACAAACGGCTCCGGAAAACATGTTCTAATTTCATATTCAATGCATCGACAACCGTCTATATATGGCAATGACTCAGTCGATGCTGAAAGTGCCCGAACAATTCCGGAGTTGGTGCGTCGAATTGTTCGGTTTTTTTGTATGCCTTCATTCATCGATTCGCATGATTATCGTTTCCCTAGTGAAATATGGTAAACTGAAGGCAGATAAGAGAGGGGAATTCAACATGGTGAAAGGTAAAAATATACTAGTCGGCGTATCTGGTGGAATCGCCGTATATAAAGCTTGTATTCTTACGAGTAAATTGACGCAACAAGGCGCCAATGTGAAAGTGGTCATGACGGAAAATGCGCAGAAATTCGTCACACCGCTCACTTTCCAAGCGTTATCTCGAAATCCTGTTTACATTGATACGTTCGATGAAAAAGATCCGGAAAAAATCGCCCATATCGATATTGCCGATTGGGCGGAAATTGCCATCGTCGCACCAGCAACGGCGAACATCATCGGAAAGTTGGCAAATGGCATTGCCGACGATATGCTTTCCACCACGTTATTGGCTACACGTGCCGACGTATACATTGCACCGGCCATGAATGTCCACATGTACAACAATTCGGCTGTCGTGAAAAATATGCAGCAATTGGAAGAATGGGGCTATCATTTCATCGAGCCGGGTGCCGGCTATTTAGCATGCGGCTATGTAGGGAAAGGAAGATTGGAAGAACCGGAGACGATCATTGACGTCATCAAACGACATCAACAACGGGAAGAACCGTTGAAAGGGAAGAACGTATTGATTTCTGCCGGACCAACCCGGGAAGTCATCGATCCCGTGCGTTTTTTTTCCAACCGTTCCTCAGGAAAAATGGGCTTTGCTTTGGCGGAAGCAGCTTTTGAATTAGGTGCAGACGTGACGGTCGTCGCCGGCCCGACGAATATCGAATTGCAACATGCCAATATCAAACGAATTGATGTCGTATCTGCAGAAGAAATGTATCAAACGATTCATGAATACTACCCGGAAAGCGATATCGTCATCAAAGCTGCGGCGGTCGCCGATTACCGCCCGAAAGTCACGCATCAAGAAAAGATGAAAAAAACGGGCGGGGACATTGTCGTAGAAATGGAACGGACGAAAGATATCTTGCAATCGTTAGGTGAAAAGAAAGAAAATCAATTTCTCGTCGGTTTTGCAGCGGAAACCGTAAATGCACTGGAATACGGGAAAGAAAAACTCAAAAAGAAAAATCTCGATGCCATCGTCATCAACAATGTGGCGGAAGAAGGTGCCGGTTTTGCCGGTGATACGAATATCGTCACCTATTTGAATCGTTCGTTACAAGAAGAAACTTTACCGCTTTTGACGAAAAAAGAAGTAGCGGAAAAACTATGGCAATTCATTATCCGTGATATGAAGGATGAGAAAAAGTGAACGTCGCAAAAGTGATTGTCGATGTGCCGGCAGCAACGATCGATCAAACTTTCGATTATGAAATTCCTGAAAAATTCCGGCACATTCTCGTTCCTGGAATGCGGGTCATCGTCCCTTTTGGCCCGCGTAAAATTATGGGCTTCGTCGTGAAAATCACCGACGAATCATCTTTTGACCAATTAAAACCGATTGCCGAAGTATTGGATGTCGAACCCGTCCTTACCGAAGAATTGCTTGAATTAGGAAAATGGCTGGCCGAAGAAACATTATCCCTTTCCATTTCCGCTTTGCAAGTGATGCTTCCGCAAGTATTGAAGTCGAATTATAAGAAAGAAATCGTCCGTTTGAATGAAGCGAGACTAGCTGATCAATGGGAGGATTTGTTCCAAGGGCGTGATGTCCTTCCTTTTGAGGAATTCGAACAATCAAATCTCAGCTATTATCAATTGCAAAAAGAAGTGGAAGCCGGTAATCTCAGCATCGACTATCTCGTCGAGTCGCGGATCACGAAAAAATTTATGACGATGGTCTATCCGAAAAAGGAAATCCATCTCTTGGAAGAGGCATTGCTCGACTTGCCGAAAACGGCGAAAAAGCAACGGGCAATCCTCGACTTTTTTATCGATCATCCGGAAGAAATCCCGCAAAAAACATTGCTCGCCAAATTGCAGATATCCTCGAGCACGGTAAAGGCTTTAGTGGATAAAGGTTTGCTGGATACGTACCGGAAAGAGGTGTACAGGAACCCTTATGACGATGATGCAATTGAACGGACAGAACCTCTGCCCTTGACAGATGAGCAGCAACAAGCAATCGAACCGATATTGGAATCAATCGAAAAAGAAAAACATGACGTGTTTTTGTTGCATGGGGTAACGGGCAGTGGTAAAACGGAAATATACTTGCAGGCCATTCAAGAGGTGATTAACCAAGGGAAAGAAGCAATTGTCCTCGTACCGGAAATTTCCTTGACACCGCAAATGGTGAAACGGTTCAAAAGTAGATTCGGTAAAAACGTCGCCGTCATGCATAGTGCCTTATCGGCCGGCGAAAAATTCGATGAGTGGCGGAAAATCCAACGGAAAGAAGTTCAAGTTGTCGTCGGTGCCCGCTCGGCCATATTTTCACCGTTTGAAAATTTGGGCATCATCATTATTGATGAAGAACATGAAACGACATACAAACAAGAAGAACAACCACGTTACCATGCCCGGGACGTGGCGATTTACCGGGGCAAAAAGAATGATTTCCCAGTCGTATTAGGCAGTGCGACTCCTACGCTCGAATCTTATGCGAGAGCGGCAAAAGGGGTATATAAACTTGCGACCTTGAAAAAACGGACGAATGAAAAACCGATGCCGGAAGTGACGACCGTCGATATGCGTAAAGAATTGCATGCAGGAAATCGGACGATGTTTTCCCGATTACTAATGGAAAAAATGCGGGAAGCTTTGAAAAAAGGCGAACAAATCGTCCTGCTATTGAATCGACGAGGCTATTCCACTTTCGTCATGTGCCGGGAATGTGGCCATGTAGCGGAATGTCCCCACTGTGACATCGCCCTCACGTACCATAAAAACAATCAACGTTTGAAATGCCACTATTGTTCGTTTGAAGAACCGGTTCCGAATCGTTGTCCGGAATGTGCAAGCAATTTGATCCGCTATTTCGGAACGGGCACACAACGGGTCGAAGAAGCATTACTGCAATTGCTTCCTGAAGCCCGGGTCATCCGGATGGACGTGGATACGACGAGGCGAAAGGGAGCCCATGAAAAATTGCTGCGGGATTTCGTCGAGAAAAAAGCGGATATTTTGCTCGGAACGCAAATGATCGCGAAGGGCTTGGATTTTGAAAACGTCACTCTTGTTGGAGTGCTTGCTGCCGACTCGATGCTCCATTTACCGGATTTCCGTTCATCGGAAAAAACGTTCCAGCTTCTCACCCAAGTGAGTGGCCGGGCAGGACGCCATGAGTTGACCGGAGAGGTCATCGTCCAAACATACACACCAGATCATTACAGCATCGAATTGGCGAGCAAATATGATTTTGAGACGTTCTACAAAAAAGAAATGGCGATGAGGCGAAGATTCCAATACCCGCCATACTATTATTTAGTATTGATTACGGTGAGTGACCCGAATCATGTGCATGCGATTCAGGCGGCACAACGGATGGTGCAATTGCTCGAGAAACGGGTCAGTCCGCAAACAGTGATTTTAGGCCCAACTCCTTCACCGATCGCACGCATAAAGGAAAGATATCGCTATCAATGCATCATCAAATATAAACGAGAACCGGAATTGCGCCGTCATATACAACAAGTGACCGATTTCGTCGAAAATGGAAGTCAGACGAATGATTTGCAAATCATTGTCGATATGCAACCTTACCATATGATGTAATAGAACAATCATGAATAGATGTTGGAAAGAAGGTTTTAATATGAAAAAAATCGTTTTCATGGGAACACCGGATTTTTCCGTACCGATTTTACGGGCACTTGCCAAGTCAGAATACGAAATTGTATTGGTCGTGACGCAACCGGATCGGCCAAAAGGAAGAAAGCGGGTCGTCACACCACCCCCAGTAAAGCAAGCTGCGGTGGAATTGGGACTACCGGTGTTCCAACCAGAGCGTTTGAAAAATGAATACGAAAAAATCTTGGAAAAAAATCCCGATCTCATCGTGACGGCTGCCTATGGCCAGTTGTTGCCTAAAGAGTTGTTGGATGCGCCGCCATATGGTTGCATCAATGTCCACGCATCATTACTACCCGAATTGCGGGGTGGAGCTCCGATCCATCATGCGATCATCCAAGGGAAAAAAGAAACGGGTGTGACGATCATGTATATGGTGGAGCAACTAGATGCCGGTGATATGCTCACCCAAGTGGAAGTTCCCATTGCTTCGGATGACCATGTCGGCATTTTGCATGACAAATTGTCTGAGGCTGGAACCGACTTATTGATGGAAACATTGCCGAAGCTATTTAATGGTGAATTGACGCCAATCAAACAAGATGAAGAAAAAGCGACGTTTGCCTACAACATCACACGGGATGATGAACGGATCGACTGGACAAAAACAAACTTGGAAGTATACAACCAAATTCGTGGTTTGCATCCATGGCCGGTCGCTTTCACGACTTATCTAGGGAAAAACATGAAGATTTGGTGGGGAGTAATGGATGATGGCGACTACCGAGGAGAACCAGGGGAAATTGTCGCAATAGATGAAGATTCCTTTACCGTTGTTTGTGGAAATGGAAAAGGTGTGCGTGTGACGGAAATTCAACCGGCTGGTAGAAAAAGAATGACGGTGGAAGAATTTTTGCGTGGATCCGCCGACCGCATTCAAGTCGGTGTAAGGCTGGGAGAATGAAATGGAAAAGAAACAACTGAGGATGCTCATCCTCGAACTACTCGTCCGTATTGAAAAAGACCAAAGCTACAGCCATTTGTTGATCGATAAAGAAATCAAAAGGAATGATTTGGCTCCGAAAGACGAAGCATTGCTTACACAAATCGTCTACGGCACCTTGGAAAGAAAAATGACTTTGGATTATTACTTGTCAAGCTTCGTCCAATCGAATAAAAAATTGGAACCATGGGTAAAAATGTTATTACGGATGTCGGTATACCAAATGGTATATTTGGATAAAATCCCTGATCATGCGATTATCCATGAAGCCGTCGAAATCGCCAAAAAGAAAGGCCATAGAGGAATCCAAAGCTTTGTCAATGCGGTTTTACGGAACGTCCAACGTAAAGGCGTCAGGAAAACGGAAGAAATCTCCGACCCGTTGGAAAGGCTGGCGATTGAAACGAGCCATCCTTTATGGTTGGTGAAGCGATGGACGGATTTCTATGGGTATGAAACGACGAAGGACATTTGTCATGCGAATTTAAAGAAAAAACCGCTTTCCGTCCGGATCCAGCCATTGAAAATCACTTTGGAAGAAGCGATAGCCCATTTGGAACAAGAAGGGTTCCAAGTGAAGCCTTCCGTTTTTTCCGATCAAGGGTTGGTCATCGAAAAGGGGAATATTTTAACGAGTTCATTGATGGAGCAAGGCATGCTCACCATCCAAGACCAAAGTTCGATGTTGGCGACGGAAATGTTGCAGCCGGAACCGGGCATGACGGTACTTGATGCCTGTAGTGCACCGGGCGGAAAAGCGACACATATCGCTGAAAAAATGGCAGATGACGGTCTCATTTACGCCCATGATTTGCATAAGAAAAAAGTGAAATTGATTGAAGAAAAGCAGAAATCGTTGGGGCTCACAATTATACGTGCATCCCATCATGATGCCCGTAAGTTGAAAGAGTTGTATGCCGATGAAACCTTCGATCGGATTTTAGTCGATGCACCTTGTTCCGGTCTTGGGGTCATTTCCGGCAAACCGGAAATCAAATATACGAAAACAAAGGAAGATATCGAACGTCTCCATTCCATCCAATTGGATATTTTGAATCATGTGAAAGATTTATTGAAACCGGACGGCCGGATCGTTTACAGCACGTGTACGATCGATAAAAAAGAAAATGAGCAAGTGGTCGAAAAATTTCTTGCGATGAATCCGCAATTTGCGGTCGATACCTGTTTCCTCCAAGAATTGCCTGAAGCCCTCCGCTCTTCGATGGGGGTTACGGAGTTCGGTTTACAATTATTTCCCCAACATTTCGGAACGGATGGTTTCTTTTTGACACGTTTAAGAAAAAATCAATAAATTTGTTTTTTTATCTGCCCGAATATGTAATAATCAAAGGTAAAGATTGTTGGAATGCAAAGGGGGGCCAACATGGAAGCTTGTTTTTTGACGGATATAGGCAAAGTGCGAAGTCATAATGAAGATGCCGGTGGTGTTTTTTTCAATAAAGCCGGTCAAGTTTTGGCGATGGTTGCTGACGGAATGGGCGGCCATGCCGGCGGAGATGTGGCCAGCCAATTGGCGACCAGATCGATCCAGGAAAAATGGGAAAAGAACGAAGGATTCACAAGTCCGAAACAATTGGAAGAATGGATCGCGGATGCCATTTCGGCCGCAAATGAGCTTATTTATAAGGAAGCACAAGCAAATGCGGATTTGGAAGGGATGGGCACTACCGTCGTTCTCGCCGCTTGTGTGGAAGAATTTGTGACGATCGCCCACCTGGGGGACAGTCGTTGTTACCATTACAGCAACGACGGATTGAAGCAATTGACGGAAGATCATTCTTATGTCAATGAGCTTCTTCGTGCCGGCCAAATTTCTCCGGATGATGCTGCGTACCATCCAAGGAAACATGTCATTTCCCGTGCATTGGGCACAGGAGAGAAGGTTGATTGTGATATTCAGACGATCATATGGGAACAGGGAGATAAACTTTTGCTTTGTTCTGACGGCTTGACCGATAAGGTGGACGACAAAGATCTGGAAGATTTTCTCAGTAAAGATGAAGAGATAAAAGGAATAGGCGGAAAACTGATCGACTTGGCTAATGAACGCGGCGGAGAAGACAATATTTCATTAGCGATCATCCTGCATGAACCGCTGAGAGTGGGTGAAATGAAATGAGACAGGGCGACTTGCTGAATGAGCGCTATAAAATCATCAGGCAAATCGGCAGCGGCGGAATGGCGATTGTTTATCTTGCAAGGGATATCATTTTGGAACGTGACGTGGCGATCAAAGCGTTGAAAAGGGAATATGTCCATGATACGGAATTCACCACTCGATTCGATCGGGAAGCACAAGCGGCAACAAGCCTGAATCATCCGAACATCGTCAGCATCTATGATGTCGGCGAAGAAGACGAAATTCTGTATATGGTCATGGAATATGTGGACGGCATGACTTTGAAAGAATACATACAACGCTTCAGTCCAATCGAAATTGAAGATGCCATCGACATCATGAAACAAATCGTATCGGCAATTGCCCATGCCCATGATAATGATATTGTTCATCGGGACATCAAACCCCAGAACATCTTGATCAACCAATATGGTGAAGTGAAAGTGACGGATTTCGGCATCGCGATGGCTCTAAGTGCAACCTCGTTGACTCAAACGAATTCCATTCTCGGTTCGGTCCACTATTTGTCCCCCGAGCAAGCAAGAGGCGGCATGGCGACGAAAAAGTCGGATATATATTCGATTGGAATCTTATTTTACGAACTGTTGACAGGAAAGTTGCCATTTTCCGGACAATCACCCGTTTCCATTGCATTGAAACATTTGCAAAATGAAATACCTTCGATCAGGAAATATCAGCCGGAAATTCCACAAAGCGTGGAAAATATCGTCTTGAAATCAACAGCAAAAGATCCTTTCCATCGTTACCCGACGATATACGAATTGGAAGACGCCATCATCCATGCCCTTGACCCGGATCGTTTAAACGAGCCTCCCTATAAACCGCCGGTCGAAGTCGGAGAAGAAACAAAAGCAATACCAATCATCACAGACGACCCATACATCGGTGATGAACATCAAGAAACGATTGTTAACAATCCGAATACGACAACGAAAACGTACTCTCCTGAAACTCCGGTTGAAAATAAGGAAAAACCGAAAAAACAGAAGAAACAAAAGAAAAAACGGAACAAGAAAAAGTGGTGGATTTACTCGAGTATTTTGTTCGTGTTGATCGCCGCTGCGATTGTCGCCTTGTTCTTCATTCCGGGAATTTTGCAACCGAAAGATGTGGAATTGCCGGATGTGGTAGGAGAGAGGGCTGAAGATGCAAAAGAAATATTGGAAGAGTTGAATCTTGTCGTTGAAGAAGAATTCGTCTATTCCGATGAAGTCGAAGAAGGCTATGTCGTATCGATGGATCCATCAGCCGGCCGCACCGTGAAAGAAGAATCGACGGTGACACTAACGGTGAGTGAAGGAAAAGAAAGAATCGTCATGGAGGATTATGTTGGACAAGATATCCAACAAGTGACGAGGATATTGGAAGAGTTAGGTTTTGAAGAAATCATCCCGGTTGAAAGACATTCGGATCGTCCGGCCGGGGAAATCATCAATCAACTTCAGCCGGCACCTGAAACGGAAGTGGTACCAAGTGAAACCCGGGTCATTTTTGAAGTGAGCATCGGTCCGGAACTCATCACATTAAACAACTTGACCGGTATGACGGAAGCAGAAGCCCGTGAATATTTGGAAAACAACAATCTTGTGTTTGTGAAGCACGAGGAAAATTCCGATACAGTGGAAGCGGGACGGGTCATCCGTCAATCACCAGCTTCCGGTGCCCAATTGGAAGAAGGGGCGAATGTCGACGTCTACATTTCCGTCGGTCCGAGGGAAATACCGCCGACTTCCCATCGGGTCACATACACGATACCGTATACCGGAGATGCGGGCCAAGCTGATTCTGAAGATGAAAATGGAAATGAAGAGCCAAGACCGCAAACCGTGCGTATTTACATTGGGGACGTCAACAACAATATAGCAGATGTGTACGAAGAATTGACGATCACGGAGGATACGGCTGTGACGTTCACATTGCTTATCGCCCATAATGATCAAGCGGAATACATCATTACGAGAGACGATGAAACCATCGTCAACGAAGTGATTTCTTATGAAGAGGGTGAATGAATGCGGGAAGGAAGAATCGTTAAAGCATTAAGTGGATTTTATTATGTGAAAACAGCGGACGGGAAAACGTATCAATGCCGGGGAAGAGGGGTATTCCGCAATCAGGACATCACCCCTCTCGTCGGTGACTTCGTTGTTTTCGAATATGAAAATCCGAACGAAGGCTATATCATGGAAGTGAAACCCCGTAGGAATGAACTTATAAGACCGCCAATAGCCAACATTACCCAAGCGATCATCGTCACTTCCGCAAAGGAACCCGATTTCAATCCGACCTTGTTGGATCGGTTTTTAGTCCTCATCGAATCAAAGAAAATCAAGCCGATCATCGCCATTACGAAAATGGATTTGGTCACGGTGGAAGAACGGACGGAGTTGGAACACCACCGGGACGTGTATGAAAAAATCGGCTACGATGTCGAGTTTCTTTCACTGGAGGATATGCAAGAATATGAAAAACTGAATAAATATTTCAGGGACGAAATCACGGTTATCGCCGGACAATCCGGTGTCGGAAAATCAACGATTCTCAATATGGTGGATAGTTCTCTCAACTTGAAGACGGCGGAAATTTCTGCAAGTCTCGGCAGGGGGAGACATACGACCCGCCATGTCGAACTGATCGAATTGGGTCAAGGACTTGTAGCGGATACGCCGGGCTTCAGTTCTCTGGAATTGGATTCCGTGGAAGCGAATGAACTCACGTTTTGTTTTCCTGAATTCCGGGAAAGGATGCACCTATGCAAGTTCCGAGGTTGCTTGCATGTGCAAGAACCGAACTGTGCGGTTAAAAAGGCGGTTGAGACCGACGAAATCGCGACGTTCCGTTATGAAAACTACAAACGATTTTTAGAAGAAATTTCATCAAGAAAGTCGAGGTATTAAGTATGGTAAAAATTGCACCTTCGATTTTATCAGCTGATTTCGCCAAACTGGGTGAGGAAATAAAGGAAGTCGAGGCATTCGGAGCCGATTATATCCATGTCGATGTCATGGACGGACATTTCGTTCCGAACATCACGATCGGCCCGCTCATTGTCGAGGCAATTCGTCCTGTCACGAATTTGCCTCTGGACGTCCATTTAATGATTGAAAATCCAGATCAATACATTCCGGCCTTCGCAAAAGCCGGTGCGGATATTCTGACGGTTCATCAAGAGGCTTCTGTCCATTTGGATCGAACGATTGCATTGATCAAGGATTCCGGTGTGAAGCCCGGTGTCGTCATCAATCCGGGTACACCGGCAGAACTTTTACAGCCGATCCTTCCAAAAGTCGATCTCGTCCTCGTGATGACGGTAAATCCGGGTTTCGGCGGACAGACGTTCATTGAAAGTACTGTCGAAAAAATCCGGAAACTTGCAATATGGCGGGAAGAAATGGATTTATCCTATGAAATAGAAGTGGATGGTGGGGTCAATACCGATACCGCTAAAATTTGTACAGATGCAGGCGCCGATGTACTTGTCGCTGGCAGTGCCATTTTCAATCAACCCGATAGAAAAAAAGCGATTCAAGCCATCATTGATGCGACGCGAACATAACGATGGAAAAACTTACGATTGGGATCGTCGCAAATGGACCGGAAGAGGCATTGCCCGATTTGAAGGAGTACATCGGAGTCGTTGATTATTGGATTGGAGCGGATCGGGGAGCTTTCCACTTGCTTGAACACCACGTCACATTGGATTATGCGATTGGCGACTTCGATTCGGTGACGATGGAAGAGATGGAAAGCATCAAAATGAAAGCAAAACAAATGGAAATATTGCCTGCGGAAAAAGATATGACCGATCTTGAATCGGCACTGAAAAAAGCGTTTGAACGGAAGCCAGACAAGATTTATATGTTTGGTGTGACTTCCGGAAGAAAAGATCATGAACTCATCAATATCCAGCTTTTATATCGCATCATCAAAGCCGGCATCCACGGGAAAATAATCGATAAACAGAACGAAATCGAGTTGTTGCAACCTGGGACGTATACCATTGAAAAAGAAGAAGAATATCCATACATTTCGTTCATTCCGTTTTCGGAAACCGTCCACGGCCTCAGTTTGCAAGGGTTTTACTATCCATTGGAAAACGCGGATTTATCATGGGGCTCGACCCTTTGCATCTCGAATGAACTATCTGCAAAAAGAGGTACTTTTTCGTACAGACAGGGCATATTAATGGTAATAAAGAGTCGTGATTCCATTCGCAGGCAAGCCTGATTTGTACGAAGGAGGGGGAACCGATCAAATTTTATACGATTAAACTCCCGAAGTTCATCGGCGGTTTTGTTAAGGTCGTTATGGGTGTTTTCAAAAAAGATAAATGAAAAACACAGCTTTTGTCCAATGCGTGACAGAAGCTGTGATTTTTTTGGTCGTTTGCAAGGAAAAAACGAAAATAAAAAGCACTCTGTATAATAGAGTACTTTTTTTATCATCATGCCAATTACACACGCTCGACTTTTCCTGATTTCAATGCACGTGCTGATACGTAAACACGTTTCGGTTTTCCGTCGACCATGATACGTACTTTTTGCAAATTGGCTTTCCATTTACGTCTATTGGCGTTCAAAGCATGAGAACGGCTGTTTCCGGTACCGGTTTTACGCCCTGTAATATAGCATTCTCTAGCCATGGAAATCCCTCCTTACTTACCGAAATATCATTTTCATACCTATTCAATTTACCATAAGTCAAGGTAGAATGCAATGGTATTTTACTTCAGCAGAGGGGTCGTATGATGCCTCTAGGCTTACTTTAAAATTTTCCGAAAAAAGACTGAATAAGTTGTTCTTAGAGGAATTTGCTTATCTGTGTATAAAGAAAAATCTTGACAGATGATGAAAAATCCGCCATTGTAATAAGAGAAAAAATGACTTATGGCTGACTTACACTTTTAAAAAAACAAGGCTTGTAGTAAAATAACCGTATGCTCTAATTATTTTTACTAGTGACTTACGACTAGAAAAGCTTGAAGGAGGAGCTCCATGACTATTGAAATTCAAACGAAAGACGGCCGAGTGACGATCACAAACGAAGTGATTGCCACGATTGCAGGCGGTACGGCTGTCGAATGTTATGGAATCGTCGGCATGGCATCAAAAAGCCAAATCCGGGACGGAATTGCGGAAATCCTTAAAAAAGACAACTACTCCCGCGGAATTGTCGTCCGTCAAGAAGATGATGAATTGCATATCGATTTGTACATTATCGTCAGCTACGGTACAAAAATTTCTGAGGTTGCCAGCAATGTACAATCTCAAGTAAAGTATTCGTTGGAACAATCTCTTGGGCTGACCGTCGACTCGGTGAACATCTACATTCAAGGAGTCCGTGTATCCAACGATTAATGGCAGACATGCATCTGTCACGTGAAAAGGGACTGTTCACCCGTTGTTGGACAGTTCCCCTTCAATACGGCGACAGAGGAATCGTGAAGTTAGTTAAGGAGGAAAAATGGTGGCTATACATAAGCTGGATGGAAGTCAATTGACGCAAATGATCCTATCCGGTGCACATCATTTGGCGAATAATGCGGAAAAAATCGATTCGCTGAATGTTTTCCCGGTACCGGACGGGGATACAGGTACAAATATGAATCTGTCCATGACTTCAGGAGTTCAAGAAGTGAAACGGATCCATTCCGATGATGCTTCGGAAGTCGCAAACGCCCTGGCAAAAGGGTTATTGATGGGGGCGAGGGGAAACTCCGGCGTCATTTTGTCGCAAATTTTCCGTGGTTTTGCAAAAGGTACGGAGAAAAAGGAAACTCTCAATGCGAAAGATTTTGCCCAAGCTTTTGAAGCTGGTGTATCCGCTGCTTATAAAGCAGTGATGAAACCTGTCGAAGGAACGATTCTTACAGTTGCGAAGGATGCTGCGAAAGTCGCTGTGGAAGAAGCGAAAGCGG
Source organism: uncultured Oceanobacillus sp. (assembly GCA_938004015.1). Lineage (GTDB taxonomy): Bacteria > Bacillota > Bacilli > Bacillales > Amphibacillaceae > Oceanobacillus. Next base: position 65,005 of record CALKWU010000006.1, read on the forward strand.
AAGATGACATCATCGTTTTGATGGAAAAGATTTTGCTCGAAGCAAAAGCGTCTTTGAAACGGACACCGGATTTATTGCCGGTATTGAAAGAAGTGGGTGTCGTCGACTCAGGTGGACAAGGTCTTGTGACGATTTATGAAGGATTCCTTGCTGCGCTGAAAGGTGAAAAACTTCCGGAAGATCCGATTGTCGAAATGGAAGACTTGGTGAACGCAGAGCATCATAAAATCACCCAAGACTTTATGGATACATCCGAAATCGTCTACGGTTACTGTACGGAATTCATGGTGAAATTCGAGCAAGATAAATTGCAAGAAAAGCCGTATGATGAAGAAGAGTTCCGAGGGGCACTCAGCGAATTGGGAGATTCGCTGCTCGTCATTTCCGATGATGAAGTCGTCAAAGTCCACGTCCATTCGGAAAGACCGGGTGATTGTTTGACCCTTGGTCAACAATACGGAAGCTTGATCGACATAAAAATTGAAAATATGCGTGAACAGCACAGTGCGATCGTCAATCAAAAAGAAGAAATAGAAAAACCACAAGAGAAAGCGAAGTATGGCATCGTGACGGTTGCCATGGGTAATGGTTTGAAAACGCTCTTTGAAAGTTTAGGCGTGACGGTCGTCATTGAAGGCGGACAAACGATGAATCCGAGCACGCAAGATATTGCTGAAGCGATTCAAAAAGCGAATGCGGAAAATGTCATCGTGTTGCCGAACAATAAAAATATCCAAATGGCCGCAGAACAGGCGGCAGAACTGGCCGATGCCAATGTTGCCGTCGTGCCTACCCGTACGATACCTCAAGGGATCAGCGCTTTACTGGAATACGATCCGGATGCAGACTTAGAAGACAACAAAGCGGATATGGAAGAGGCGATCCAGGAAGTCAAAACAGGCCAAATCACTTATGCTGTCCGGGATACGCAAATCGATGGCATCACGATTGAAAAGGATCACTATATGGGACTCAAAGACGGCGATATCGTCGGCTCCCATGAAAACAAGCAAGAAGCTGTGAAGTTGTTATTGAACGAACTGATTACAGAAGACGATGAAATTTTAACGATTCTATATGGCGAAGATGTGACGGAAGAAGAAGTGGCTGAAATCGAAGCTTTCGTCGAGGAAAACTTTGCAGACATCGAAATTGAAATCCATAATGGTGAACAACCGATTTATTCATATATCTTTTCTGTGGAATGAAAGGAACCGCATCAACCGATATCATAGGCTGATGCGGTTTTTTCGATTGGAATGGATTTTTGCAAGCCTTCCTTGTGTAAATGGATGAGCACATCCTAGGCATTTTTGATATACTTGAATCATATTAAAGCTAGTCTTGGAAAGGCGGTGTAGCGATGAAATACAACTCTGTATTTGACATTATCGGTCCGGTCATGGTCGGTCCTTCCAGTTCGCATACGGCTGGTGCAGCTCGTATCGGTTTTGCAGCCCGGACTCTATTTGGAAAGCAACCGACTTGGGCGAAAATTTATTTATACGAATCTTTTGCGAAAACATATCGCGGTCATGGGACAGATTTTGCTTTAGCAGGTGGTTTGCTTGGATTCCAAACCGACGACAAACGAATGAGGAATGCCCTGCAAATTGCAAAAGAACAAGGATTGACGATTGAATTCATTGAAGACAATTCAGGAGTTGAACACCCGAATACAGCGAGACTAGTGATCGGTGATGAAAAAGATCAGTTGGAATTAGTCGGCATCTCCATCGGTGGAGGGAAAGTGGAAATTATCGAGTTGAATGGATTCCGATTGCGCTTGTCCGGAAATCATCCGGCAATTTTGGTCATGCATAATGATCGGTACGGTGCCATCGCTTCGGTGACGAAAATATTAGCGAAGCATAAAATCAATATCGGTCATATGGAAGTCAACCGGAAAGATGTCGGAAAAGAAGCATTGATGGTCATTGAAACGGATCAAAATGTCAATGACGATATATTGGAAGAGCTGAAATTGCAAGATCACATTATCCATATTTCGAAAATAGAAAGCTGAAGACGAAAGGAGTGTTAAATATGTTCCGTACTGTTAAAGAGCTAGTGGAAATTGCAGAAACGAAAGAAATTCCGATTTCGGAAGTGATGATTCTTCAAGAAATGGAAGTAAAAGATAAAACTCGGGAAGAGCTTTTTTCCGAAATGGAAAAAAATTTGCAAGTGATGGAACAAGCAATTGACCGGGCTTTGCAAGGTGTGGAATCAGTCACCGGACTTACCGGCGGTGACGCAGTCCGTGTCCAACAATATATGAAAGAGAAAACGCCGTTATCCGGCCCGATTTTACTCGATGCAGTCAGTAAAGCGATGGGGACGAACGAAGTGAATGCCGCCATGGGAATTATTTGTGCAACCCCAACAGCAGGCAGTGCCGGTTGCGTACCGGGGACTCTGTTTGCCGTGAAAAATCAACTGAACCCAACTCGAGAACAGATGATCCGCTATTTGTTTACGGCTGGAGCATTTGGCTTTGTCGTGGCGAATAATGCTTTCATTTCCGGTGCTGCGGGAGGATGCCAAGCAGAAATCGGCTCTGCGGGTGCGATGGCCTCTGCTGCCATTGTCGAGATGGCAGGAGGAACACCACAGCAATCGGCGGAAGCTTTTGCGATTACGTTGAAAAATATGCTCGGTCTCGTTTGTGATCCGGTTGCTGGTCTAGTGGAAGTTCCTTGCGTGAAGCGGAATGCATTAGGTTCTTCTCAGGCGATTGTTTCTGCAGATCTCGCCCTTGCTGGTGTGAAAAGTCGCATACCTGCTGATGAAGTGATTGGCGCCATGTACCGGATCGGCCGGCAAATGCCATCCAGTCTCAGGGAAACAGGTGAAGGCGGGCTGGCAGATACTCCAACAGGAAGACTGTTAAAAGAAAAAATATTCGGCGCATCGGTTTAGAAAGAGTGATGGTTGTTGCTTAAAGAATCAGTTTTGCATGTGAAGGGAATAGGGGAAAAATTTGCAGAAGACTTAGCGGAGATGGATATTTATACGATTGAAGATTTGCTCCATCATTTGCCGTATAAATACGATGTCATGGAAATCCGACCGCTCAGTGAACTTGTGCATGAAGATAAAGTGACCATTGTGGGAAGGATTTTATACGAACCTTCCCTCACTTTTTATGGGAGAAAAAAATCCCGACTTGTTTTTACCGTTGAAGTGGAAAACGTTGCCGTCAAAGCGGTCATGTTCAACCGGGCATTCGCCAAAAAACAGTTGAACCCGGGAGATATCGTGACACTTACGGGCAAATGGGACGCCCATCGTTTACAAATTACGGTGGACAATTATCGGAAAGGAAAATTGGAATCCTCCAAGAAAATCAATCCGATGTATTCGGTGAAAGGGAATGTGTCGGTCAACCGTTTACGGAAAGTGATTGCCCAGGCATTCAAAGATTATGGACATGAAATCACGGAAATACTACCGGAATCGTATTTGAAGACGTACAAATTGCCGAATCGACGAGATGCTTTGTACATGCTCCATTTTCCAGAAAACAGGCTGCAATTGAAACATTCGCAGAGAAGGTACATTTATGAAGAGTTTTTACTTTTCCAGTTGCGGATGCATTTGTTGCGTAAAAGACATCGGGAAGCGACGAGTGGAAATGAACAAAATTACGACGAAGAAAGAGTGGAAGCCTTTGTCCAGCGTCTGCCTTTTCAACTGACGGATGCGCAAAAGCGGTCATTAAAAGAAATTTTGTCAGATATGCGATCCCCTTATCGGATGAACCGGTTACTTCAAGGAGATGTCGGTTCTGGTAAAACCGCTGTCGCAGCCATTTGTTTATATGCTTCTGTCACAGCCGGGAAACAAGGTGCCTTGATGGTGCCAACAGAGATTCTTGCAGAACAGCATTACCAATCCTTGCAGGAAATGTTCGGTGATACGGCTACGATCCGGCTTCTCACAGGTTCTGTGAAAGCGAAGGAGAGAAAGGAAATCCTTGCAGGGCTGGAAGCGGGAGAAGTCGATCTCATTATTGGGACACATGCGCTTATCCAAGATGATGTGAATTTCCGTAAACTAGGACTTGTAATTGTCGATGAGCAGCATCGATTTGGAGTGGAACAAAGACGGGCTTTACGCGATAAAGGATTGAATCCGGATGTTTTGTTCATGACGGCAACTCCAATCCCGCGGACGCTTGCGATTACAGCTTTCGGGGATATGGATGTGTCGGTAATCGATGAAATGCCTGCGGGAAGGAGAACGGTCGAAACCTATTGGGTGAAGGAAAACATGTTTGAACGGATTTTGAGATTCATCGAAAAACATGTGAACAAAGGGGAACAAGCATATGTCATCAGTCCGCTCATTGAAGAATCCGATAAATTGGACATCCAAAATGCTGTCGATTTGTACGAGCAATTATGTGACTTTTTCCCGCCGCAAATTAAGGTTGGTCTAATGCATGGCCGGTTGGCAGCGGAAGAAAAAGAACATGTCATGAAGGAATTTGCCGATAATGAAATCCATGTCCTTGTGTCGACGACCGTTGTGGAAGTCGGCGTGAACGTACCGAATGCGACGATTATGGTCGTTTATGATGCCGAACGTTTCGGGCTCGCTCAACTTCACCAATTGAGGGGAAGAGTCGGCAGAGGGGATAAACAAAGTTATTGCATCTTGATTGCCGAGCCGAAAAATGAACTTGGGAAAGAGCGGATGCGGATCATGACGGAAACGAACAACGGTTTTGAACTGGCGGAAAGAGATCTGCAACTCCGCGGACCCGGTGATTTTTTCGGAAAGAAACAGAGCGGGATTCCGGAATTCAAAGTGGCGGACATGGTCCACGATTATCGTGCATTGGAAACGGCGAGAAAAGATGCGGCTTATATCGTGGACAATGATTTGCTCGTCAACGATCGTGAATATGAGAACCTTTACCGATTACTGGAAAATGATCCGGCTTTACAAACAAAGCTTGATTAAAACTATCAAATACGAATTATGGCTTGCATAAATGTTTTACGTATTATAATATACTGTTAGTACCAAGTCATAAAACCATGGTGAATAGGGAACGGTGCGTCATGAGGAAACCAAAATTGGAAAGGCAAAAGCTTTTGAAAGAAAAAATCGAAGAAGTTCCGTTCATAACTGATGAACAATTGGCGAATGAATTCGATGTGAGTATCCAGACGATCCGACTTGATCGGATGGAACTTGGTATACCGGAAATGCGTGAACGGATCAAATCAGTCGCAAAAGATCAATGGAAAGAAACGGTACGGGCGTTAAGGATCGATGAAGTGATTGGGGAAATCATCGATTTGGAACTTGATCGCCGTGCGATTTCCATTTTAGATATTACGGAGGAACTCGTTTTTTCCAGAAATAAAATAGCGAGAGGACATCATCTATTCGCCCAAGCGAATTCTTTGGCAGTCGCTGTCATCAACGATGAACTGGCATTGACTGCCAAGGCGGACATCACCTTCACCCGTCAAGTGAAGGCTGGTGAACGTGTCATTGCGAAAGCGAATGTCGTTGGAAAAAATGAAAAAGGCTTGACCGTCGTGAAAGTGAAAAGTTACGTGGATCAGGAAGTCGTTTTCACTGGAACGTTTCAAATGTATCAATCCAATGAATAGACAGGAGTTAATGAATATGAAACTAGCAATTGATGCAATGGGTGGGGATCACGCACCAAAGGCGATTGTCGAAGGAGCGATGGATGCTGTGCGTGAGTTCAGTGACTTGTCCATCACCCTGGTTGGGAACGAGGAGAAAATCAAACCGTTTTTGACCGATTCTACAAACATTACAATTTTACATACAGAAGAAGTCATTACGGGAGAAGATGAACCGGTACGTGCCGTTCGTCGTAAAAAGAATGCTTCTCTCGTTTTGATGGCAAAAGAAGTGAAAGAAGGGAGAGCGGATGCTTGTATTTCCGCCGGCAACACAGGAGCGTTGATGAGCGCCGGATTGTTCGTCGTCGGGCGGATTCCGGGGATTTCCCGTCCTGCTTTAAGTCCGACATTGCCGACGATTGACGAAAAAGGATTTTTATTCCTCGATGTCGGTGCCAACGTTGAAGCAAAACCGACCCATCTTTTACATTACGGGATCATGGGCTCGATTTATGCTGAAAAAGTGAGAGGCATCAAAAATCCTACGGTCGGTTTATTGAATGTCGGAACCGAAGATGCGAAAGGGGATGAATTGACGAAAAAAGCGTTTGAACTTCTCGAACAAGCGCCAATCCATTTCATTGGAAACGTGGAAGCGAGAGACTTGTTCGATCATGTGGCAGATGTCGTCGTGACAGACGGTTTCAGCGGAAATGTCGCTTTGAAAACAATTGAGGGCACAGCACAGACGGTTTTTAAATTGTTGAAAGAAACCTTGACGTCATCACTTAAAACGAAATTGGCTGCAGGACTCGTGAAAAATGACCTCAAGAATCTGAGCAAACGGTTGGACTATTCCGAGTATGGAGGTGCCGGGCTTTTCGGATTGAAGGCACCGGTCATCAAAGCACACGGCTCATCCAATCGTAGGGCGATTTTGAATGCCATCCGTCAAGCAAAGCATATGGTCGAACATGATGTGACGGAAACGATCAGAAAAACGATTGAATCGATGGATATAGAGGAGTGAAGGGGATGAAAAGAGTAGCCTTCATGTTTCCCGGCCAAGGCTCGCAAACGGTTGGGATGGGGAAAGAATTTTATGATACTTTTCCGGAAGCTAAGGAGCTTTTCGAACAAGCGAATGAATTGTTGGATAAAGATATGAAAACGATCATGTTTTCCGGTCCACAAGAAACATTGACGGAAACGGAAAATGCCCAGCCTGCATTATTGCTTACTAGCATCGCCATCGAGCGGATTTTGAAGAAAGAAGGGATCACACCGGTCATGACAGTCGGCCATAGTCTTGGTGAATACAGTGCCTTAGTGTCTGCCGGTTCCCTTTCCTATGAGGATGCATTGCCGCTTGTTGTGATTCGCGGGTGTTTGATGGAGCAAGCGTTTCCGAAGGGGCAAGGAACGATGGCGGCTGTACTCGGTTTATCGGCTTCTGAAATCGAAGAGGTTTTAGCGGGAATCACCGAGGAAGTCGTTGATTTGGCTAATCTCAATTGTCCCGGACAAATCGTCATTTCCGGTTCACGGGCTGGCGTGGACATTGCTACCGAACAATTGAAAGAAAAAGGGGCAAAACGTATCATTCCACTAAATGTTAGTGGACCGTTCCATTCACGGTTGATGAAAGCGGCCAACGAAGAATTTGCAGGTTATTTGGAAAAAATAGAGATCAGAGATGCGGAAATCCCCGTTTATGCGAATGTTTCTGCTTCCCCGGTGACGGATAAGCAGGAAATAAAAGAATTGTTGATTAAGCAACTGTATTCTCCGGTCCGGTTTGAAGAGTCAATCCGCAATATGATGGAAGAGGATGTCGATGCTTTTGTCGAAGTCGGAAATGGAAAAGTGCTGAGCGGTCTTTTACGGAAAATTGATCGGAAGATGAAAACTTTTGCCGTACAAGATGTAGAATCATTAAACGAATTTGTTTCATGGTATAAGGGGTGAGAGTTATATGTTGAAAGGAAAACACGCACTCGTCACAGGTGCGTCGAGAGGAATCGGCAGGACGATCGCTTTGGAGTTTGCCAAACATGGTGCAAATGTCGCCGTGAACTATGCTGGAAGTGAAGATAAAGCGAAAGAAGTCGTGGAAGAAATCAAACAATATGGTGTCGAAGCATTTCCGATCCAAGCAGATGTGTCGGATGAAGCCAGTGTGAAAAAAATGGTCAAAGAAGTGATTGGAACCTTTGGCGGTTTGGATATACTCGTGAATAACGCTGGAATAAATAGAGATAATTTATTAATGCGTATGAAAGAAGAGGAATTCGACGAAGTCATCAACATCAATTTGAAAGGTGTGTTCCTCTGTACGAAAGCTGTGACGAGACAAATGATGAAACAACGTGGCGGCCGGATCATCAACGTCGCATCCATCGTCGGTGTTGCCGGAAACCCTGGACAAGCCAATTATGTCGCGGCGAAAGCAGGGGTAATCGGCCTGACAAAAACGACAGCAAAAGAATTGGCGTCTCGCAATATTTTAGTCAATGCCGTAGCACCTGGTTTCATTACGACGGACATGACTGATGCCTTGACGGATGAGCAAAAAGAAGCGATGTTGGAAATGATTCCTCTTGCCAGATTCGGTGAACCGGAGGATGTCGCAAAAGTTGTCCGTTTTCTGGCGTCGGAGGATGCGGCCTATTTGACTGGACAAACGATCCATATCGATGGCGGTATGGTCATGTAGTAATCCAAAACCTTTGAAGGGAGGTGAGTGGGATGTCAGACGTATTTGAACGAGTGAAAGCTATCATTGTCGATAATCTCGATGTCGAAGAAGATAAAGTGACATTGGACGCTTCCTTCCGCGATGACTTGGAAGCTGATTCTCTTGATGTTGTTGAACTTGTCATGGAACTTGAAGATGAATTCGACATGGAGATTGCGGATGAAGAAGCTGAAAAAATCAATACGGTCGGTGACGCTGTCGATTATATCAACAGCGTTTCAGAAAAATAAAACGAAAGTCTCGCATATCCCGCGGGACTTTCATATATTTTTTTATGAGGTGAACCGAATGGATGTAAATGAATTGGAAGAACAATTGGATATCCGGTTCCATGACAAAGGCTTGCTCATTCAAGCTTTCACCCATTCATCTTATGCGAATGAATACCGTCATGCCGATTTCAAAGATAATGAAAGATTGGAGTTCCTCGGTGATGCCGTGTTGGAACTAGCTGTTTCCGAATACTTGTTTTCGACTTACAAAGATGTCCCAGAAGGCCATCTGACCAAATTGCGGGCACAAATCGTCTGTGAACCGTCCCTTTGCCATTTTGCGAAAAAATTGAATTTCGGAGATTTTTTACGTTTAGGGAAGGGTGAAGAACAGTCTGGCGGTAGAGAACGTCCGGCGATTTTGGCGGATTGCTTTGAAGCTTTTCTCGGTGCATTATATATCGACAAAGGTTTGGATGATGTGAATAAATTTCTTGAAACATATGTTTTTCCACACATTCAAGTCGGTGCTTTTTCGCATGGGATGGATTACAAAAGCAAATTGCAGGAACTTGTGCAAAAGAAAAAAAATCATCAAATTACGTATGAAGTCATTGGTGAATTCGGGCCATCCCATCACAAAGAATTCCATGTCCAAGTGACTGTCAATGGGAAACCTTTAGGTCAAGGAATCGGCCATTCAAAAAAAGAAGCGGAACAACATGCGGCAAAAATCGCCTTGGACCAATTGAAAAAACAAAATGAGCGCACTTGATTCCGAAGGTGGAAAAATCCGAACAAAGATGACGTCACGCCTGTTTGTTCGGATTTTTGGCTTCAAGTTCATTTTTTTCGGATGGTGGCCAATTCATCGACGAAGGCTTGTGCTTCCATCGCTGAGAGTCCCTTTTTTTCAATCACCATTTGATGCAATTGTTTCAGTTCATCAAATTTATTCAAATCATAGTCCTCTACATCGAACAACCCTCGATTGGCGACATTCAAATGGTCGGCCAATTCATTCAGCATCAATGCCAAGTTTTCTTTATTCGCTTCCGAATGTTTCATGATACCCCTCCATAACAGGAAAATATAAAATTAAATATACCAATCTGTATAGCAAGATGCAAATGAAAATCCAAAATACTTGCGGATGTGTTGAAAAATCAATGCCAGGACTTCTTTTGCCCATTGTATTATGATAAAATGAATGAGTTGATAAACCTATCTTGACAATGTTTTTCATTGTTTCATAAATAGGAGAATGGTTATGCATTTAAAAAAATTGGAAACAGTAGGCTTCAAATCTTTCGCCGAACGTGTGTCGATTGAATTTGTGCCCGGTGTGACCGCAGTGGTCGGACCGAATGGCAGCGGAAAAAGCAATATTACGGATGCGATCCGCTGGGTTCTTGGTGAACAGTCGGCAAAATCATTACGCGGTTCGAAAATGGAAGATATCATTTTTCAAGGCAGTGATACGCGGAAACCGTTGAATGTCGCGGAAGTCACCCTTGTTCTCGATAATGCGGATAAAACATTGCCGCTGGATTATGAAGAAGTAAGTGTGACTAGAAGGGTGTATCGCTCAGGAGAAAGTGAATTTTACATCAATAAACAATCGTGCCGCTTGAAAGATATCATCGATTTGTTCATGGATTCCGGTTTGGGGAAAGAAGCCTATTCCATCATCAGCCAAGGTAAAGTGGAAGAAATCCTCAGTTCCAAAGCGGAAGAACGACGGACGATTTTTGAAGAAGCGGCTGGTGTCCTCAAGTATAAACAACGGAAGAAAAAATCGGAATATAAGTTGGCGGAAACCCAAGAAAATTTGAACCGGGTGGAAGATATTCTCCATGAGATCGAATCCCAACTCGGTCCCTTGGAGGAACAAAAAAATATTGCCAACCGTTATTTGGAGTTGAAAGAACAACTAAAAGAAAAAGAAATTTCGCTGTTGGTCGCAGAAATTGAAATGTTGCATGGAGAATGGCAACAAATGAAACAAGCGATCCAACAGGAAAAAGAAGTCCACGTGCAATTGGCAACGGAAATCAGTAAAAAAGAAGCATGGATCGAACAGCAAAAACAAGAAAACTTGAAGCTGGATGAAATGATAGAAGAGTTGCAAGAAAAGCTTCTCGATTCCACGAGTCAGCTTGAAAAGCTCGAAGGAAAAAAGCAGTTGTTTTCCGAACGATCCAAACATTATGAAGAAAACAAACAAAAACTTTTGGATGAAAAAAATGAAGCGGAAAAGCGACTGAAAGAAAACGAGCTGGCGTTGGAAGTGGAAATGGAAAATCTCCAGAAATTGATAAAAGAAAAAGAAGCGACGAACAAAAAGATCAAAGAATTGGAAGAAACACTTTCTCGTAGTGAAGAAACGATTGCCGAACAAATTGAAGATTTGAAAGCGGAGTATATTGAGCAACTCAATGAACAGGCGGCAATCCGCAATGAAAGACAATCGTTGGAAAGGCAACTTGAGCAATTTGAAGGCCGGAAACAAAGACAAGCGGAAAAATTCAAAGTTTCTTTGGATGAAAGGGAAAGGCTATCTAACGAAAAACAAATGGCTGCATCCAAGTTGACCAGTCAAAAAGAACGCTGCGGGGATATACAACAAACGATCCATCAATTGAAAACGGAGTTGGATGAGGAACGGAAACGTTACCAGGATATGCAAAAAAAGCTTTATCAAGGTTACCAACAAATCGGAAATTTGAAATCGCGAAAAGAAATGCTAGAAGAAATGAAGGAAGATTTCCAAGGATTTTATCAAGGGGTAAAAGCGATTTTAAAAGCGAGAGAAAACGGGGAATTAAAAGAAATTGACGGAGCAATCGTCGAATTGATCAATGTTCCGGAAGCGTTCATAACGGCAATCGAAGTCGTGCTGGGCGGACAAGCCCAACATATCGTTGTAAAAGATGAAGAAGTTGCGAGACATGCGATTTCCTGGTTGAAAAAGACGAATAACGGTAGAGCGACCTTTCTGCCTCTACAAACGATTCAAGAAAGATATGTGCCGAGAGAATTGCTTGCCCGTATCGAGAATCACGCCGGATTTGTCGGAATCGCAGCCGAATTGGTCGAAGCCGAACAGAAGTATAAAAAAGCGGTCCAACATTTGATGGGACATGTATTGATTGCAAAAACGTTGAAAGACGCCAACGAAATAGCGAGTTTGACCGGCAGAAGATATCGTGTCGTGACCCTTGAAGGCGATGTCGTCTCTCCTGGGGGAGCGATGACGGGAGGGGCGAATCGGAAAACAAACCGATCGCTTTTTACAAGGGAAAAAGAATTGGAACAACTCCGTTCGAAACTGACCGACTATGAAACACGTGCAACTACCTTTGCGCAAAAAGTGAAAGAACAGGAAATGAAAGTGGATGAAATCGGTGCTAAGTTGAAAGTTGCCGAAAATGAATTGGCGGAAGAACAACAACAACTTGAAAAGTTACAAAGTGAGTACCATCACATTGAAATCGAATTGAAATCTGTTAATGACGCTCTTTCCATATATGATCAGGAAGAAAAACAATATTTGGAAGATAGCGAGCAAGTGAAAGAAAAGTTGCGTTTGCTTGAAGAGGAATTGGAAGCGATCCAAGATCATCTCCATGAAACAGAAGCGAAAATTGAAAAACTCACGGAAGAAGAAACAGTCATAAAAGAAAATGAAGCACAAATGAAAGAGCAATTACAAGAACAAAGATTGTTGCTGGCTAAACAAGAAGAACGCTATGCCAATCAATATGAAAAAGTTGATGGTTTGAAACAATCGATTCAAGCATTCAACGAACTGCTGACAGAAAATAAAAAGAAAATCGAAGAACTTGATGCGTTTTTCGCCAATGACGAGACGGAAGAAACGATTAACCAGGCAATTGAAGAAGAACGGACGACGAAAACGGATTTGACAGAAAAAATCCAGATGTTGCGTCAAGAACGGACAACTCGGACGCAAAAAATCAACGATGAAGAACATGAACTGAAAGAAGAAAACAGACAAAGCCAGGCCATGCTTTCCGCAATCCAGAAAAAAGAAGTGCAAATGAACCGCTTGGATGTCGAATTGGAAAACCGGTTGAACCATTTGCAGACGGAGTATACAATCACCTTTGAAAAAGCAAGACAGGAGTATAAGAAGTCTGAAGATATGGAGCAGTCCAAACGAGAAGTCGAGCAATTAAAACGTCAAATTTCCAATTTAGGTACAGTCAACCTCGGTTCGATTGATGAATACGAGCGTGTCCACGAAAGATTCACGTTTTTGACCGAGCAGAAGAATGATTTGATCACTGCAAAGAACAACCTTTATAAAGTGATTGCCGAATTGGATGAAGAAATGACCGAACGTTTTGAAACGACTTTTGAAGCGATCAAGAAAGAGTTTGCCATCGTTTTTAAAGAGTTGTTCGGAGGCGGAAGAGCGGAATTGAAGTTGACCGATCCGGAGCATATTTTGGAAACAGGAGTCGATATCATCGCACAGCCGCCTGGGAAAAAATTGCAACATCTCGGTTTACTATCCGGTGGTGAGCGTGCATTGACGGCGATCGCTTTGTTGTTTGCGATTCTCAGAGTGCGCCCCGTGCCGTTCTGTATTCTCGATGAAGTCGAGGCGGCTTTGGATGAAGCGAATGTCGTCCGTTTTGCGAAATATGTCAAACTTCATAGCAAAGATACTCAATTCATCGTCATCACCCATCGTAAAGGGACGATGGAGGAAGCGGATGTGTTATATGGTGTGACGATGCAGGAATCCGGTGTATCACGCCTTGTTTCCGTGAAATTGGAAGAAACGGCAGATCTCGTAGAATCATAAGGAGGACAGGAAGATGAGTTTTTTTGACAAACTTAAAAAACGGTTTAATAACGAAGAAAATGAGGAACAAGTCCAAGAAAAATACAAAGAAGGAATGAAAAAATCCCGTGGCGCTTTTTCCGGAAGAATTAATGATTTGATTGCCCGCTACCGAAAAGTAGATGAAGATTTCTTCGAGGAATTGGAAGAAGTCTTGATCACTGCGGATGTCGGGGTCACTACCGTCATGGATTTGGTCGATGAACTGAAAATGGAAGTGAAGCGCCAAAACATCAAAGATACGGAACAGATAAAAGACGTCATCTCTGAAAAACTCGTCGACATTTACTATGGAGATGACGATCCGGAAATCGAAACATTGAATATCCAAGAAAATGGAATGACCGTCATTCTTGTTGTCGGGGTTAATGGTGTTGGTAAAACGACTTCCATCGGTAAACTTGCCCATCAATTGAAACAACAAGGAAAGACCGTCATGCTTGCCGCCGGAGATACGTTCCGTGCGGGTGCCATTGAGCAATTGGAAGAATGGGGAAAACGCGCCGATGTGGAAGTGATCAAGCAAAGTGCCGGCAGTGATCCGGCGGCGGTCATTTACGATGGCATCCAGGCAGCGAAAGCACGGAATGTCGATGTGCTTCTCTGTGACACTGCCGGAAGATTGCAAAACAAAGTGAATTTGATGAAAGAATTGGAGAAAATCAAACGAGTCATAGAAAGGGAAGTGCCGGGAGCACCCCATGAAGTGTTGCTCGTCCTCGATGCGACAACCGGACAAAACGCTTTGAGTCAAGCAAAAACATTTTCTGAAGCGACCGATGTGACAGGAATCGTCTTGACGAAGTTGGACGGCACAGCCAAGGGTGGAATCGTGCTGGCCATCCGTAAAGAACTCGATATACCGGTAAAATTTGTCGGCTTAGGAGAACAAATCAACGACTTGCAAAAATTTGATGCATCCTTGTTCGTCTATGGTTTGTTCGCAGATATGATCGAGGAAGAAGCTTGAACCTTCTCATCTTGACAGTCGAGCTTTTCATTCGCTATGATGAAGTGTAAAGAGAATCCACTTAACAAGGGGCGTTTTCATTGCTGGAAAAAACGTTGCGAATCAATTTCTTGTTTGATTTTTATCAAGAACTATTGACAGAGAAACAACGGAAATATATGACGCTTTATTATCTGGAGGATTTTACCCTCAGTGAGATTTCCGAAGTGTTTTCCGTATCCCGTCAGGCGGTTTATGATAATATCAAACGGACGGAAGCAATGCTGGAATCATACGAAGAAAAGCTCAAGCTTTATGATAAGTTCCAAAAACGTTCCGAACTTATCGACGAATTGGAAAAAAACGCACAGGACGAAAAAACGAAACGTCTTTTGCGTAAATTAAAAGAATTGGATTAGGAGGACACCTTCCATGGCATTTGAAGGCTTAGCGGAACGCCTGCAAAGTACAATCAAAAAGATTACGGGCAAGGGAAAAATATCGGAGCAGGACATTAAAGAAATGTCCCGGGAAATCCGGCTCGCCCTTCTTGAAGCAGACGTCAACTTCCGAGTTGTTAAAGATTTGATCAATCGCATTAAAGAACGTGCAGTCGGACAAGAAGTGATGGAAAGCCTCACTCCCGGCCAACAAGTCGTGAAAATTGTACGTGACGAACTGGCGGAGCTCATGGGCGGGGAAAATGCGAAAATTGCCGTCGGTGATCGCCCGCCTACAGTCATTATGATGGTCGGACTGCAAGGTGCAGGTAAAACGACGACCTCTGGGAAACTTGCCAATCTGTTGCGGAAAAAGCATAATCGGAAACCGCTCCTCGTCGCTTGTGACGTTTACCGTCCGGCAGCGATTGAGCAGTTGAAAACCCTCGGGGATCAACTGAATATGCCTGTTTTTTCGTTAGGAACGGATACAAATCCGGTGGAGATTGCCGAAAAAGCGATCGAAAAGGCGAAGGAAGACCATCTTGATTACGTCATCATCGATACGGCCGGTCGTTTACACGTCGATAACGAATTGATGACGGAATTGACGGAAATTAAAGAAGCTGTGGAACCGGAGGAAATTTTCCTTGTCGTCGATGCGATGACCGGACAAGATGCGGTGAATGTGGCGGAAAGTTTCAATGAACAGCTCGATATCACCGGAGTTGTACTCACGAAACTCGATGGCGACACCCGAGGGGGAGCGGCGTTATCGATTAAAGCGGTCACCGACAAACCGATTAAGTTTGCCGGGATGGGAGAAAAACTGGATCAATTGGAGCCGTTCCACCCGGATCGGATGGCATCGCGGATACTGGGGATGGGGGATGTGCTATCCCTCATCGAAAAAGCCGAAACGACGGTCGATCAAAAAAAAGCAAAGGAATTGGAAGAGAAGATGCGTTCCATGTCCTTTACCTTTGACGATTTCCTCGAGCAGATGGAACAGGTGAAGCAAATGGGGCCGCTTGATGAACTGTTGAACATGCTTCCAGGTGCAGGCAAAATGAAAGGGTTGAAAAACGCCCAAATCGATGAAAGGCAATTAAGCCATGTGGAAGCGATTGTGAAATCGATGACGAAAAAGGAACGGCAAAATCCTGACATCATCAATGCAAGCAGGAAAAAACGGATTGCGAGAGGTTCCGGTACTACCGTTTCCCAAGTGAACCGCCTGCTTAAACAGTTCAATGAAATGAAGAAAATGATGAAACAAATGACGAACATGCAAAAAGGAAAGAAAGGAAAAGGTTTCAAATTACCTTTCATGTAACTTTACCTTTTTAAAGCTGACCTTTTACAAAAGATTTTTGCTTGTAATGGAAAAACACTTTACAGATGCAATTTTTTCTGTTAGAATTTAAACTTGTGAAAAACAATTAATTGGAGGTGCAAGAAATGGCAGTTAAAATTCGTATGAAACGTATGGGTTCCAAGAGAAATCCATTTTACCGAATTGTTGTCGCGGACTCGCGTTCACCACGTGATGGACGTCAAATTGATCAAATCGGAACATATAATCCGGTAGCAGAACCGGTTGAACTTAACATCGATGAAGAAAAAGCACTGAAATGGTTGCGAGATGGAGCAAAACCAAGCGATACGGTTCGAAATCTATTTTCCAAAGAAGGCATCATGAAGAAATTCCACGAAGAAAAAAGTCAAGCAAAGTAGTGTGATACCATGAAAGCCCTAATTGAAACCATCGTCACTCCTCTCGTCGATCATCCTGATGCAATTGAGGTGACGGAAAGAGAAGAAGATACAAAAATCGTTTACCATTTGAAAGTGCATGAAGATGATGTCGGGAAAGTGATCGGCAAAAATGGACGGATTGCAAAAGCGATCCGTACCGTTGTGTATGCATCGAAAACGGATGAAAAAAAGCGAATCTATTTGGATATCATGTAAAAGGGAAAGGAGCCTATCAAGGTTCTTCTTTCCCTTTTGTCTATTCACACTGTTATGATTTCCCCTTGTTGCACATGTGCCGTTCGGTCTCCGCGAAAGATGAGAGTGAGGGAAAAATGTGAAGATCATTAAAAAAATCGAAGTGAAGCAGATCATCACCGAAGCGAGCAAAGAAAAAATCAAAAATAACTTTCATGCCCGAAAAATGCGTCTCGAACAAGAGTGTCAACAGCTGCTTTTTGAAAAAAGAAAGTTGCTGAATAAAAAAGGGGTTTATAAACAGGAAATCGAGCGGAGATTTGAAATGGAAATCAATAAGCGAAAAGACGAAATCAAGCTCATCGAATTCAAAGAAGAGCAATTGGACATTTTGGACATCGGAAGTGAAATTGTCGAAGGGGAAGTGGAAGCGCTCATCGATGTAAACGTCGGAGCGAACTGGGAAGAATTGATGAAAGAACGAGCCATTGTCATAAAAGATGATATTGTTGTAAGAATAGATGAATAGGTGGTGATGGAATGGAAAAAACGATGTTCAATGTCGGAAAAATCGTGAACACTCATGGCATTCGCGGGGAAGTCAAAGTGAAACGAATCACTGATTTTGAAGAACGCTTTTCCCCAGGAGAGACAATTTATGTTAAAACGAAGAACGATTGGATCCCGTTAACGATTGAAAAGCACCGTATTCATAAGGGGTTTGATTTATTGAAGTTCGAAGGCTTGGATTCGATCAATGATGTTGAAAAATATAAAGGCTTGTATTTGCAAATATCAGAAGACCAATTGACGGAATTGGAAGAAAACGAATATTATTACCATGAAATCATCGGCTGTGATGTGTTTGACATGTCTGGCGAAAAATTAGGTGAAATTACCGAAATCCATGCACCGGGTGCCAATGATGTTTGGGTTTTGAAACGCCCGGGAAAAAACGATGCCTATATTCCTTACATTGAACAAGTTGTAAAAGAAGTCGATGCGGAAAATAAAAAAATCTATATCGATCCATTGGAAGGACTGCTTGACTAATGCATATTGATATTTTAACGTTATTTCCGGAAATGATTGAAGGTATGTTCCAAACATCCATTTTAAAAAAGGCTCAAGAAAAAGGAGCTTTCAGCTATCAGTTGATCAATTTTCGAGATTATACAACTAATAAACACCGGAAAGTCGATGATTATCCTTATGGTGGAGGAGCGGGTATGGTCCTTTCCCCGCAACCGATATTCGATGCCGTCGATGCGATTCGCACTGAAAAAGATACACCCCCCCGCATTATTCTCCTTTGTCCACAAGGAGAGACCTATACTCAAAAAAAGGCAGAGGAATTGGCAAAAGAAGATCATCTCATCTTTATTTGCGGTCATTATGAAGGTTTCGATGAAAGAATCAGAACGGGACTTGCGACTGATGAAATATCCATCGGTGATTATGTGTTGACGGGCGGCGAATTGGGAGCGATGGTCATCGTCGATAGTGTCGTCCGTTTATTGCCTGAAGTACTGGGGAACGAAATGTCCGCAAAAGAAGATTCCTTTTCCACCGGGTTGCTTGAGCATCCCCATTATACACGGCCAGCTGTTTATCGCAACATGAGCGTCCCCGACGTCTTGCTTTCCGGAGATCATGGAAAAATTGCCGCCTGGAGAAAAAAGCAATCTTTAAAAAGAACACTGGAACGCAGACCCGACTTACTCGACAACTATCCACTGACCGAAGAAGAAAATCAACTATTGGAAGAAATAAAGAAAGAGTTTGAAAATAAATAAATGTCTATACAATCCGCAGCTCCCCATACATCTTCGCTTTCCGCGGGCGTCTGGCAAGCCGCCCGCAGAAAGCTAGAGGTGGCGGGACTGCGGATCTGCTTTGAAGATCGTGGTCGAAGAGAGTGTTTGCAATTGATAGTTTTATGTTTGTGGATGAAATTTTAAAAAACAAGTTGAACATCAGCTTGTTTTGTGCTATATTAAATGTTGTGTTTACACACGTATAAACGATGTTCCGCTGTTCCTTTGAGAATGATGAACATTGGTTTGGAAGGAGTGAAGCAAATGCAAGATTTAATTGCAGAAATCACTAAAGATCAGCTTCGTACAGATCATCCGGAATTCCGTGCCGGAGATAACGTAAGAGTCCACGTGAAAGTTGTCGAAGGTTCACGTGAACGTATCCAAGTTTTCGAAGGTGTTGTAATTAAACGTCAAAACGGTGGGATTAGTGAAACATTTACAGTAAGAAAAATTTCTTATGGTGTAGGTGTTGAGCGTACGTTTCCATTGCATTCACCACGGATCGATAAAATTGAAGTGACTCGCCGTGGTAAAGTTCGCCGTGCTAAGCTGTACTACTTGCGTAACCTTCAAGGTAAAGCAGCACGTATTAAAGAGCGTATCAACTAATGAATTTCATTTGATTCAAATCAATGAAGGGAGCTTGAGCAATTGTTCAAGCTCCCTTTCAATTTATGGAGAAGGAAATGATGACGTTCCATCCGGTACACTGCTGTTTCAACCTCAGAAATTCATGGTATACTATAATCTATACATAGCTTTCCAGAACAGGTGAATTTTTCTGCTAAACATTGAAGATGACAATCCAGACATTGGATTTTCATGTAGAAGGTGGTTTATTTGTTTTTCCAAAACGTTGAGTAAACAAATATCTTTGCTGGGAATAGTCGTCATTCTTTTTTCCGCAGCGGGTCACTTCCTGAACGGATTGTCGTTCATTGCAATCACCATAGGGATCATTGGCAGAGAATTCATTACCTATCGTTTTCAAATAAACGAAAGGAAGAAAGGTTACTTTTTCAAACCGGAACAAGAAGGTATACGGGTTTTAGGGATCATTCCCGGCACCCTGGCTGATAAGTTGGAAATCAAACCAGGAGAATTGCTGACAAAAGTAAATGGCCGCTCGATCCATAAACCGGAAGATTTGGAAGATGAAATCCGAGAAGCTTCTGATCATATACAATTGGAAATATATGGCGATGAAGGGACTTTGCGCCACATTCAAAATGATTTGGACAAGGATGCGAATCGTCGGCACGGCTTTCTTTTTATAGAATCCCCTCATCGATTGAAAAACAATTTGAATGCCGGAGGAGAGCAGATGGCAGCTAAGGAAAAAAATGAGTGGTTAGAATGGACAAAAGCAATATTGTTTGCAGTCGGACTCGTCTTGATCGTGAGGATGTTCCTTTTTGCGCCCATCATTGTAGATGGTCCGTCGATGCAACCGACATTGTACGATCGGGATCAGATGATCGTAAACAAATTCAGTTATTATTTTAAAGAACCTGAACGGTTTGATATTGTCGTTTTTCATGCATCATCACAAAAAGATTTCATCAAACGGGTAATCGGGCTTCCAGGGGAACATGTGGCAGTCATTGACAATGTGCTTCATATAAACGGTGAGCCGATGGAGGAGCCTTTCTTGCCTGAAGAGGATGAAACATCGTTACAGTCAAGACAAAACGATTTTACGTTGGAAGAGCTTCCCGGGAATTATGATGTCATTCCAGAGGGATACGTTCTAGTGCTTGGAGATAATCGCAGCAACTCGACCGACAGTCGCATGATCGGTTTGATTCCGATCGATCAAATCGTCGGGAAAGCGAGCTTGATATATTGGCCGCTTGACCGGATCCAATTTGTAGGAAATTAGGTGATAAAGATGCATATTCAATGGTTTCCAGGGCATATGGCAAAAGCGCGGCGAGAAGTTGAACAGAATTTGAAACATGTCGATTTCGTCATGGAAGTGCTTGATGCACGGGCACCGCTTTCGTCGGAGAACCCAATGCTACATGAAATTATTCAAAGTAAAGATAAAATGGTCATCCTGATGAAACGTGATTTGGCGGATCCTGCCGTCACTGCCCGTTGGCTGAATTATTTTGAGAGTGCCGATATCCCGGCTGTCGCAGTCGATGCGGCGGACAGGAAAGATATCAATCAAGTCATTCAAACAGCAAAACAAATCGGGAAAAAGAAAATAGATAAACTCGTTGCTAAAGGTCTCAAGCCCCGACCACATCGGGCAATGGTATTGGGAATTCCGAATTCCGGGAAATCGACATTGATCAATCGTCTTGTGAACCGAAAGATAGCGAAAACAGGTGACCGTCCAGGGATAACGAGACAACAATCATGGATCAAAGTAAACAAAGATTTTGAACTTCTTGATACACCGGGAATCCTTTGGCCAAAATTCGAAGATCAGACGGTGGGTCATCGCTTGGCGGCAATCGGGACGATAAAAGATCAAATCCTTTCCATACAAGACATCGCAGTCTTCGTTATCCGCTTTTTACAATCCCGATACCCCGGCTTGCTTGAGGATCGCTATGGAATACCACATGATTTGCTTGATATGGTGGAAGTTTTTGAAAACATCGGGAAAAAACGAGGTGCTTTGGAAAGTGGTGGAGAGGTCGATTACGATAAAGTTGCCGATATCGTTTTACGCGACCTCCGTACAGGAAAAATAGGACGAATCTCTTTCGAAGCACCAGCTGAAGATGAAAGTTAAAGAAAGATAGGAAAAGGGGTTCATATGGAAAATAAACCTATTTCTGTTATAAAACAAATGTTTGTTGACGGAGAAATCAACGAAGAAATAATCGGACAACTGAAGAATGATAAACGGAAGGGCGTTCAAACGTTACTTCAACAGTATGAGAAACGAAAACAGAAAGAGAAGCAACAACTCGAACATTTCAAGATGATGCTTCATTATGAAAATGAAGCGAAAAATAAAGGATACCGAACCATCGCCGGTGTAGATGAAGCCGGACGTGGCCCGTTGGCAGGACCTGTCGTTGCGGCAGCAGTCATTTTACCTGACGATTTCTTGCTTCTCGGTTTGGACGACTCGAAAAAATTGACGGAAAAACAAAGGGAATACTTTTTTGAAAAAATCAAGGAAGAAGCGATCAGTTACCACATCGCGGTGAAATCCAACGAAACGATCGATCGAATGAACATACTGGAAGCGACGAAATCCGCCATGTATGAAGCGATTTCGGGGTTGGATACAAAGCCGGACTATGTGTTGGTTGATGCGGTTGCTTTACCGAAACTTCCGGTCTCATCGGAAGTGATTATAAAAGGGGATGCAAAATGTATATCGATTGCAGCTGCCAGTATTTTGGCGAAAGTGACCCGTGACCGGATGATGAAACGAATTCATGAAGAGTTTCCGATGTATGATTTCAAATCGAATATGGGCTATGGGACGAAACGACATATGGAAAGCATTAAAACTTACGGAGTATCGCCGTATCATCGGAAAACGTTTGCTCCTATCCGGAACATCATCGGACACTGAAGGGAGGATTCAGCATGCAATTCGCAAAAATCTCCAATGTACATACAGCAAATACGCCGAGGACGAGACTTTCCCTTCGTCCCGGCCAAATTCTCCAAGGAGAAGTGTTGAAAATTTTTCCTGGGAATAAAGCGGAAGTCCGGTTGGGGATGAATCGTCTCGTCGCCCAATTGGAAGTCGGGCTGGAACTCAGTGCAAGATATCATTTCCAAGTCGCATCGAATGCCGATTATCCGGTACTTAGAGTATTAGGTGAACCTCTGACGAAAACAGAAACAGCTGACTTGGAGACATTGTTGCGTCAATTAAGGTTGAAAGAAAGTAGAGGGAATCTGGAATTATTGCAAATGCTCACAAGAAACTCCATTCCTTTTGACAAAGCTGAACTCCATCAAGCGATCCGTTTATTGAAAGGAGAAAGTGATCAACAAACGGCAAGAGCAATCATTCTGGAGATGTTTGCGAGAAAATTGCCGATGACCGCTTCCACATACCAATCATTGAAAGCCATACACGAAACGAACATTAGTGAGCAACTGAAAACTGTCCTACAACAGATTCAGGCTTCACAAAAAAATCAAGGGTCCGGTTCTTCCATCGCTGAAACAAACGACCGACTTTTTGATGCGATCACCAAATTGGTGGAAAAACCTCAAGCCTTCCGTCAACTGCTCATCGGTGAAATCATTTCACAAAACACCCAGAATAAGCAAACCCTTTTCCGTACCTTTCAAGGACTAGGGTTTATTCCACTTGATTTGGATTTTTCCACTTGGCAAAAGGCATGGACTCAAACCGTCCAATCTCTTGATGACGCATCGCCGGTCCAAGGTCAACGAGTGGCAGTCCATCAATTGCCGCTACAAGCTAATCGACCGGTTGAGAACCAATTGCCTGCACAATACCAACGAACGACCGAAAGTCGATTGCCATTCCGGTTGAACGTCCAGGAAATGGCGGAAGTTTTCAAGAAGATCAATGAAAATGAACAGACCTTCAAACAAAACATTCGACTGTTGTTGGACAAATGGGAAGGCATCCGTCATGAACTTGATATGACTAAACCGATCCCCCGGGAAATGATTCAAGAAATACGCACAACATTAGTGAAAAATCTGCAACCTTTTCTAAACGGACCACAACTTGCTCGACT
>CALKWU010000007.1 GCA_938004015.1 uncultured Oceanobacillus sp.
GATGGGTGCACCCGGTTCGTTAGGAGCACCATATACATTTTTTTCTTCAGGTCGAGCCATACGGTTGTGCCGGTGAATCCGTAATGACCGACGATTTTGCTGTCATCCGCTTCATGGAATATTTGCCATGCCAATCCTCTGCCTTCATTCAGTTCTTTTGTATAGTTGATGAATGAATGGATTGTCAGATCAGAGGCAAAAAGACGTGGTTCATTGTCGAGGGCATCGAGAATCATCTCGCAAAATATTCCCACATCCATTGCTGTAGAAAAGGTACCGGCGTGCCCGGCAACACCACCTAATAGTTCTGCATTTTCGTCATGGACGATTCCACGTTTCACCATTTTCCGTTCCGGGAGATATTCGGTGGCGACAACTCGATCGATGAAACTGTCATCCGGGTTAAACATCGTGTCTTTCATACCGAGCGGTTCCCATACGTGTTGTGTGAGAAAGACATCAAGCGGCATGCCGCTTGCCTTTTCAATTACATCCCCGAGCAACACATAGCCTCGGTTGCTGTATTTCACTTGCTTATCAGGCGGATATTCCAGACCAGCTGTCAGTATCCCTTGTAAAATCGTTTCTTTGTCCTTGCCATATTGGATCAAATACGTCCGTTCTGAAAGTCCGGAAGTATGGGTCAATAATTGAAAAACCGTTGTATTCTTCAAGGCGCTATCGATGGACTGGCCATAAAAACGGGATAATGGATCTTGGAGGGATATGACGTTCCGCTCGACAAGAAACATGATGGCCGGCCAAGTAGCGATTACTTTTGTCAAGGAAGCAAGGTCGAAAAGCGAATCTTTTTCCATCGTCATCGCCTCAGGCATGACTTGTGCGTAGCCATATGCTTTATGGAGCAACGTTTTCCCGTTTTTGACAAGGAGGATGACTGCACCAGGGATTTTCCACGTATCGATTGATTGTTGTAAAAATGAATCGATTCGTGGGATAGCGATAGTTTTTCCATTCAATTCGTATCCCTCCATTGTTTCAAAAATAAAATCGTTTTCTTTCTTCTGGAGAAGGCAGTCGACATTCGTTGTTTCCGAACCAGCGATAACGATTGGCGGCAAATTTGTCGTAGAAAAAATCTCGAAGCGGCCGAGGAATGATGATGAGCCAATAACTTAATTTCCATAAACCCCTCAATTCTTTTGCGATGCGTAAAGCGGCGGTGGATTTCACGTAAGCACGCTCACCAGCGATGAGGACGAAACTGTCCGAATCCTGTGACAGACCATAAACAGCCAATAAACGCTTCCCTGTTTCACCTTTTAACGGTGCAAATTTGAAAACAGATTTGGAATCTCTTTTTATGATGAATTGCACACTGCCGCTGCAAAAGTTGCATTCTCCATCGTAAAGGACAAAATGTTCCATGCCATTTGCCTCCCTTAGTGATTACTGTCATTATATGCTGAATTTCATATTCGTACAATGCGTTTCCCCTTTATTGTCACTTGTAAAAACTGTATTACTGCTCTATCATTATAAGTATGGAACACAAATTAGTTTAATCGACAAATTAACTGGGGTATAATAAAGAGAGTAAGTAATGAATGTAGCCGTACAACATCTTTTTTTCAATTGCTCATAGAGAATCGAAAAAAGACGTTATTTGCATGAATATGGAATATGGGACAAACTAATGGAAACGCTGGTTAGTGGATGAATTTACCTACAAATCATTTAGATAAAACTTTTTACGAGAGGAAAGGGATCAATATGGCACAACAAATTGGAGTAATCGGCCTGGCGGTCATGGGTAAGAACTTGGCATTGAATATTGAGAGCAGAGGGTATTCGGTAGCGGTGTATAACCGGACATATGCACGGACAGAAGAGTTTTTGGAAAACGAAGCAAAGGGAAAAAATGTAGTAGGCGCAAAAACGATTGAGGAATTCGTCAATTCCCTTGAAAAACCGAGAAAAATTTTATTGATGGTGAAAGCCGGCCCAGCGACAGATGCAACGATTGAATCGTTGCAACCATATTTGGAAAAAGGCGACATTTTGATTGATGGAGGAAATACCCTCTATGAAGATACGATGCGCCGAAACAAAACGCTTGACGAAACAGGCATCCATTTTATCGGTACCGGGGTTTCCGGTGGGGAAGAAGGGGCTTTGACTGGCCCATCACTCATGCCTGGTGGTCAGAAGGAAGCTTATGAACTCGTTGCACCGATTTTTGAGGCGATTGCGGCAAAAGTCGACGGGGAACCATGTGTCACTTATATCGGCCCGAATGGTGCGGGACATTTCGTAAAAATGGTCCATAACGGCATCGAATATGGCGATATGCAATTGATTGCAGAATCTTACTTCATCATGAAACACATCCTGGGAATGAATGCGGAAGAATTGAGCGAGGTATTCAAGGAATGGAACAAGGGTGAACTGGACAGCTATTTGATTGAAATCACAGCTGATATATTCACGAAAAAAGACGAAGAGACAGGCGAGCCTTTAGTCGAATTGATTATGGATAAGGCAGGACAAAAAGGTACCGGAAAATGGACGAGCAAAAATGCCCTTGACTTGGGTGTTCCATTGCCGCTCATTACTGAATCCGTATTTGCCCGTTTCATCTCTTCTTTGAAAGAGGAGCGTGTAGCGGCAAGCAAAGTGTTGTCTGGTCCGACTCCAGCAAAATATGAAGGTAACCGTGAAGAGCTCATTGAAAAAATCCGGAAAGCACTATACATGAGTAAAATCGTCTCCTATGCCCAAGGTTTTGCGCAAATGCGTGCGGCTTCGGAAGAAAACGACTGGAACTTGCAATTTGGGGATATTGCCATGATTTGGCGTGGCGGCTGTATCATCCGTGCGAAGTTCTTGCAAAAAATCAAAGATGCTTATGATCGTGACCCGAACTTGCCAAACTTGATGTTGGATCCGTATTTCAAAGAAGTGGTGGAAGGGTATCAGGATGCTTTACGTGAAGTCGTCGCCCTCGCCGTGAAAAATGGAATCGCCGTACCGACGTTCGCCAGTGCGATTGCTTACTATGACAGCTATCGTTCTGCAGATTTATCGGCCAACTTGATCCAAGCACAGCGCGATTACTTCGGTGCTCATACGTACGAACGTAAAGACAAAGAAGGAACATTCCACACGAACTGGTTCTAATAAATGGGACAAAAAGGGACAGTCCCTGATCGACCCAGGGACTGCCCATTCATTTTACTCAAAAGCATGGGAAATTCTCCCGTGCTTTTTTCATGCCATTTTTTCTTTAGGAAAAATAAGTTCTTTCACTTCAAAAAAATTTTGGATGCCCATGGCACAAGCTCCTAAAACGCTTGCGTCTTGCCCTAAATCGGAAAGGACGATGCGGCCGTAAACACTTACGGATGAGCGGAGTCTTTTTTCTATTTCTTCAACCGCATTTGGATAGAGTTTCAGCAATTCGCTATTGATGATTAATGTTTCCGGATTGTATGAATTGATCATATTGTTGATTCCGATTGCCACATAATCGATGAACTGATCCATGATTTCGAGAGTGGTTTCATCATTTGATTCGATCAATGTTTTGATATCTATACAGGTCAATCCCGGTCGATCCAGTTTTTCTTTCAATTCGGATAAGACGACAGGTTCCGCAGCATACAGTTCCCAACAACCGTGATTGCCGCAACGGCATTCTCTTCCGTAAGGGGAAATGATCATATGTCCGATTTCCCCTGCATAACCATCATTGCCTTTCACGAGTTGCCCATCGTTGATGATGCCTGCCCCAATTCCGGAACTGAGTACAATCCCCAAGAGATCATCACTTTCCGGATATTTGTAAACTCTCTCCGCAAAAACGGATAAATTAGCGGAGTTTTCGATGGAGATGTCCATATCCAATTTCTTTTCGATGTCCGCTTTCAAATCCTTGTTTGTCCAGTGAAGCCTTGGAATGAACTGAATCCACTCATCGTTGTGGACCGTACCATGGATGCCGATGATCGTTTGCGCCAGTCCATAATGGCTCTCGGCGTATTTTTTCTTGTAATTCCCGATTTCTGCGATGAGGATGGTCAACACGTCTTCATAAACTTCCGTGTCCACGTGCAGCTTTTTTCCGTCGACGAAATTGCCTTGCAAGTCAGATATGCGGAATTTGATTTCTTTGTAATCGAGATCGATACCCAGCACAAAACCGGCGCTTCCATTGATCGACAACATGATGGGGCGTCTTCCTACAGTGTGATGCTCTTGTTGGGTTTCCGTTACGAGTTTTTCGTCAATCAATTCTGCGACTTGGGAAGATATGGTCGCTTTATTCAAACCAGTTGTCTTCGCAATATCCGAACGGGAAATATAACCATGTCTGATGATGTTTTGTATGATGAGTCCTCTATTCAACTTTTTTATGTATGAACTGTCCCCAGTAACCATATCACTGCCTCCTTTACACGAAACCATGTATCGTATTTAAGGGACATCACCTTTCGAAAAAGCTGCGATTTTCAAAATGGAAGTGTTTTCATAAACTCATATAGTCCATTATAGCAAAAATCCATTCCAATAAAATAAGTATTCTCATTCATTGGTAATTATTTGTTGCCTATTTAAAATAAAAGTGGAGTTGGAAGATTATGGGGACGCTACATTGGTCGGGGAAAATGGTGCAACCTTTTACTTTAAAGTCGACTGGTTTACGCCCGATGGATTGACTACATGGGGTGATGGCCGTGCATTCATCACCGGAGGATGGTTACATCGAAATCCGTAAATACGAAGACGTGGCAAAAAACAAATCTGGAGACCACTTGTTCCTTGTCAATAAAGATGGGGAAAAATACTACCATTTGGAAGGGAAAGTAGGCTTCCCGTTCTTCGGTGAATTGATCAAAGATTGCATCCACCGTACGGAAAACGCCATGACCCAGGAACATGCTTTCAAAGCAGCGGCACTTTGCCTTGAAGCGCAAGCGAAAGTAGTCCGCATCACTGGTTAATGTCCTTCTGATTTGTTGATGCGAAGTGGAAAAGCTGGGAGAACGAAGCGAATCGTTTCTCCCAGCATCTTGTTTTTTCGCAAGTTTACAACAAAATGTTTTCTTCCGTATCCACGTCAAAGAAGTGGGCTTTGTTCATATCAAAAGCTAAATCGACGGTATCTCCGTTTTTCACTTTGGAGCGTGAATCGATCCGTGATATGAACTCCTGACCGGCGACTGTAGAGTACAGGAAGATTTCCGCACCATTCAATTCGGCAACATCGATGTAAGCGGAAACTTTTGTTTCTGGTGTTGATTCAATGAAAAGGAGTTCATCGTGGATGTCTTCCGGACGGATACCCATGATCACTTCTTTATCCGAGTAGCCTTTTTCTTTCAATGTTTTCAACTTGCCCTCGGGGATTTTAATCTTCACATCATTTATGACGAAATATGAATCCTTCAGCGAACCGGTGAAGAAATTCATTGCCGGTGAACCGATGAAACCTCCGACAAAAACATTTTCAGGCTTTTCATAAACTTCTTCCGGAGCCCCAACTTGTTGAATGATCCCATCTTTCATGACGACGAGACGGGTTGCCATCGTCATCGCTTCCGTCTGGTCGTGTGTCACGTAAATCGTCGTGGAGTCCAGGCGTCGATGAAGTTTTTGGATTTCCGCCCTCATCTGTACACGCAGCTTGGCGTCAAGGTTCGACAAAGGCTCGTCCATCAAGAATACTTTCGGATCCCGCACAATCGCCCGGCCTAAAGCGACACGTTGACGCTGACCACCAGAAAGGGCTTTCGGTTTACGGTCCAAATATTCTTCCAAACCTAAAATTTTTGCAGCATCTTTAACCCGACGATCGATTTCGTCTTTTTTGAATTTCCGAAGCTTCAATCCGAAAGCCATGTTATCATATACGCTCATATGTGGATACAATGCATAGTTTTGGAAAACCATCGCGATGTCCCGATCTTTTGGCGCCACATCGTTCATCCGTTTTTCATCGATGTAAAGGTCGCCTTCCGTGATTTCTTCCAAACCGGCAATCATCCTTAACGTCGTTGATTTTCCACAGCCGGATGGACCGACGAAGACAATGAATTCCTTGTCTTCGATGTGCAAATTGAAATTTTGAACAGCGACAACATCCTTATCGTATTTTTTCGTGATATTTTCCAGACGCAATTCAGCCATTTTCCTACTCCCCCTATCAGTATATTGAAAACGCTTTATTTGATGCTTTTATTATAGAAGATAATATCTTTCGAATATATAGTCATCCTGCACAAAAAATTCCGCTTGTTTTAGGCAAATTTACGAAAGGTTTTTATTTGCCAGCAGTACGAAGTAAACAATTAAAGCATCGTGGAACTTTCGTATATCCAAGCCTGTTTTTTCTGCGAATTTTTCAACCCGATATAGGAGGCTATTCCGGTGCAAATAAAGTTTTTTCGCAGCGACGGAAATATTCAAATCATTCTTCAACAGCACTTCCACCATCCTGATGAATTCTCCATCATCTTGGAATTCCTTCAACGTGACATTCAACAGTTCCTCTTTCAACTCCGGTTGGATTTGTTCGATGATGAAGTAAGGAATTGCTTCGAGATAGGAAACGACATTATTCTCAGAATAAGACAGGGCAACATCCGCCTGTTCAATGATCCGGTCGTAATAATTTTTCACCTGCTCCAGAGAGGACAAGTACGGACCGACAAAAAATCTGACTTTGCTGTAAAGATCACTGATCAATATGTCGATGATTTCATTGAATGAAATGAATTCTTTCAACTCATCCTGTTTCATATCGACGATGACTCCGTCGGTTTTGCTTTCCCATAGGATGATCGTTTCTTTCTGGAACAATTGATTGAGAGCGGATTTGAATGACAACGGTGTCAACAGTTCTGATGGAATTCGGAAATATATGAAGCGGAAATCCACTTGCATATCCACATCCACATGATCTTCTTTTGTCTGAACAAATTTTCGCCATTTTTTCTCCTCTTCTGTGATTTGAGGGAATACATCATCGAAAGGCTCCAAAAACATGGTTAACAAAGCTTCATCTTTATCCGTCAATTCCTCTGTATCGATTCCGACAATTCGCCCATTTTCCGCCATGAACCATGTAAAATCTGAATCCAATTCTGATGGGATGGTTTCATAGGATTGCAACGAAGGAAAGTATTTTTTCAATTTCTTATACATTCTTTGACCTCCTCGGTAAAAAACGAATTCAATTGATCCTAAAGGCTTCATATTATCCAGAGAAATTTTGACGCTCAAAGAGAAAGTTTTTATTCTACTTTTTCTTATTATACCTTGAATGTCTGTAAAAGCTGAAAGTTTTAAAGTTAAAATATTGGTTCGGCAAACAAATAAAGACTATGGGCGGCACTTTATGGAACCGTAAGACAAAAATAATTCCGATATTGACGGATTTGTTTATAAATGGTATTCTATTGTCAGTAATTAATTTGACTGATAAACAAATTATATTGGAACCGTTTATTTTTTTCATAGCGAATGAAAGGGGTTACAAGCGATCATCTATAAGTTGTCTGCAGATGGGCTATACAATCCTAATAAGGACAAGAAAAATTATGTTGGAGGTGGCATAATGAGCATACTTCATGAATTGTTGAAAGATATTCCGATACCTAAAATGGCGAAAGTCCGGCAATATTTTGATGATGACAAAATTGACGATGTGCCGGGGACCCTTGCTGAAGAATTGGAAAAAGAAGGGGTCAGCGAGTCGATCAGGCCGGGGATGGAGGTAGCCGTTGCTGTTGGGAGCAGAGGTACCGATAAACTGGTGGAAGTGACGAAAACGACGGTCGATTTCCTCAAGAAATACGGTGCCAAGCCTTTTATCGTTCCGTCAATGGGGAGCCACGGTGGTGCGACAGCGGAAGGGCAAAAAGCGGTGCTTGAGCATCTTGGAGTGACGGAAGAATCGGTAGGTGCAGAAATCCGTTCTTCGATGGAAGTGATCCAAATCGGCCAGTTGGATAATGGGCTTCCGGTGTATATCGATAAACTTGCATCCAAAGCAGACGGAATCGTCGTCATCAATCGGGTGAAACCTCATACCGCTTTCCGAGGCAAAGTGGAAAGTGGGATTATGAAAATGATCAGTATCGGGTTAGGCAAGCAAAAGGGAGCAGAAGCTTGCCATCAGATGGGGTTTAAATATATGGCGGAAAACATTCCGAAAATGGCACGGATCGCTTTGGAAAAAATGCCGTTCTCATTTGCTGTTGCAACCGTTGAAAACGCCTTTGATGAAGTGGCGGAAATCGCCGTCATGAAACCGGAAGACATCGAAGAGCGGGAAGTCGGGTTACAGGCTCTCGCGAAAAAGCTTTTACCGAAATTGCATTTTGACAAAATTGACGTTTTGATCATCGATGAGATCGGCAAGAACATCAGTGGAGACGGGATGGATCCGAACATAACCGGCAGATATCCGACGCCATATGCTTATGGCGGCCCTGAAGTGACGAAAATGGTCGTCCTTGACTTGCGGCCGGAATCGGAAGGGAATGCGAACGGAGTCGGGACAGCCGATTTCACTACAGAGCGGTTGGTAAGCAAAATGGACCGCCACGCTACTTATGCAAATGGACTGACATCCACAGTCGTTGGGCCGACCCATATATCGACGACATTGGAAAATGACCGGCAAGCATATCAAGCTGCCATTAAAACATGCAACATCCTCGACTTTACGAAGGTGAAACTCGTCCGTATCAAAAACACATTGGAATTGGGTGAGATTGAAGTTTCCGAACCACTCTTGGATTATGTGAAGAACCACCCGAATCTTGAACAGATTTCGGACGTGTACGAACTTGAATTTGATGAGAATGGAAATTTATTTTAATTCATAACCAACTTTGGCAGGTGAATTTTAAGTGAAGAAAGGTGTGAATACGAAGATGACAAATTTATTCGATTTAACAGGGAAAACAGCTGTAGCCTTTGGAGGTAACAGTACGTTGGGTAGCGCCATTTCCAAAGCCTTTGCTGAGTATGGAGCAAAAGTTGCGATTGTCGGTAGAAATTTGGAAACCGCAAAGGAAGTGGCTGAGGAAATCAAAGCTGCCGGGGGAGAGGCAGAAGCTTTCCGAGGAGATGTAAGTGATCTTGAATCCGTGAAAGAAGCGGCTAAAGTGATTGAAGAATGGGCCGGCGGCTGGGATATTCTCCTCAATGCTCCGGGTAAAAACAGTTCGACCCCATTTTTCGAGATTACACCTGAGGAATGGGACGACATCATGTCCGTCAACTTGAAAGGACTTGTCTTTACGACCCAAATATTCGCGGAGAAAATGATTGAACAAGGCCGGAAAGGCAGCATCATCAACATTTCTTCTGTTTCTTCCGGTCCGCCACTATCTCGTGTGTTCACATACTCCGCTTCAAAAGCAGGCGTGAACAGTGTCACCCAATATTTGGCTCGTGAATTCGCTCCGAATGGAATCCGTGTGAATGCCATCATTCCAGGATTTTTCCCAGCGGAACAAAACCGTAAAATCTTGGATGATGAAAGAATTGCTGACATTATGCGCCATACACCGATGAAGCGTTTCGGTGAACCGGAAGAATTGAAAGGTGCGGCAGTCTACCTCGCATCCGATAAAGCATCTTCCTTCGTCACCGGTACATTCTTGCGGGTGGACGGCGGATACGGCAGCATGACGATCTAATTCATGCGGAAAGATGAGGAAACAGGAAAATAAGCTTTTCGACGAGAAGGATTTCAATTCCTGACCCGTAACAGCTAGAAAAGGTTTTGAGGGAAATGCATCTCCTTCAAAACCTTTTGTTATGGGCAATATGCAGATGGAAAACCCGTTTCGCCTATTAAAGGATGTATGATACCGAAAAGTGGGACAAACCCTCTTCACCTCTGTCCCGCAAATTTTCTCTAAAGGATGAGGATATTGAAGAAAAAGTTGGTTATTGGTTTAGATATAGGGACAACGAGTGCGAAGGCCGTTGTTTTTGATGGAAAAGGGAAACTCTATGCAGAAGCAGAGGAACAGGTCACAACCTATTATCCGAAACTCGGGTATGCGGAGCAAAATCCGCAAGAAGTAGAAGCTGCTGCAAGAAAAGTGATGCAACAAGTGATTGCGGAAACAGATCAACATGACTACGAACTCGTGGCGACCGGACTATGCACGGCGATGCACTCCTTAATTTGCGTGGATGAAAAGGGAGAACCTTTGTCGAACATGCTCATTTGGTCGGATGGTCGGGCCCATGAACAAGCCGAATACTTAAAAGCTGAAAAAGGCAAAGAGTTGTTTGCACGTACCGGAACACCGATCCACCCGATGACCCCTCTTGCAAAACTAGTATGGATGCGAGAAAATGAAGATTCTTCCTATCAACGAGCGACATATTTCATGACGATGAAGGAATATCTTGTGTATCATTGGTTCGGCGAGCATGTGATCGATTATGCGATGGCTTCGTCAACCGGTTTATTCGATGTGAAAAAGCAAGTATGGGATGAAGAAGCGTTGTCCCTTGCCGGAATTGAGAAGAATCAATTGGCGACGGTCGTCGAACCGACGTATGAATTACCTGAATTAGTTCCGGAACTGAGAAAAGCTTTAGGATTACCCGATAATCATCGTTTCGTCATCGGATCTGCCGACGGGCAATTGGCAAATCTAGGTAGCGGTGCCACTTCACCGGGAGAGGTCAATATTTCTGTCGGAACGAGTGGTGCGATCCGCCAATTTGTCCAAGGTGCACCAATCAATGAAAACATGGAAACCTTCACTTATGCTTTTTCTAAAGATACATCGATTATCGGTGGTCCGACGAACAACGGTGGTATTGTTTTACAATGGTATAAAGACTTGATTAAATTTTCCGGGGACCATTCCGAATTAATTGCAGAAGCGGAAGATGTCGATCCTGGAGCGAAAGGAATCCTCTTCTTACCATATATCAATGGCGAACGTGCCCCGTTATGGAACCAACAGGCGACAGGTAACTTCTATGGTTTGCAAGTCGAGCATACACGGGCGGAACTGACTCGTGCTGTGTTGGAAGGAATTGCCTTCAATATTTTTCAGATCAGCCAATCCCTGGAAAAATTAGCGGGCAAACCGGAAAAAGTGACGATCAACGGTGGGTTGACCCGCTCGGAAACATGGATGCAAATATTGGCGGATATTTTCGGAGAAGATCTTTACTTTTCGGAAACCCATCATAATGCTGCTTGGGGAGCGGCGTGGGTTGCACTTGTCGCCATCGGGGAAGCACCTTCATTTGCAGCGATTAAAGAAAATCTGCCTGCTGAAAAGAAAATTGCTGTAGACATGGCAAGACATGAATCATATCAAGAAATTTACGCGAAGTATGAGAAAGTGAAAAATACAGTTTCTGTTTTATTTGATGATATTTAATATATCCTTCATTTGAATTTTCCACGAAAAACCGACAATTTGAACTTGCTTCAGCTTCGTCGGTTTTTTATTTATTTGGATGCGGTGCATTTTATTGC
>CALKWU010000008.1 GCA_938004015.1 uncultured Oceanobacillus sp.
GTTTCATCGTCAATCCTCATCTTCTCGTAAACGATATCCATAACCCCAAACGGTTTCCAACGGGACATCCGGCAGTTTTTTCCGGATGCGTTTCACCAAATCATCCACCGCCCGATCGCTGCCGAAATAATCATTTCCCCAAACTTTCAACAACAAGTCTTCCCGGGAAAAAGCCCGGTTCGGATTTTCGGCGAAGAGCAACAACATGTCATACTCCTTTTTCGTTATTTCACATTCTTCGCCTTTCCAAAAAACCCGACGCTCATCGAGGTGGATGAACAAGTCACCGACTTTCAAACGATCGGAGTTTTGCACGACGACATCTTTTTTTACATCCAACGTCCTTTTGAATAATCGTTTTACACGTGCTACGAGTTCCCTTGGGCTGAAAGGTTTCGTCAAGTAGTCATCTCCGCCAAGTTCCAACCCTAAAATTTTATCGACTTCATCATCTTTTGCGGATATGATGATAATCGGAACATCGCTTTCCAATCGGATTTTTTTGCAAAATTCGTACCCATCCATTCCCGGCAGCATAATATCCAAAATCCACATATCCGGAGGGTTCTTTTCCCATATTTCCCAACCTTCTTCTCCTGATGAAGCGACCATCACGTCATAACCTTCTTTTTCGAGATAAGCCCGAACGATGTTTTGAATGTTTTTATCATCTTCAACGATTCCTATCGAATAACTCATCCGCAGCCACCTTCTCCGTAATGTACTTATCTCTATTTTCACATAGAATTCGTCAAGATGACACTAAAAAGTTTTTTAACATCGATTATCCCACATTTTTTCCACAATTGTTCCGAATCTATCCCGTTTCTCATCGATATAATGAAAATCGAAAAGCATCAGTATCAACTTCCCTTTAGTTGTAATAGACCTGACAGGAAATACAGCGTCATTCATCCCATTTGTATATTTCCTGTACCCCCGCTGCTGAAAACATTTTCAGCAGCGTTATTTCTTATTATATTTTTCAATGATTTTGTTATAATTCAAAGTAGAGAGGGTGATTTGCATGTATTATGATGATGATAAAAAACCAAATCGTCCAGATGGTGAAGAAACAACTTCTTCTTTTGAATTCGAACGAATAAATGAACACGATGAACCAATAGAACGAACTGAAACAACGACAGAAACTTCCGACATGCAAAAATCCACCACGGAAAATATTGAAAAACAAAAGAAAAAATGGAACGGTGCAAGTGCGATCGTCGGCGGAATTATTGGTGGTATCATTGGCGCCATCCTTGTCGCTTTTCTTTTTGTCAATGAAGTCATTCCGATGGATAGTGGCCAAGCAAGCACCGGTGGAGCAAATACAGAGTCCGCACAAACGGAAAAACCGGAGATCATTGAAACTCTCGCTGCAGAAGACGCTCATGTTTCGGGAAATATTGAGGAAGTTGCGAGTGCAGTTGTTGGCGTTGTCAACTTGCAACAACGAAGTATATGGACGGAAAGTGAAGAAGCAGGGACCGGTTCCGGTATCATTTATAAAAAAGAGGATGGCAAAGCTTTCGTTGTGACCAACCAGCATGTAGTGGAAGGAGCGGAACAAGTGGAAGTCGTCCTCGATAATGAGGAACGATTACCGGCAACTGTATTAGGACAAGATGCCCTGACAGACCTTGCCGTTTTGGAAATCGACGGAGATACGATCCAGACGATAGCGAAATTCGGTTCTTCAGTAGACTTGACGGTCGGTGAAACCGTCCTTGCCATCGGAAATCCGCTCGGCTTGGAATTCGCAAACACTGTTACAAAGGGAATCATCAGTGGCTTGAATCGCTCGGTACCGGTGGATACGAATAACGACGGTCAGCCGGATTGGGTGACAGAAGTGATCCAGACCGATGCGGCGATCAACCCGGGGAACAGTGGTGGAGCTTTAGTCAATGCTGATGGGGAAGTAATCGGCATCAACTCGATGAAAATCGCCCGTAGTGCAGTGGAAGGGATTGGTTTTGCGATTCCGGTGGACACGGCACTACCGATCATGGAACAACTGGAAACAGAAGGGAAAGTGACACGGCCACTCATTGGAATCAGCACAGCGGCACTTTACCAAGTACCTCAACAATACCGTTATCAAATCGAATTGCCGGAAGATGTTGAAGGAGGAATGGTCATCGCCCATGTTGAACCTCGTTCTCCTGCAGATCGCGCCGGCTTGGAAAAGTTCGATGTCATTACGAAGATCAACGGACACTCGGTTACTTCCATTTTGGAATTGAGGAAATATTTATATTCCGAAACTACAGTAGGAGAAGAAATTGAAATTGAATACATCCGTGACGGCGAAGTCCAAACGACGACCCTCGTATTGGAACCAGCCGATGACGACGCCGCTTGACGGGACAAATAGGGACAGACCCTATTTGTCCCATTTCTGGTTTCTGTACAAATTCAACGTTTTTTCATCATATTCACCACGTTCATCGGCGGAAATGAAATTTTCCACATCTTCCGCACCAGATGTGTTTTCATCACTATTCGGATACATGTCATCATAATCGTCTTTGTCTCCATATAAATCGGAAGGGCCATCGGAAGAGCCGTAACGGCTAACCTCCTGCCACGCATCTTCCCTGTCATAAGCTACAATTTCATCATTTTGATCTTCTTCCGGGTGAAAGGAACTCGCCATCACTTCTTCTTCCACCGGCCGTTCATTGGAAAATGTTTCTTCACTTGCATGTTCAATACAGCGATCTGCGGTCGGAACAGCCATTAACCGCTCATAAGGAATATCTTCACCACAAGTGGCACAAATCCCATATGTGCCTTCCTCAATGGCATGCAACGCTTCATTGATGTCTTCCAATTCTTTTTCCGCATGCTCATTTAAGGCCAGATCCTTACTCCGCTCAAACAATTCCGTACCTGAATCCCCGGGATGGTTATCATAATTGGACAGTTCTCCGCTAACTTCATTGGAAAATTCATATTCCAATCCGAAACGATCCTTCAATTGGTGAATCAGTTCCTGTTCACGAGTTTCCAACGTCTTTTTCAAATGCGACAATTGTTTTTCCGTCAACATAAGGAAAACTCCCACCTTTATCAAGTATAGTGTGTACGTGAAGCCACTTCGATTTTTGTTATAATAAAGCTACATATACTATGTGTAAAAATTGCAGATTGATACTGGTGGGAAACTCGGCAAATGATGGAAAGGGGAAGGATAATATGACACGAGAAACGATGAAAAAAATCGGGTTCATCGGTACTGGTGTAATGGGAAAAAGCATGGCACGGAACCTGATGAAAGCAGGTTTTCCAGTATCCGTCTACACCCGGACGAAAAAGAAAGCAGATGAATTACTGGAAGAAGGCGCCACTTGGATCGAGTCGGTGAAAAAACTTGCCGGAAAAGTCGATGTCGTGATTACGATGGTTGGATATCCGAGTGATGTTGAAGAAGTGTATTTTGGGGAAAACGGCATTTTGGTAAATGCAAAAGAAAATACTTATGTCATCGACATGACGACTTCCAAACCATCTTTGGCTGTGGAAATTTACAAAAAAGCGAAAGCAAAAAACATCCATGCCCTCGATGCTCCCGTATCCGGCGGAGATGTCGGGGCAAGAACGGGAAAATTGGCGATTATGGTCGGAGGGGATTATGCCGCATTCACCGAAATGTTGCCGATTTTCCAAGCAATGGGAGAGAACATTGTCCATCAAGGTGAAGCTGGTGCTGGCCAACATACGAAGTTGGCGAATCAAATCACGATTGCATCGAACATGATTGGTGTGGCGGAAGCCCTAGTTTACGCGAGAAAAGCAGGGCTCGACCCGGAAAGAGTGCTTAAAAGCATCAGTACCGGTGCAGCAGCGAGTTTTTCTTTATCGCAACTTGGCCCACGTATGCTGAAAGGCGACTTTGAACCGGGCTTTTACGTGAAACATTTCATCAAGGATATGACGATCGCTTTGGAAGCGGCTGAAGAAATGGGCCTTTCCACGCCAGGACTTGCCCTTTCGTTGAAGTTATATAAAGAATTGGCGGAAAAAGGAGAAGCCGACAGCGGAACCCAAGCATTGATCAAATTATTCGAGTGACGAAACCATCGTCCAATCGGAGAACTCTGATTGGACGATTTTTATGTCACTTGCGCTTTCATGTATGTTTTCGTTTATCGATTTCTGCTTGTACGACAAAGGCCAAATCGTGGTTGCCGAATAATTCAAGGACGTGAAGAACAGCTGCATCAGAAATTTCATCTGCTTCTTCTTTCAGGACTGTTTCTTCTTTCATTTTTTCAATCAACTCATTCTTCGGCTGTTCCGGATAAGCTTTTTCGTATAACACTTGCGGATCAAGTCCATGATTCACACACCATTGGCAAAAAATGAGGACCATCAACCGCTCATCGTTTTGATAATTTTCAATGATTCTTTTTTCGACTTCTTTCGGATCCATATTCACACCTTCTTTACATACTAAAAAAAGCTTACCTCCATAGGAAGTAAGCTTTTTGAATTTGCAATTATAGACGAACTACATTTGCTGCTTGTGGTCCGCGGTTACCTTCGACGATTTCGAATTCGACTGCTTCGCCTTCTTCCAACGTCTTGAAGCCTTCAGATTGAATCGCTGAGAAATGTACGAATACATCGTCACCGTCTTCACGTTCGATGAAACCGAAACCTTTTTCTGCATTAAACCATTTAACTTTTCCAGTCATTAAAATGACCTCCTTTTCAATATCGTGCAAAGTAATTGAATCGTTAATCCTTTACACTCACTTGAAAAAGAGATCGTAAAGTATTACTTAATTCCAATTCCCATTTGCACTTCTTACTTTACACGTAATCGCAGGAAAAAGCAAGCGTTTTTTGAAAATGTTTTTTTCCACGTGTAAATTTCGCGAATGGACCACATTTAGGCATGTTGCTTTTCCGCTTCCAATGCTTGCAAACGTTCCTGTACTTCCTCTTCGGATAAATTATGCTCTTTCACATACAAGTTACGTGGATGCACACGGCACTCATGGGTACATCCCCGAAGGTACTTATGTTCATTTTCTTCAGAACAGAGGATTTGCTTGTTGCATTCCGGATTGGCACAGTTGACGTAACGTTCGCACGGTGTACCATCGAAATAATCTCTTCCGACGACGACATGTTCTTTTTTATTGATTGGAACGGAAATTCTTTCATCGAATACATACATTTTTCCGTCCCATAGTTCTCCTTGCACTTCCGGATCTTTCCCATACATGGCGATTCCACCATGAAGTTGACCTACATCCTCGAAACCTTCCCGTTTCAACCAGCCGGAGAATTTTTCACAACGGATTCCCCCGGTGCAGTACGTGAGGATTTTTTTACCCTCGAACAACTCCCGATTTTCACGTACCCATTGTGGAAGTTCGCGGAACGTTTTGATATCCGGACGAATGGCCCCACGGAAATGACCGAGATCGTATTCATAATCATTGCGGGCATCCAAAATGACGACATCGTCCCGTTGCATCGCTTCATAAAATTCTTTCGGTGACAAATATTCCCCAGTCAATTCATTCGGATTGATATCTTCTTCCAAACGCAATGTCACCAACTCTTTACGCGGTCGGACGTGCATTTTCTTGAATGCATGGCCGTCATGCTCATCGATTTTGAATACCATGTCGCTGAATCTTTCGTCAGCATGCATCGTATCCATGTATTTTTTCGTTGCTTCTACTGTACCGGAAACCGTACCGTTGATTCCTTCCTCCGCAACTAAAATTCTCCCCTTCAACCCTAAGTCTTTACAGAATTTCAGATGCTCTTTGGCATATGTTTCCGGGTCGTCAATGTGTACATACTTGTAGTACAGCAAGACTTGGTAATTTCCTTTTTCCATGATGTTTACCACCTATCCATTTATATTTGCAAGATACAAATGATTGGGGTTTTCACTATTATCACCTTGCATAAGGTGTATTATATCAAATATTGAAGAGAAGCAAAAGAACATGGACTTGTCCAAATTTTGACATAGCAAAAAAATCATGAATAAGCTGGACAATGATGACATAAATAAGTTGTCTGCGAAAGACGCAAAATCATTCAATCCGAACAGCATCTCCACGGTGGACTGGCCACGATCCGTTCCGATTAAACTTTTCCACACGCCGTTCATCGTCCAGCTTTTTATAACTACAACGCTAATTGTTTTTTCACTTGTTCCCTTAATGCCATCTTTAAAAATTTCCCGACAGATGTTTTCGGAATTTCATCCATGAATAACACCTCATCCGGAAGCCACCATTTGGCGAATTGCGGCTCGAGGAATTCAATCAATTCTTCTTTCGTCGCTTCAACGCCATCTTTCAAAACGACACATGCAACCGGGCGTTCTTGCCATTTCGGATGGGGAACGGATACGACAGCAGCTTCGAAAACTGCCGGATGAGCCATCAACGCATTTTCTAAATCAACAGATGATATCCATTCGCCGCCACTTTTAATCAAATCTTTCGTCCGGTCGACGATTTTCACGAAACCTTCTTCATTCAACGTGACGACATCACCCGTATGGAGCCAACCATCGACAAAGGCTTCTGCACTGCGTTCGTCCTTATAATAGGTATCAGCAATCCATTGGCCACGGATGAGCAGTTCACCCATGTCTTGTCCATCCGCCTTTGCTTCACCAGCATCATTGACAACCTTAATTTCAATGCCCGGAACGACACGTCCTTGGGTTGCCCTGAGATCCAATTTTTCTTCTTCAGGCAACTCTTCCTGATAACTTTTCAATTTGGCAACAGTCACTAGTGGTGTTGTCTCGGTCATGCCATAAGCGTGGATGAACGGAATTCCGTGCTTTTCTTCAAAAGAGCGGATCAAGCCTTTTGGTGCGGCGGAACCGCCACATAATACGGCACGAAGACTTTTCATATTATAATCGCCCGTTTCAATCTCTTTCAAAACCCCGAGCCAAATCGTCGGTACGCCGGCAGTGATCGTCACTTTAAACGTTTCAATCAGTTCCGCCAATATTTTCGGTGTCGGTGCCGGCCCAGGGAGGACTTGAGTCGTTCCAAGCCAAGTCGAGGCGAAAGGAATACCCCAAGCATTGACATGGAACATCGGAACAACCGGCATTGCCACATCCGTTTCAGATAAACCGGCAGTATCTGCCAAGGCAAGTACCATACTATGGAGATAAATTCCTCGATGGGAATAGACGACTCCTTTTGGTTTGCCTGTTGTAGCCGAGGTATAGCATAATCCTGCCGGGTCATTTTCGGAAAGGTCGTCTCGAAATGGGAAGTTTTCATCCCCCTCCGCCAAAAGCTTCTCATAGGAATAAATTGGGGTAAGGTTGGATTCCGGCAGTTCATCATCGGTCATCACGATGAATGCTTTAACGGTCTTCAATTCATCTTTGATGTGTTCCACAATCGGTAGGACATCGACATCGACAAGTAAAATCTTATCTTCTGCATGGTTGATGATATGGATAAGATGTTCTTTCGATAAACGCAAATTGATCGTATGCAAAACAGCGCCTATACTCGGAATCGCAAAATAGGCTTCCAGATGGCGATGATGATTCCAAGCAATCGTTCCGACCCGGTCACCCTTTTCCACACCCAAGCGGGCGAGAACACTGGCAAGCGCACGGGTTCTCTTGACATATTGCCCGTAAGTGAATGTTTCTGTTTTCGTTTGCGTACGTGAGATGATTTCTTTTTTCGGAAAGTACTTTTCCGTATGGCGAATCATGGTCGGAAGCGTCAACTGTGTATCCATCATTGAAAACTCCCCCTTTTCATTTTATGAAAACCCTTTCATTTATCATTAATTCTAAATATTCGTTAAAAAATGTCAAGTCCGAAAAATTTATATTTACTTTGACAAGCTCATACCAAGTTGTTATTCTTTCAATGAAAGGAGGCGGATGAAAATGAGTGTTCATGCATTCCATGCAAAAACGATTGATGGTGAGGAACGTTCCCTTCAAGAATATGAAGGTAAAGTTTTATTGATTGTAAATACAGCGAGTCAATGCGGATTCACCCCGCAATTGAAAGGTTTGCAGGAACTCTATGAAGAAATCGGAAATGAAGAATTTGAGATATTAGGTTTTCCATGTAATCAATTCGGTGGTCAGGATCCTGGCAGTAATGAGGAGATTGCGGATTTTTGTTCAAAAAACTATGGAGTCACCTTTCCGATGTTCAGCAAAGTTGATGTGAAAGGAGAACATGCCCACCCGCTTTTCCAATACTTGGCGACTGAACAAAAAGGTTTCTTGACCGGTGACATCAAATGGAATTTCACGAAATTCCTCATCGACAAAAATGGAAAAGTAGTGGATCGCTTTCCACCGCAGAAAGACCCGAAGAAAATCAAAAGAGACATCGAAAAATTGATCAGTGTATAAAAAAACTACCTCCTGAAAAAGAGGTAGTTTTTCATCATTCCAGTTCAAATGAACTTTCAAGGGAAGCATCCCGTTCGTGACGCTCGATCGCTAGTTGAATGAGACGGTCGATGAGGTCGCTGTAACTGATGCCACTC
The DNA here is from genome assembly GCA_938004015.1 of uncultured Oceanobacillus sp. Lineage (GTDB taxonomy): Bacteria > Bacillota > Bacilli > Bacillales > Amphibacillaceae > Oceanobacillus. Next base: position 8,539 of record CALKWU010000008.1, read on the forward strand.
TCTTCCCATAATTTCGGATACATACTGATTTTTGTAAATCCGGGAATCGTATTGATTTCATTGACGATGACGCGATCATTTTCCGTCAAAAACACATCGACTCTCGCCATCCCTTCACATTGGAGCGCTTTAAACGCCCGAATGGCGACATCTTGGATTTTTTCGACTTGTGCTTCATTCAATTTGGCCGGAATTTCCAATGTTGCACCGTGCTCATCAATGTATTTTGCTTCATACGAGTAAAAATCATTTGTCGCAATGATTTCTCCCGGAATGGATGCTTTCGGATGTTCGTTTCCTAGAACCGAACATTCAATTTCCCTGCCTTGGATCGCTTCTTCAATGAGGATTTTATGATCATATTTAAATGCTTCTTCCACTGCTTTCGTGAATTCTTCTTTTGACTCCACTTTGCTTACACCGACGGATGAACCTTGGTTGGCAGGTTTAATGAATAATGGAAGCCCAAGTTCACTTTCGATTTCGGCAATATCAATTTCGTCTTTCGTCGTGCGGGTAAACGTAAAGGCACGGGCAACATCAAGCCCGGCATCTTGGAGCAAGTGCTTCGCCACATCCTTATCCATGCTAATCGCTGAACCTAGTACATCGGGACCGACGAATGGTATATCCGCCACACGGAACAAACCTTGGATGCTGCCATCTTCACCGAGCGTTCCATGAAGAATCGGGAAAATGCAATCCAATTTTTCTATCGGTTCCATTCCCTTTCGTTTTACAAGTTGATGAACCGGATCTCCAGGGATAAAGGCAACTTCTTCTCCTGTTGTTTTCAAGGAAATGTTTTTCGGATCCTCTGCATTCAACAGAAAATCGGAGGAATCAAGCAAATGCCATTTCCCTGCTTTGTCAATCCCGATCAAGACAACATCATACTTATCCTTATCAATCGCTTCGAATACATTTTTTGCCGATTGCAAGGATACTTCATGCTCTGCCGACTTTCCGCCAAACAATAAACCTACTCTTTTTTTCATGCCATTTTCCTCCAAAATGTATCATTCACATAAACTGATGACCTTACTATTCATCAATGCACAAAAAATACGATTGTGCTTTTTTTATTTTATCATTGAGCTGGGCATCATACAAAGCCTAACTTAAAAATGGGTCAAAAAGGGACAGTCCCTTTTTGACCCACCAGTTTAATATGCTCTTGCCCAAATGACGAGTTCTTTTGCCGGTTTTCCGCAGCAGACGCAAGTATCCGCTACTTTTTCTTGTTCAAATGGGATGCAACGGGACGTGGCAGATGTATCTTCTTTAATCTTCTCCTCGCATTCCAATTCACCGCACCACATGGCTTTCAAGAAACCGCCCTTCGTTTCAACGACTTCAGCGAATTCCTCCATCGTCGTGACAGTAGTCGTCATTTCGTTCCGATGTTGCAGCGCTTTATCATAAAGATTTTGCTGGATTTCAGCGAGCAACTCCGGCAACCGTTTCTCCAAATCATCGAGAGCGACGAATTCTTTTTCTCCCGTATCCCTGCGGACGAGGACGACTTGATTTTTCTCGATATCTTTCGGCCCTAATTCAACCCGGACAGGAATACCTTTCATTTCGTATTCATTGAATTTCCAGCCCGGCATTTTATCACTCGCATCGATATCGACCCGGACGATTTCTTTCAACTTGTCCCGCAGTTCATATGCCTTGTCCAATACGCCTTCTTTATGTTGAGCAATCGGAATGACCATCGCTTGGACCGGTGCGATTTTCGGTGGCAATACCAAACCACGGTTATCGCCATGAACCATGATTAATGCACCCATGATCCGTGTGGAGAGTCCCCAAGATGTTTGGTGGACATACTGGCTTTCACCGTTTTCATCCAAGTACGTGATATCAAAAACTTCAGCAAAACCAGTGCCTAAATAATGGCTCGTCCCTGATTGCAATGCTTTGCCATCATGCATCAATGCTTCAATCGTCAACGTGTATTCTGCACCGGCGAATTTCTCTTTTTCTGTCTTTCTCCCTTTGTAAACTGGAATGGCCAAATATTTCTCAACCAAATCCACATACACTTCCAGCATCCGTGCAGTTTCCTCTTCCGCTTCCTTACCTGTGGCATGCGCCGTATGGCCTTCTTGCCAATGGAACTCCGATGATCGTAAAAATGGACGCGTCGTTTTTTCCCATCGGACCACATTCGCCCATTGGTTATACAGTTTTGGCAAATCACGGTAGGAATGGATATGTCTCGAATAATATTCACAGAACAACACTTCAGACGTCGGACGGACAGCAATCCGTTCTTCCAACTCATGATCGCCGCCATGGGTCACCCAAGCCGCTTCCGGTGCGAATCCTTCCACATGATCCGCTTCTTTTTGCAAGAGGCTTTCCGGGATGAACAGTGGAAACGCCACATTGGCATGCCCCGTTTCTTTGATCATCCGGTCCAATTCGTTTTTAATATTTTCCCAAATTGCATATCCGTATGGACGGATGATCATCGTTCCTCTAACTTGCCCATAATCCACCAATTCCGCTTGCTTGACGACATCCGTATACCATTGGGCGAAATCATCTTCCATCGCTGTCACTTTCTCAACAAAATCCTTGTTCTTTTTTGACAAGTCAAACACCTCTTTCTGATTTATTCCAATAAAAAAAGCCCCTGATGACAAAAAGGGACCTTTCGTGTGGTGGTACCACCCTTATTTGCATGACAAACCATGCACACTTCATTCGATAACGGCTCTCACCGCGCACATCTTATAGATTAAAGCAATCTTTTCGATGGCGAACTCTAGCGGCAGGTTCTAACGGCTGCCTTGGAAATTCCCACCAACCATTTCCTCTCTGCAAAGACAGCAAGTTATACTATTCCGCTTCATCGTTTCTCCATTTATCTAGTTTTAAATATATATGGTGCTATCTGTAAAGTCAAGCAGACTCCTTTACAC
>CALKWU010000009.1 GCA_938004015.1 uncultured Oceanobacillus sp.
CATTTCCCAACCGTCGACATATGTAAGAGTAATAGATTGTTCCGTCAAATGTTTCGCCTGAAGCAGAGCATAGTTCAACGTTTGCTCGGCATCGACATAATCCGGAAAACCAATCGATTCACTGGCATCCGGGGAAAGCTCCACCAACAACTCTTGCTTCACATTTTTCGGTCGCATGAAGAAATTCGACCAATGACGTTTCATTTTTTCCTCCAACTGGGCAAATGTCCCGTCGAGGTCGAAAACAAAAATGTCCCGTGGAATTTCTACGGTTTCATAGTCGCTCGATGCAACTAAAGGCGGGCCGGCTTGCCATGTCGCCGTCATTTCTTCGATTTTCGCTTTTGCGTCTTCAAAGGAAAGCCCTTCCAATTCGACACCCCCCACCGAAGAACCGTCCGTCACTTTCTTAGCTAGGACGTTAGTAGGAATTACGAACATCAATATAAACATCAGCAACCAAACACTTAACTTTTTCATGACAGACATAGCGTTTCATCATCTCCCAATCATGAATCAATTGGCGGGGGAAACCACTTTTACACACCAATAGTATTAGTAAATTGTTCTCAATTAACGGGAAATAAATATAAGAAAACCTCCATTACTGCAATGTATGCAATGTATATGGAGGTCGGTTGCGCCACTAGCTCCACACGATCCAAAGCGTCCAATACAGATCGTGCTTCATAACGCTCTCAATTAGAATATTTAATTTGCTCCTATAGTACCAGTATTGAATATCATTGTCAATGCGATTAGGATATTTTTCATGTTTATTTTATTTGTTAGGCAATTAAACCTATATAAATGCGAAAAATGGCTTCTCCCCAAAAGTAAGCAAGTAACGCCCCAAACACAATTGAAGGGCCAAATGGCACAGGTTGTTGCCGTTTAATCAACTTGAATGCCATCAAGAGAATGCCGACAACCGCCCCGATCAGGCAAGCGAAAAAGAACGCAAGGAGCACGTCCCGAAGTCCGAGAACGATGCCGAGGACGCCAAACAATTTCATATCCCCGGCTCCCATTCCTCCCCGGCTTACAATAATGATCAATGCGAGGAGAGCCATGGCGGCAACGGCTCCTACAATCGGCGACCACCACGGGTCAAGCGGCTCGATGATGCGCAAGATGATGAAAAACGGCAAGAAAAACAACAATACTTTGTTCTGGATCATCATATAACGGATGTCGGAAACGAAAATGATCATGAGCATTGAGACCAACAATAAAGCGGTAATCATTTCCAACGAAAAACCGAATACCACGTAGCTGACAGAAAAAAACAATCCTGTCAAACTTTCTGTAATTGGGTAAAGCGGCGAAATTTTCTCTTTGCAATTTCGACATTTTCCACGTTGCAAAAGGTAAGAAAGGACTGGAATCAACTCATACCAAGATAACGTCTTTTTACAATGCGGGCAGTATGAACGGTCGTTGGTGAATGGTTCATCTTTAGGCGAACGGATACCGACGACATTGAAAAACGAACCGAAGACAGTGCCGAATATGAAAAACGACAAAACCACAATGATTTCCAAAGGCCGCAACTCCCCTGATTCACTCGTTTAATCCATTTATACTATGATTATAGCATTAATAGAATTAAATATATGTGTCTTTTTTGTTAAATTGACGAAAAGACAAAAAAACTCCCATACGATGCACCTAGGCAGGTATGGGAGTTTTTCCTTATTTTATAATTCGATAAATTCGCCGACTTTCAATGCCCGGCCTTCTCCGGTTTTCACTTTGCTCGCCCAAGCATCTGCGTCCTGCTCGATGACCGGGAATGTGTTGTAATGGATCGGGACACTGATTTTCGCATTGATCCAGTCAGCGGCGATGAGCGCATCCTCCGGTCCCATCGTGAAATTGTCGCCGATTGGAATAAACGCGATGTCGATATCATGCATCTCTCCGTACATTTTCAAATCCGAAAATAGCGCCGTGTCCCCGACATGGTAAATCGTTTTTCCTTCGACCGTCAAGATGATTCCACCAGGCATACCGCCATAGATGACCGTGCCGTCTTCTTCCTCATAAGAAGAGCCATGGAAAGCTTGCGTGAATTTCACCTTACCGAATTCGAATTCCCGGGAGCCGCCGATGTGCATCGGATGGGTGTTGAGTCCTTTTTTACCGAGATAAACAGCCAATTCATTCGGTGCCACAACAAGCGCGTCATTCCGTTTTGCAATTTCCACGGTATCACCGACGTGATCATTATGGGCATGGGTCAGTAATATCGCATCGGCTTTGACCGTGTTTGCATCCAAGTCGCAATTTCCGTTCCCTGTAATGAATGGATCAATCAAAATCGTATGCTTGTCCGTTTCAACTTTGACGACTGAATGACCGTGATAGGATACTTTCATCAACAATCTCCCCTTTTTTAAAAATTCCATCTATATAAAATTAAAACATATTGTTTACGGAAAGTTAAGCGCGATGAGTGTTCATGTCAAATATAGCATGGGTGTTTTTTCCCTACACATAATAAGATCACCCCAAAATCGGATACAACTCCAATATTGGGGTGACCGCCAAACATGTCCTTATTCTTCACTTTTGTCTTCGTCTTTTCCGAGTTTTTTCTTCAATGCTGCTAGTTCATCATCGACATCGTTCGTGACAAGTTCCCGGAATTCATCATCGAGGGTGCGGCTCGCTTGCGACAGGTCTTCAGACGTTTCCGCTTCTGCTTCAAAGCGCAATACTTTCTCTTCCATCCGCTCAAAACCTTGACGGGATTCGTCTCCACTGATGGAGGACATCGTACGGTTCATCTTCGTACGGGTTTTCGCTGATTCTGCACGTGCTTTCAAGGAGTCCTTCCGCAGCTTCATCTCTTGGTATTCCCGCTTCATCTCATCAAGTTTTTCCCGTAGTGATTCCACATCGGCTTTGGCTTGTTCCCAAGATTCCGTAAGCGTTGCGAGCGTTTTTTCATGTTCTTTTTTATCTTGCAGTGCACGGCGTGCCAAATCGTCGTTCCCGGCTTCGACGGCTTTTTCCGCTTGTTCCTGGCGTTTGTCGACCATCGCCTGGGCATCGTTCACTTTCCGCTTCAACATTTTTTCATTCGCAATTTGCTTGGCCACTGCCGCTTCCGCTTCCCGGATATCTTCGCCCATATCACGCAAGAACTGATCCAGCATTTTCACCGGGTCCTCAGCTCTGTCGATCATCGCATTCAACTCTGAACTCACGACCGTTTTGATTCGTTTGAAAAATTGAAACACCTTTTCTCCTCCTTTATGATGATTATCCATGAAAAATCAAATTTTCGATAAAGCAACACTAGGATGTCTGTTCTCTAGGTATTACGAAGCGTCCTTTAAAAGGTTTCATAAAAATATAAAAATGCTAAAATAATTTTCCGGTGCTATACTAATAGTTAGTATAAGCAAACGAGGTGGAATATCGTGAATGAACGAGTCGAACAATTAATCAAAGAATTGCAGAAACATAATTTGGACAGCGCCCTCGTCACGTCTACGGCAAACTTTTATTATTTGAGCAATTACTACACCGACCCTCACGAACGGGTCATTGCGGTTTATGCGAGCGAAAAAATCGATCCGATTATTTTAGTACCGAAAATGGAAGAGAGAGATGCGAAAGCGGCCGGTTGGAATGGATTGATCATCAGCTACCACGACCACGAAAATCCTTGGCAGCTTTTGGGGGATTATTTGCGTTCCGAAAACAAGCTCCCAACATCCATTGCGATCGAACATGACCACATGACGTTGGAACGGTATGAACAACTGAAAAAACAGTTTCCGGATCAACAATTTGTCGATTTGGAAAATATATTGGCGGAAATCCGGGCGATAAAAACGAAAAAAGAGTATACGTTATTGAAACAAGCCGCCCAAATCGCCGATGAAGCAATCAAAATCGGAGCGGAAGCGATACATGAAGGAATTACGGAATTGGAAGTTGTCGCAAAAATTGAGTATGAAATGAAAAAACAAGGGATCCGTGACATGTCTTTTGCGACAACATGCCTATTCGGTGCAAAAACAGCTTCTCCCCATGGTACACCAGGGCAAAGCAAAATTGAAGCCGGGGACTTCGTGTTATTCGACCTTGGTGTCGTTTTTGAAGGATACTGCTCGGATATAACGAGAACATTCGCATACAAGTCAGTGACACCGGAACAAAAGGTAATCTATGAAACGGTGTTGACTGCGAATGAAAAAGGAATTGAAGCCGCACAAATCAATACGCCGGTAAACCAAGTCGACCTCGCCGCACGGAAATCCATCGAAGCAGAAGGCTATGGCGAATATTTCAACCACCGGATCGGCCACGGCTTGGGGATTGAAATCCATGAGTTTCCATCGATGAGCAGCGACAATCCATTGCCGTTGAAAGAAGGCATGTGTTTCACCATCGAGCCGGGCATTTACATTCCGGGAAAAGGCGGCGTACGAATTGAAGACATGATCTTCATGACGAAAAACGGCCCGGAAGTATTGACGGCATTTCCTAAGGAATTGCAAATCATTGGATGAAATACGGGACATGAGCGAATATACCAACCGCTCATGTCCCGTTTATTATTTCAATAATTGATTGACTTGATGAAATTCCAACTGATGGGCATCGGCCACTCCATGATGGGTCACATAACCTTTCAACGTATTGATTCCTTTCCGTAAAGCCTCGTTATCAAGAACAGCCCGTTCAAATCCTTTGTTTGCGATTTGCAGAACATATGGCAACGTTGCGTTCGATAACCCGACAGTCGCCGTTTGCGGAACTGCCCCCGGCATGTTTGGCACCGTATAATGGACGACACCGTGCTTGACGAAAGTCGGATTATCATGGGTCGTGATCCGGTCACTCGTTTCAAAATTTCCGCCTTGATCGATGGCGACATCCACTATGACAGAACCCGGCTCCATCTGTTTCACCATGTCCTCCGTCACCAACACCGGCGCTTTGGCACCCGGAATCAGTACCGAGCCGATGACCAAATCCGATTCCTGCACTGATTTTCGGATATTATGCGGATTGGAAATCAAGGTGGTGATGGAAGTGCCGAAAATATCGTCCAATTGGCGTAACCGATCCGGATTCAAGTCAATGATCGTTACTCGAGCACCTAATCCGGCAGCAACTTTGGCCGCATTCGTCCCGACGACTCCACCACCGATAATCGTCACTTTTCCTCGTTCCGCACCCGGTATTCCAGAAAGCAAAATCCCTTTTCCGCCGCGGATTTTTTCCAACAATTGCATCCCGACTTGCGTGACCATTCTCCCGGCGACTTCACTCATCGGTGTAAGGAGCGGTAAGGATCCGTTCGGCAACTGCACCGTTTCGTATGCAAGTCCAGTCACTTTATTTTCCAGTAATGCTTTCGTCAAATTCGGCTCGTTCGCCAAATGCAAATACGTAAACAAGATGAGGTCTTCACGTAAATATTGATACTCTTCTTCTTGCGGTTCTTTCACTTTCAATACCAAGTCTTGCGCCCACGCATCGCCCGGGTCGTCCACGATGACGGCGCCGACTTCTTCGTATTGTTCATCGATGAAATTGGCACCTGCACCGGCACCAGTTTCGACAAACACCTCATGCCCGGCTTCCGTCAACGAATAGACTCCGGAAGGCGACATGGCGACACGGTTTTCATTGTTCAAAATTTCTTTAGGTATGCCTATCCTCATTTTCAATCCTCCTATGTACGTATTCCATCATATTCCCAATTCTAACAAAATTATGGCTTAAAAGCATCAACAATTACGATAGAAGAATCTACCGGACGGAAAATCCGCCCGGCAGAATGGTTTCATCGGCTTTTATTGTTGAAGTGGTGGATGCCACGGTTGTTTTCCAACTGATCTTCGATGACACCGGTTTGGTAACTTTCATTGATCTGTTGTTTCACCGCATCCACCCCTTTCGGATCGACAAAATATTTCGCTTGCTTCTTCTCCTTTTCCAATCTAGCCACCTCCTTGCACTTAGTATGTCCTTTAGTTTGTAACAATGTTGTGATTTTTATTGGTAAAAACATGATTGTAGCGCTTTCAAAAAAGGTATATAATTATAAGAGAAAGGGGAGATAACTATGAAATATCAAAATATTGTCATCGCTGTAGACGGATCGGATGCTGCGGAAAAAGCATTTGATAAAGCTGTATCTATAGCAAAAGACCATGATGCTCGCCTTGTGATTGCTCATGTTATAGATTCCAGAACGTTTGCGACTGCAGAAGCGTATGATCGCACATTGGCTGAACGTGCGGAAGAATATGCGAAAGAATTGCTCGACTCTTATATTGAAAAAGCAAGAAACAAAGGACTGGCGGATTTAGTCCGTTGTATTGAATACGGTTCTCCGAAAGCGAAAGTGCCCCGGGACATTGCGCAAGATTTTAAAGCCGACTTGATTGTTTGTGGTGCTACCGGAATGAACGCCGTCGAACGTTTCTTGATCGGTAGTGTGTCCGAAAGCATAGCACGACATGCTAAATGTGACGTTTTAGTCGTCCGCTGAACAAATTCCACATAAAAGCACGCCATTATGGGTGCTTTTTTTGTGGGACAAAACGGGACAGACCCTTCTTGATCCAAATTTTGGGTCAAGAAGGGTCTGTCCCTGTTTGTCCCGATTAAGCTTGTTCGCTTAGTCGGACCGTATCACGGGCAATCATCACTTCTTCGTTCGTCGGAATGACAATCACTTTCACCGGAGAATGCGGATAGTTGATGAATTGTTCTTTTCCGCGGACATCATTGAGTTTCGGATTCCAATATACGCCCATGAACTCCAATCCGGTCAAAATTTTCTCCCGGACGATGTCACTGTTTTCACCGACACCGGCTGTGAAGATGATTGCATCGACACCGGACATTTTCGCTGCGTAAGAACCGATATATTTGTGGATCCGTTCCGCAAATACATCAAGTGCGAGTTCTGCCCGCTCATCGGTCTTCGCTCTTTCCTCAATGTCGCGCAAATCACTTGAAAAACCGGATAAAGCAAGCATTCCGCTTTCTTTATTCAACACTTCAACAACTTCATCGGCCGTTTTTCCGGTTTTTTCCATAATGTAAGGGATAAGCGCCGGGTCAATGTCTCCGGAACGTGTCCCCATCGTCACACCGGCTAGCGGAGTGAAGCCCATAGATGTGTCAATCGATTTTCCGCCTTCGATGGCCGTGACACTCGCACCATTTCCGATATGGCAGGAAATCAAGCGCAATTGTTCCAAAGGCACTCCCATCAATTCAGCTGCACGTTCCGACACATATTTATGGCTCGTCCCATGGAAACCGTATTTTCGGATGCCGTATTCTTCATAATATTTTTTCGGCAAACTGTACAAATAAGAAGATTTCGGCATCGTTTGATGGAAGGCCGTATCAAATACAGCGACCATCGGCACATCCGGTAAAATTTCTTGGAACGCCCGGATTCCCGTCAAGTTCGCCGGATTATGCAAGGGGGCCAATTCGGAAACTTCGTCAATCGTTTGAATCACTTCTTCGGTAATCAACACCGAATCACTGAATGCCTCCCCGCCATGGACGACACGGTGACCGACCGCATCGATTTCTTCGAAGGAACGGATGACGCCTGAATCGATCAAGCCGTCCAACAGCTTTTTCACCGCCATTTCATGGTTCGGTATGTCTTCGGTCGTTTTATCTTTTTTTCCGTTCGTTTCGATTTGGAAAACGGAATCGGAAAGTCCAATTCTTTCCACCAACCCTTTTGCCGAGACGACTTCATCCGGCATTTGGATGAGTTGGAACTTCAGAGATGAACTTCCGGCATTAATGGCCAATATGTTTTTCATATACAATCACTCCAACATTAATTTCTTTCGTAAGTTTGAAACCAGCGATTCATCTGGCCGAGAATATCCGCCATTGCATGATGGTTTTTCAGCGAAGGCAGCTGGACGAGCAATGGCTGTTTCGGACCTTCCGTTTCAACCCCTTTTTTCTGAAGGACGAGGATTCCTTTGACATTCTGTTTCGATTTGAACATGGACTCCGGAAGACGTAGGAGCCCGACCATATGTGTATGCTCCTTCAAAAAGCGATTCAATTGCTCCGCCTGGTCGCTTGTGAAAAGAAAATCCGGAATGACGAAAATCAAGTATCCCGTTTCTTTCGTGTGTTTCAAGCTTTGTTCGATGAACAGATGGTGAGCATAGGAGTGGCCTTCTTCCGCTTTCAGTTCATATTCCGCCGCCCGCACATCATCCGGATAATAACCAACCGGAAGATCGGCAACGACCAAATCGACCGGATCGAGCAAAAGCGGAGCCAAACTGTCCTGATGGAAAAATTCGACTTCCTTTTTTAAAAGATTTGCGCTGCTGTGGGCTAGTTGGATAAGAGTCGGATCGACCTCACTCGCATATGTCGTTTTCTTTTGCGGCAATTGTTCCATCACCGTAAAGAGCATATTTCCAGTCCCGACGGCGGGATCAAAGAGACATATCTCCTCTTTGTTTTCCAACAGACGATTTGCCAAATAGGCGACGATGAGCCCGACCGATTCCGGTGTCATCAAATGTTGTTCTTGGACGGAACCTTTCATCCCTTTCAAAACGACGAGTTGGAGCGCTTTTTTCAAATCTTTATCCGTATAATTGATTTTCTTCAAGCGTTCCAAGGCAGTTTGCAATTTCTTTTTTAAAATATCGTCGAAATCTTCATGAGGCTCTTCATAAAAAATGGTTTCCAAAACGTCAATCAGGCCTTCCAAATAGACATCATCCAAATGGGAGCTGACCGTTTCCGTCGTTTCATCAAACCATTCAAAAAGCTGTTCCACAGTTGTCTTCTTCATTCCAATCCTCCATCAATGATGCATTGCAAAGAAATTTCCATAAAAATCTCCCTCAGTTTTCTTCTGAGAGAGATTTTTTCTTTATTGAGCCTGTTTAATGGCTTCCAATGCGGATTCATAGTCTGGGTGGTTGGATACTTCCTCGACATATTCCACATATGTCACCTTGTCGTTCGAATCCACAACAAAAATCGATCTCGCAAGCAGTCGTAATTCTTTGATCAACACGCCGTATTTTTCGCCGAAATCAGCATCCCGGTGGTCGGATAATGTATCGAGATTCTCAATTCCTTCTGCAGCACACCACCGTTTTTGGGCGAATGGCAAATCCATGCTAATCGTCAGCACATGTACATTATCCAATTTTTCCGCTTCTTCATTGAAACGTCTCGTCTGATCGGAACAGACGCCTGTATCAATGGAAGGCACTACACTGATGAGCTTCTTTTTCCCTTTGTAATCATCCAAAGAAACTTCCTGCAAATCATTATTCAACACCGTGAAATTTGGAGCTGTGTCACCGACTTTGATTTCATTTCCCAATAAGGTGACTGGATCTTGCTGGAATGAAACTTGTCTCATTTGTATCCTTCCTCCCTTTTGAACCTCTTTCTATTATTATGAAGAATCCTCATCCGATTGTCCAATATTTCACTATCCTTTTTTCGATAAAATCGTTTTCATTCGTTAGATGTCAAAATGTAAGGGATGGGTTTTATCTTCACTACTCTCCTTTTCCCGTTTTCCACGGTTTTTCTTCATCATCTTTTCGACTTTGTCCATCCATTTCGGGGTCATTTCCAACAATTTTTCTTGCAAGTCGTTTTCTTGATCAAGCCGAATCAATTTCATTTCATCTTTTTTGATGATTAAAAATGCTACAGGTGTCAACGAAACGCCTCCACCACTCCCGCCACCAAAGGGTAACGTCTCATCGCTTTCCGAAGATTGCGAGTTGAATTCACTTCCTCCAGCGGCAAAACCGATGCCGACTTTGGAAATCGGAATGATGACACTCCCATCCGGTGCTTCCATAGGATCGCCGATAATCGTGTTCGTTTCCACTACCGACTGTAAACTTTCCATCGCCGTCGACATCAAACTTGCAATCGGATGCTCCTCCATCCTACCATCCTCCTTTTCTTCCTTTACGCCAATTCCTCCGTACCTTGATGAGTTTCAGCAACACGGGGATTTTTACGGTGATATGACAAGTGAATGTCGAGTAAAAACCTTCTCCCACATAATTTGGTTGAACGATGATTTCCGGCTTATTTTGAAAAGTCGTAACGGAATTTAAAATAGCCATCTCCATTTCTTTCAACGTCCATACTATCCCCGTCGCCATACCGGTGACAGCCGCATCTCCCAATCCGATTCCCGTTTCCCAACGGACATCCCGGATGACCATTCTGTTTACGATGGACCGGATAAGACGCCTATTGGTTTTCAAATTTCCTGATACATGGAACATATCCATATTTTCCTCCAAGTCGAATGTCCGCTTCCAAACAGGTATTTTCATGATTTCCATCGTCACTTTCAGACGATATCGATCCGGATAGCGGATGAGACAAGAAATACGGAATGTCACGATTTGCGAAGTCAGTACGAACAGCAGCACACCGACAACAATCAAGATGACGCCTAGATAAAGCATAGCGGAAAAGTCCTTTTCCATAGATTTATCATTAGCTTGGCTTATATCGATTTTTTTAATCATGTTATTCCATGATTGGATAATTGAAAGGGAGATGATATGATGAAGTTGGACAAACTATATGACGGGAGGATCCTATGTTGACAGAACGGAATAAATTATATTTTTATTATTTGAAAGATGAAGAAACTGATGAAAAAGTATCGAAATTACGCCGCCTCGCAGAAGGGAATGGATTCTTCATCGTCGATCAGGCGGATGATGCGGATATCATCGTGAGTGTTGGTGGAGACGGTGCGTTTCTGCAAGCGGTACGAAAAAGCGGTTTCCGCCAAGATGCCATCTATCTCGGCATCACCCGGGATGGAGAATCCGGGCTGTATTGCGATTTCAACCTCGATAATTTCGATGAGATGTTGAATTCCCTCATGCATGAAGAGCTGGAAGTCCGCCGCTTCCCGGTGATTAAAACACGGGTCAACGATGGGCCGCCTTATTATTGCTTGAATGAAGTGAGCATCCGTTCCACCATCGTGAAAACAATCGTCATCGATGTGTTGATCGACGACCGTTATTTCGAAACATTCCGTGGGGATGGGTTAATCGTGTCGACTCCGACCGGAAGCACAGCTTACAACAAGTCAGCCGACGGTGCTGTGATTGACCCGCTCATTCCAAGTTATCAAGTCACGGAAGTCGCATCCTTGAACAACAATCAATATCGGACACTCGGCTCATCATTCATTTTGGATAAATCCCGGAAACTGACGTTGAATATTCTGCCGACAGGAAACGACCATCCGATCATTAGTCTCGATAATGAAGCCCATCCAATCCAACGCATTTCCTCCGTACAAGTGGAAATGGACGATTCCGTCATCAAAACGGTGAAATTGAAAAACAATTCGTTTTGGGATCGGGTACGGCGCACGTTCCTCTGACATTTTTGCAATAAAACAGGACGGCAACGAAACTGCCGTCCTGTTTTCATTCATATTTTCATTTATTGTCTGCCACTTAATTGCTGTTGAGCCATGGATACTAGTCGTTTCGTGATTTCACCACCGACAGATCCGTTCGCACGGGAAGTCGTGTCAGCTCCCAGCTGAACACCAAACTCCTGAGCAATTTCATATTTCATTTGTTGTAGAGCTTGTTCTGCACCAGGGACTACTAATTGATTTGAAGAATTACTATTGTTAGCCATATCAGCTCACCTCCTTGGTACCCCTATCTTGCGCACCCCGAGGTAAAACATGTATGGCGTTTATTGACACTTCCTGGTAATCCAACCAGAAAAATCCCTTTTCTTACAGCAAATCTTGAAATTCCGTCTCCTGTTGCCGTGATGTGACGGTGATTGTTTCAATCCCGTCCAATGCTTCTTGAATCGAGGCACTGAAATCATAGCGGGATTCCAGTTCATTCACCTTATCACGACGAGGTCTTGTTTTTGGCGATTTTGGTACGAAAATCGTACAGCAATCTTCATAAGGCAAAATGGAAATATCATAGGTGCCGATGTTTCTCGAAATCTCAATGACTTCAGTTTTATCCATCGCAATGAGTGGACGTAATACCGGATAATTCGTCACTTCATTGATCGTATGCATGCTTTCCATCGTTTGGCTTGCCACTTGTCCTAAACTTTCTCCGGTCGCAAGGGATAAAATCCCCTCTCTTTCACACACTTCTTCCGCAATCCGGAACATCATCCGGCGCATAATCGTCATTCCATAACTTTCAGGCATTTCCCGGAAAATTTCCTGTTGCAGTTTTGTGAAGGGCACGATATGGACACGAATTGATTTGCCGTACTCCGTCAATTTCTTCGCTAGGTCAAGCACTTTTTGTTTAGCCCGCTCACTCGTGTAAGGTGGGGAATGGAAATGAATTGCTTCCAATTCAACGCCCCGTTTCATAGCCAAATAACCGGCAACCGGGCTATCAATGCCGCCGGACAATAGAAGGAGCGATTTCCCGGCAGTCCCCACCGGCAATCCACCAGCCCCGGGAATTTTTTCCGAAGTGATGTATGTCCCATCAGGGCGGATTTCGACTTTCACTTCCATATCGGGCTGATGGACATCGACCGTAAACCCTTCCGTATTTTTCAATAAATGTCCCCCGAGAATTTGATTCATCTCTAGGGAAGTATGTGGGAAACGTTTATCGACTCGGCGCACATTCACTTTAAATGTCCGGACGTTTTCCGCTTTTTTCAACGTGTGAAGAGCAGCTTCTTTGATTTCCGGCAATTCATTTGCCACTTTGATCGCCAAAGAAAAACTCGATATCCCAAAAACATGTTTCACTTTTTCGATGACCGGCTCTGGTTCGTGACCGTTCAGAAGGATGAACATTCTTCCTCGTGACCGTTTGATTTTGATGTCCGGAAAATCCGCCAGTTTATCCTGGAGGTTTTCTTGTAGTGCGAGGACGAAACTTTTCAAATTTTTCCCTTTTAATGACATTTCACCGTAACGTATCAATATATGATCATACTTCATCATTATCTACCTCAAAACTTTTTTAAATTGAGCCACTGCTTCTTTTAATGCTTGAAGGAAGCGCTCGATTTCTTCCACTGTATTATGGTAAGTAAGACTGATTCTTAAACCAGAGATGGCGATATCTCTGGAAAAACCACAAGCGACAAGGATTTTGCTTTCATCTTGCTGTTTGGAAGAACAAGCGGATTTTGTAGAAATAAAAATATCTTTTTCACCGAGCATATGGATGATCACTTCCGGTTTGATGCCCGGCACCGAAACGTTAAGGATGTGCGGTGCACCATTTTCCGGGCTGTTGATGTGTAATCCGTCGATATTTTCAAATGCGTTCCATAACCGGTCATGGAGCGCTTGTAAATGGTCTTTATTCTCCTGTTCTTGTTCTTTGATGAGACGCATTGCCCGGACGAAGGAAACGGCTCCTGCAACGTTTTCCGTTCCCGGACGCACTTCGTTTTCCTGGCCGCCTCCATGGAGTAGCGGAAACAATCGTGTCCCTTTTTTCACATAAAGGATCCCCGTCCCTTTCAATCCATGGATTTTATGGCCCGAAAATGTACAAAGATCGATTCCGGATTCCCGTAAGGAAAGCGGCACTTTTCCAAAACTTTGCACCGCATCGACGTGGAAATGCACTTTCGGATAATTTTCGAGCAGTTTTCCGATTTCTTCAATCGGTTGGATCGAGCCGATTTCATTGTTCACATGCATGACACTCACCAAAATCGTATCATCACGAATCGCCTTTTTCACGTCTTCTACAGCGACGACTCCATATCGATCCACAGGAAGTACGGTCACTTCAAAACCTGACCGTTCCAAACTTAAACACGCTTCTTCGACGGATGGATGCTCGACAGCGGTTGTAATGATATGTTTCCCCCGATTCCGGTGTTCGAATGCGATGCCTTTGACGGCGAGGTTGTTTCCCTCAGTTCCGCCTGACGTGAAGATGATTTCGTCGGGTTCCACTCGAAGGATGGACGCAGCTTGTCGTCTTGCCGTTTCGAGAAGTTTTTCAACCGTTCCACCAAGCTGGTGGATGGAAGACGGATTGGCGAAGTATTGCTCTGTTGTTTTTTGGAAACTTTCCACAACGGACGGATCCGGAATCGTCGTGGCACTGTTGTCCAAATAAATCATGTTCATCATCCTTTTCAAGTTGTCACGAACTGATGTTGCTTCCAAAAAATCTTACTGCAATCCACTTGAGAAAACAAGTCGTTTGCTTAACACTTGATGCCCCCTGGTTCAAACGGGCAAAAGGAAACAGGTTGGGATCACCCAGCCTGTTTTCTTAGTCGTTTATTGCAAGTTCTGTTTCTTCGATTCGTTTCAAGGCACCTGGTTCTACTTCTTCGATCGCTTCTGCCGCTTTTTCCAGCGAGAGTTCATATTCATAAGAGCGGAACAGTCTTTCCGCTTCCATCAATTTGGCAGCAAGGATTGGGTTTTTGCTTCGGTACCGGTTCGCATATTGGATGACGCGTTCCGTCAAATACGCTTGGTCGAGCATCATTTCGATTTGTTCCCTCGACTGTTCAATCGCGCTTTCCGCTTCTAACAAAGAGCGGTTGACTGCACCGGTATCGAGCGGATGTTGATTGAGGGCATCCAATACGTTATTGATTTTCGCTTGAGATTCCTCCAAGCTCGACCAAATGAAAGCAGGCACACCCGGGATATTGCTTTTTCTCAGTCGTCGGTTCAACTCCATCAACTGGCTGCGCATATTCGTTACTTTTTCTTTCGCCTCCAATTCATCTTTCCGCAATGTTTGGATGCTTTCCCGGAAGGCTTCATGTTTTTCTTTCAATTCCTCAATCTGTTCCAAACCCGCTTCCACTCGTTGACGTAATTCACTGTGGGACGAACGGTTCATTTCAATGCTTTCCAAAACTTGCTGTAAGTCATCCCGTAATGCCTCCACTCGTTTATCGACAGCGAGGAATTTTTCCAACTCCTCATCTTCCACATAGTAAGCCTGTTTCAACTCTTCCACTTCAGTTTTTGTATCAGTGAAAGACTGTTGGAGCTCCTTCACCGCTTCTTCATAGGAAGGCAGATATTGTTCCACAAAATTTTTGGCGAGGGCTTCTTGCTCCAATAATTCATATATTTCTTCAATCCGTTCTTCAATCTCCTCCAGCCCTTTTTCTCCCGCTTCCAAATCCCCTTGTTCCAACAGCTTCATGATGTCCGTTGCTCTCTCTTGATATGTATGGATTTCCGTCTCAAAGTTCAAATGCTCGACGTTGTATCCCTCTTCTTTCATTTCATTGATTCCTGCGAGCAATTGATCCAGCTGGGAGACGAGCTCATGTTTCGCCCGTTTATAAAGTGGAGGAAAAACGTTGATTTGTTCTTCCAGCTCTTTCAATTCTTCTTTCAGTCGATCGACGATATTTTTCGCTTCCATGTAATTTCCGGAAGCAACCTTTTCATAGAAGACTTCCACGTCTGCTTCCAACTCATCAAGCCTGTCTTCGAAATACTGGTCCGCTTTTCCATATTGATAACGATTTTGTGAAATTTGCCTGCGCAAACTTTTAATCGTCGGCTCTACTTCCGCAATATCTTCTCTGCTTGATTTTTCCGATTCCAACAATTCCTCGAGTTCTTCCAGTATGTTTTCGATGCTTCCTTCAACGGATACGAGAATACGTTCCGCCTCTTTCAAAATCTTTTTCCCTTTTCCGACTCGGAAACGGTCAGCAGCATCTTCCGCATCGAGCAAATATTCTTCAATGTCAGCGAGTTCCTTGCCGACAATATAATCCCAGCGATCTTTCCAAGCCTCGAACTTCATCTGGGTTTCTCCCGATAAGTTGAGTTCTTTGATTTTGCTCAATTCTCCGGCGACATTGCGTGCCATAATATCAAGTTTCCACGCTTCCAATTTGTCGACATGGTCATAAACCCTTTTACGTAAAATTAAGCCAACGATGAGTAATACAATGATAGCTAATATGATTCCAATGACTAACTCCATAACGTACCTCCTAGTCCCGTCCCAACAAGAGGATTTCTACGGCAGTATTCGCCTATACTAAAAATACAAGTTTGTATTTGTTAATTTGTTAACGATTTTATATAGTATTAATAATAGCATGTTATCGATGTTTTTGGCTAAGAAAAACAATATTTTGTCGTATTTTTTCAGTTTTTCGGAAATCGGACGGGTTTTTGTCAGTTTTCGACAATGATTTTGAGCCACTCCTGGATCGTATTCGTATATTTTTCCACAAACACCCGGTGGGAATGATCACCGATGACCCGGTCTTTCCATTCGTTATGTAAAATATATGGCGTGATCAACATCCCTTTCAACTGGAGATACAAGTAATCTTTCGTATCACCTGGAAATTTTTTCCCGCTGAGTGCATCGGAAAAAGCTTTCCGGATATAGTAATTTTCTTTTGCCAAATAGGTGACCGTCATTTCCCGGACAAACACGGAATCCAACGTCAATTCCCGTTGGATGAAACATGTCAATTGCAGTTTTGAATGTTTGTAACGTATAATGGTGGCAATCAATTCATTCAGCCGTTCTACGGCAGAGGCATCTTTTGTCGCATCGAGACACTTCTCCAATGTTTGCAAATATTCTTCATAATACTCCGTGACGGCGTATTCCAACAAGCCTTGTTTCCCGTTGAAATAATAACTGACGGACGAGACGTTGACATTGGCTTTTTTGGCGATATCCCGCACCGAAGTGCCATGGAACCCTTTTTGGAAAAAAAGATTGGATGCGGCAAGGATTACTTTTTGTTTAGATGGATTTTTTTTCATCTTTCACTCAGCTCCTTACATTTCCATTACGACAAAACATCAGGAATTCCTGTTCTTTTCGCTCGACAGGATTCTTCCCTTTGTCGAATGGTGGCGGGTGAATCGATTACATATATTGTACTGGAAAATCGTCAGGAGGGATAGAATGTTTCAACAAATCACTTATTCTGAAAAACGTTCCGAAGCTTATGAACAATTGATTCGACAGCTGCATGCCCTATCCGAAGATGAAACAGACCAAATTGCGATTTTGGCTAACGCTGCAAGCTTACTCAATCATTTCTTGGAAGACATCAACTGGGTCGGATTCTACTTGTGGAAAAACGATGAACTCGTCCTCGGTCCCTTCCAAGGCTTGCCTGCCTGCGTCCGCATCAAGTACGGCAAAGGTGTATGCGGAACAGCGGTAAAAGAAAAGAAAACCCAACTCGTCCCGGATGTTCATGCTTTTCCTGGACATATCGCCTGTGATGCGGCAAGCAAATCCGAAATCGTCGTTCCGATCATCTTGGACAGTGAAATTTTCGGCGTGTTGGATGTCGATAGCCCAATCAAAGCACGATTCGATGAAACCGATGAACACTACTTGGAAAAATTTGTCGAAGCGTTAAAACAATATTTGTAAAAGGAAAACGAGCAACTTCATGATAGGAGTTGCTCGTTTTGCACTTGGTCTTTTCCTGCTGATTTGGCGGAGTACAGTGCTTGATCTGCCCGGAGGAACATTTTTTTCGGGGTATCCTCCGCCTCTTTTTCCCAATGGGAAAGGCCGCATGAAACCGTAATGGAAGGGTCAGTGCCTTCCGGGATCCGCTTCCTGATATTGTTTGCGATCTCCATTCCTTCATCCGGACTCGTTTCCGGCAAATAGACCGCCAACTCCTCACCGCCCCATCTCGTGACGACCCCTTTAT
Source organism: uncultured Oceanobacillus sp. (assembly GCA_938004015.1). Classification (GTDB taxonomy): domain Bacteria; phylum Bacillota; class Bacilli; order Bacillales; family Amphibacillaceae; genus Oceanobacillus. Next base: position 17,716 of record CALKWU010000009.1, read on the forward strand.
TGCCGATGACTTCCTTCATGACCCGAGCCACTTGCTTCAACACATTGTCGCCGACGTGGTGGCCATAAGTATCGTTCACCAATTTAAAGTCGTCAATGTCAAACAGCAAAAGCACAGCCTTTGAGCCATTTTCTTGATGTTCGTCGATCGTTTCTTCCAAATATCTTCTCGTGTACAATCCTGTCAGAAAATCCGTAATGACCGTTTCTTGCAATCTCTCCCTCAACAGCGTATTGGAGATGACGAGAGCGGAATGGTGCATTAACGACTCCAACATTCTGAACGTCTGTAACGAGAAATAATACGGTTTTTCATGGAGGATGATCGTAAAGCCGATACTTAATCCGGAATACACCATCGGAATGATCATCGCAGACTGGTAGCCGTACGGTTCGAGATCGGTGGCATTGCCGTTGAATATGGAATCCGGTGTTTTCATGATTTTTTCTTTATATTGGACGGCGACGTTTCTGCCGTCTGTTTCCAAGAAAAATTCCGTACTTCCATCCAATATTTCAAATTCCCGATCCGACTCTTCATCGAAATAAATGAATCCGATTTCACTTGCATTCGATATCCGTTTGATTTGTTCCCGGATCGTATCCATCAATCCGGCCATTTCCCGAGTCGCATTCAACTCGTGGATGAATTCATTCAATAACGTCAAATTGGAAACTTGTTCCAATGAATCTTCATACAAAATCGTTTTTTCCAATGCTTTCCCGGATAATCGGGCGAATTCCAGGAAGAAATCGACTTCTTCCCTCAATAAATAGCTTTCAATCGGGACGATGACTTCCAATACACCATAGACGCTTTGTTCTCCGATCAATGGTGCATAGAGCACTTTTTCGTTCCGTTCTTTGAAAACTTCAATTTGCATTTTACCTGACATGAAAACTTGGGTGCTTAAAGGAACAGGATTTTTTTCCGTGTAATCGAGCACTTTGATTGGGAAACGGCATGATTTATCATATTCTTGCGTGAGATACAAATGATATTTCGCATCCCAATAATAATGATCCAACGAGTCGAAAATGACTTCGAAAACATCTCTTTTATCATGTGCCTGCAACAAATTTTCACTGAGCTCATGTAAAAATTGGTTATGTAGGTTCCTGATTTTGTTCCTCCACGTGCTGATTGAAATATTCAATATCCGTTCTGTTTCTCTTTGCAATGTGAGGAGGAATTGTTCCGAGAATTCGGTATCATGGATATACACGAGCAACATCGTCCGCATCCCTTTGATTTGTAACGGGAGGTAACGGACATTTTTCGGCCGTATCCGATCCTTGAAAAACGAGTCGAAATGGATATCTTCACCGGTCACCAACAATTCCGGAAGATATTTTTCATCTGCGGAAACGGAAGCGAGCAGACGTAATGATTCCGATTTTTTGAAATGGACATAAAGGGCAAGATAGTCCACACCCATGTATTTGCTGACTTCCCAGAGAATTTTTTCCAAAAAATCTTCATCCCACGTCGCTTGTTCAAATAGTTCGGATATAATATTGAAAAACATGAGCTGCAGTTCTTTTTCAATATCCATTTCTATCACCTAATTTACATATTACCAAGCAATCCGGCTGAATCATAATGCTTCTTATTTATTACATTATACAAGAAATAGTCCCGAACACCCAAGAAAAAATCTTATGTTATAAAAAAATCGTTATTAAGGACTAAGCTACCAGAATTATATCTGTTATACCACATAAAAAGCAAAACATTTGATTGACTTCAGACGAATAAAAGACTATAATAGACTTTGTGTAAATTTAAGGTAGCCTGTGCGTTCAATTCATTGCAACTAGTTTGTTCCTTGGCGGGTGTCAAGGGAGTATCGTGTAACCCTCTGCTGCTGGGGCGAAGGTACATAAAAAACAAACTAGCCAATGAGATTGACGTGGTGATTGAATTTATGCAATTCAAATTCAAAGGAGGAAAAGTACATGGCTCGTTATAGAGGTCCTGTATGGAAAAAGTCTCGTCGTTTCGGCATTTCATTGACCGGAACCGGAAAAGAATTGGATAAGCGCCCTTACGCTCCGGGTCAACATGGTCCGACACAAAGAAAGAAGTTGTCTGAGTACGGCTTGCAGCTTCAAGAAAAACAAAAACTACGTTACATGTACGGATTGAACGAACGTCAATTCCGTAACTTGTTCAACAAAGCGGGTAAAATGAAAGGGATCCACGGTGAGAACTTCATGATCCTTCTCGAATCCCGTCTGGACAACCTCGTGTATCGTTTAGGTTTCGCCCGTACACGCAGACAAGCGCGTCAACTCGTGAACCATGGCCATATCCTCGTGGATGGACGCCGTGTCGATATTCCATCATACACCGTGTCTCCAGGTCAAACAATCGGTTTACGTGAGCGTTCCAGAAATCTGGACATCATCAAAGAGGCGCTTGAAGTGAACAACTTCGTACCGGACTATATGTCCTTTGATGAAGACAAGATGGAAGGAACATACACACGCTATCCGGAACGTTCCGAACTCCCTGCAGAAATCAACGAAGCACTCATCGTCGAGTTCTACTCTCGTTGATGCGATTGCCGGGTAACAACCATCATGGCCAAAACCCTCAAACCTTTCAAAGGTTTGAGGGTTTTTTGTTTTCAAATCGTTTTTGCTGCGTGAAGATTTTTATCAAACATGACATCTGCGCTCTCAACAATTTCAATACTAGAATCATGACATAAGCAGGAATTTGCATATCTTTATAGAAAACATATTTTTAAAGAGGTACTGAACGTGATAAATCAGCAATTATTTGTCTTATCTTCAGCTTTAAGGAGGTATTTCCAGTGCATGGAAATGTTCTTCGGGCCATCTAACCCGTTTTTTTTGAAGCATGACCCGAGGGGTATAGCCGCTCATGGTGAATTTTTTACCACGTTCATTTCCATGTTAATCTTTAAAAATATTTGACAGGATGATGGCATTGCACATACAATCCGTAATTTTCATTTGTTTTTTAACGATTTTGCTTGCTTATGATTATTTTGCTGTTTTACCTGACATAATCAAAATTCCTCAATTTGTGTTTCAAGTTACATTCTTTGTCCTCTTCATCATAAGCATGATCATTGGCCGGGACGAAGATGATAGCAATTCGTGGAAATGGCAGGTCTTTATTATCGTTTATATCGTCACGTTAATGCTTGTTTTTTCTTTATTGGGCGGCAAATCGTCTGTAGGTATCTCATTTTCAAATACTGTATTTTGGATTGTTTTAGGGATTTCGCTCATTGAAATATATATCGAATGGAGAAAACAAAAAAGCAACGACCAAAATAAACATATTGAATTGTAACTGTCGATCATGACTCTAATGAACGGTCACAATTTTGCTTGTGTAAAGTCTTTTTCCCATTCCCATCCTCCTCTCCATCTTGCTGCTTAACAATGAACCTTAACGAAGGCTACTTGTCTTGTTTCCTTCGTAAATGAGAAAAGTGACGATCAACATTGATAGAATTGCCGATGATGTCATCTGAAGGATAAAATAGAATTAAAAAGCACAAGCAGACTTCACATCTGCTTGTGCTTATGAATTTTATTCAACTTCCACGGTGTGCTCCACTTCTTCATTCAAATCATCCGCTTCCACATGGATGACGACCGTGTACGTACCAGCTTCCGGAAATTCATAAACTGCTGCATATTCCCCTGCCACTGTTTCCTCTGCAACCAAGGATTCTGCATTTCCATCACCGTTTTCCGGAACAACCTCGAACTGGACGGAAGCATCAGCAATCGCCTCTCCATCATTCATGAGATGGACGACCAAATCAGTTTCTTCACCGGCTGTCGGCGCCTCCGGGTCCATAAAGTGGGCGTGGAAACCAGAATCATCATGACCTGCATGTTCATCATGATCCACATCGCCAACGACAATCGATTTCAAAGGCATCGTATGCAATCCTCTTGCAGTCGTATGGGCATAAATTTCGTATACTCCATCTTCCTCAAAGACCACTTCTGCCGTATAACTTCCATCGGACGTATGGGTTCCTTCCACATTTGTGCTATCATCCTCGTGTCCTTGCAACCAATATTCAAAAACGACTTCATCCGCATCCTCCACATATTCGTCACCATAAGTGACAATCGCTTCCAAAGTGACCGGCTCCCCCGGTTCAGCCGTCTCCGGCAAGATGAAATCAACTTCCAGTGCGGCTAGTTCCTCTGTTTCATCATCAGAACCACAAGCCGCCAGAAGTGCAAGAACCAATGTCAGCAATGTTAAAGTGATTTTTCTCATGTTTAATCCTCCCATTTACGATGTAAAAGTCTATTTCTTTTTTATTACATCCATTCATAAACTTCACCCAAACAAAATTCAACAACCTGCAACTTTTACCTTATCAACTAAATTTGCCTGTTTCAATGCCGTTTCCAGGCAAACCGTGAAGTTTCTGTGAAAAAGAAAATGGGTCAAGCACAAAAAAGGCTGGAAGATAAACCAGCCTTTTCATTATCGATAGTCGATCAATGTGTATTTCTTTTTGCCTCGGCGGATGATCGTGAATACGTCATCGATGCGATCGGCGGCGGACACAACATAGTTGATGTCCTGTTGTCTTTCGCCATTAATGTAAATCGCGCCGTTTTTGATGTCTTCTCGTGCTTGCCGCTTCGACGGGGAGATTCCCGCTTGAACCAACAAGTCGACCAAACCAATATCCTCTTTTGTCATCTCATAGGTCGGAACGTCCTTAAACCCTTGTTCGATTTCATTGACGGATAAACCTTTAATGTTTCCGCTGAAAAGAGCTTCGGAAATATTGATCGCTTGTTGCAGCGCTTCTTCACTATGGACGAGCTTCGTCATTTCCTCCGCCAACCGCTTTTGCGCGACACGCTTTTCCGGTCGTGTCTCCACTTCTTTTTCCAATTCCTCGATTTCTTCTTTGGAAAGGAACGTGAAGTATTTCAAAAATTTCACGACATCACGATCATCAGTGTTGATCCAAAATTGGTAAAACTCGTATGGAGTCGTTTTATCCGGATCGAGCCAAATTGCATTCCCGGCAGTTTTGCCAAATTTCGTTCCATCAGCTTTTGTAATGAGCGGCACGGTGAGACCGTAAACTTCCGCTTCTTCCTCTTCCGGATTTTCCCGTGTACGACGGATCAATTCCATTCCCGCCGTAATATTCCCCCATTGGTCACTACCACCGATTTGCAGTTTGCAATTTTCTTCTTCATAAAGTTTCAAAAAGTCGATGGATTGAAGCAACATGTAGCTGAACTCCGTATAAGTGATTCCCGTTTCGATTCGGGAGGCAACGGATTCTTTCGCCAGCATGTAGTTGATGCCGAAATGTTTCCCGGCATCCCGCAATACTTCAATGAACGTCATATTCCGCAACCAATCGTGGTTGTTCCGTGCGACGACCGGGTTTTCCCCTTCCCCGAATTGCAAAAGTTTGCCGATTTGCTTTTCAATGCTTTTTGCATAGCCGAGGACGACTTCTTCACTGTTCAACGACCGTTCGGTGGAGCGGCCGCTCGGGTCGCCGATCATTCCCGTACCTCCTCCGATTAAGGCTATCGGTCGATGTCCGGCCTTTTGGAACCGTTTCAACATGGTGATCGGTACGAGGTGACCGATATGCAGGCTGTCAGCCGTCGGATCGAATCCGCAGTACAACGTCACCGTTTCCGTAGCCAATAATTTTTCCAAGCCTTCCCGATCTGTCACTTGGTTGATGAGTCCTCGCCATTCCAACTCCTCTAAAATGTTCATCTTGCTATCTCCTTTACTTTTATTCAATTAAAAAAGCTCCTCCCCGAAAGAAAGGGACGAGCTTGAAACACGCGGTACCACCCTTGTTGCCAAAAAATGCCACTTGGGATTGTTAACGATGTCTCCACCGTTCTTCCGGCTCCTAACCGGAAGAAATGCTCCGGACTGTAATTCACCGGTAAATGTATATTGGCTCGCACCTTCCGCCAACTCTCTGAAACAGGGATTTACCTGGCTACTGATTCCTTCTTCGCATATCAATATTTTCTACTATTTTTACCATAATTTTTTCTATTTTGCAAGCTATTCAAAAAAAGCATTCATGTAAAAATGTTTGTGTGGTATAATTATAAACGAATTTTAGGAGGGTTTCAAATGGATTTCAACACTCGCATGCAACATTTGCTGAAAAAACTTATCAATATATGGAAGTCTGGCAAAATCCAACGGACAGGCCGGATAACCTATGGCGTCATTTGGAACGTCATCTTGTTTTTCCTCATTATCGGGTTTATCGGCTTGTTTTTCGTCGGCGGCGTTGGGGCAGGGTATTTCGCCTCCCTCGTAAAAGACGAAGAAATCCGCGATTATGAAACGATGGAAAAACAAATCTACGACTATGCGGAAACGTCCCGGATGTATTTTGCGGATGGCATTTTCCTTGGGGAAGTCAGTGCTGATTTGCATCGCGATGAAACGACCCTTGACGAAATTGCTCCCCACCTGATTAATGCCGTAATCGCAACAGAAGATGAATATTTCAATGAACATAAAGGAATCGTTCCGAAAGCGATATTACGGGCGATTTTCCAAGAATTGACGAACGCGTCCACGCAAACCGGTGGAAGTACGTTGACCCAACAATTGATCAAAAACCAAATGTTGACGAATGAAGTGTCTTTTGAACGGAAAGCGAAAGAAATTCTCCTTGCCTTAAGGTTGGAAAGATTTTTTGAAAAAGAAGAAATTTTAGAAGCGTATTTGAACATTGTCCCTTATGGCAGGGATTCCTCCGGCAGAAACATCGCCGGCGTGCAAACAGCCGCCCAAGGCATTTTCGGAATCGACGCAAAGGACGTGAACTTGGCCCAAGCTGCTTACCTTGCCGGCTTGCCGCAAAGTCCGTCCGCTTATACGCCGTTTGCCAATGGTGGCGGACTGAAAAGTGAAGATGGCATTCAACCGGGATTGAACCGGATGAAAACCGTGCTACACCGGATGTATGAACTGGAATTCATTACGGAAGAAGAATACGAAGAAGCGTTGAATTACGACATTGTTGCCGACTTCAAAGAAGAAGAAAAACTGCCGTTTGAAGAATATCCGGTTTTGGCGGCAGAAGTGCAAGAACGGGCGAAAAAAATCATAAAAGAACTCCTCATGGAAGAAGACGGCATTTCTCAGGAAGATATACAAAATGATTCGGAGTTGGACGAGCGGTATGAAATGCGAGCAGAACGAGCTTTACGCATGAACGGGTACGAAATCCATACGACGATCGATAAAGAAATGTACGATTTATTCCAAGAAATCGGACGAAATTTCACCCAATACGGGGGCAATACGTGGACGAGAGTCATCCGAGATGGTGAAGAGGAGCGAATCGAACAAGAAGTCCAAGGGGCGGCCATCATGATTGAAAACTCTACAGGTCGGATCATCAGCTTTTTCGGGAACAGGAATCCAGATATCGAAAACCATTTTAATTATGCTATGCGGGCGAAACGTTCAAATGGTAGTGCGATGAAACCGATTCTCGTTTACGGACCGGCATTGGAAGAAGGGATCATCCAACCGGGGACGCCGATCCCAGACGTCTATCTGGAAGTTCCGGATGGGGGCGGAACGAAGGAAATCCGCAATATCGACCGGAGACACCATGGTCTTTTATCGGCACGGACGAATTTAGCCTATTCTTTCAACATTCCGGCTGTAAGAACATATTTATCAATCAGGGATATCGATCCTGTCGAAAAATATTTGCGGAAAATGGGAATCACCACGATTAATGATCATGAATATGTCAATCCTTCTTTATCCATTGGCGCAATGGATGAAGGAATCACCATCGAAGAAAATGCCAATGCCTTTTCCACAGTCGCCAACTATGGGCAATTTGCCGATGCTTACATGATTGAAAAAATTACGACAAGAGATGGAGAAGTCGTTTTTGAACATGAAGTGGAAACGGTGGAAGTGTTCTCACCGCAAACGAGCTACTTGCTCATCGACATGATGCGGGATGTCATTTCCGATGGTACGGCGAGCAGTTTGCGTTCCATGTTGAAGTATCCTCATGTGGACTGGGCCGGAAAAACCGGAACATCACAAAGCAACTGGGATGTGCATTTTATCGCCAGCAATCCGAACATCACCTTCGCCACATGGATGGGATACGACCAACCGGATGAATTGGAACATCTGACTCATAGCCGCCGCAACCAAGCTTTCTGGGCAGAGCTGATCAATGCGGCAAGTGATTTGAGACCGGAATTGGTGGCACCGGATCACGCTTTCCAACAACCGGAAGGAATCGTTCAACGGAGTTATTGCGCTTTATCCGGAAAACTGCCTAGTGAGTTATGTGAACGGGCAGGCCTTGTCAAAACGGATCTTTTCAACGAAAAATTCGTACCGACGGAGGTCGATGACAGTCTTACAACAGGCGAATATGTCTTGGTCGATGGGAGAGCTGTGATGGCGGGGCCGAATACACCAAGTGAATTCACGCAAGGAGACGGTCTGATGTTCAGTCCGGACTTCATTAAAGAAAACGGTTTTGACCGATTACCGAGCCTCAGTCAACTCATCCCGTTCACAGATCGGAGCCAATGGGAGAAAATCAGTTTTCCGAATACAGAATTGGCCGCTCGGGTGGAAGACGATGGAAGACCACCGCAAGCTCCTGGGCGCGTCCGGGTATCTGGAAATGAAATGACGTGGCAAGCATCATCAAGTAAAGATGTCGTCGGTTATCGGATTTACTATGCAGCAAGTCCGGATGACAACTTTAGTCGGGTAGGAAGTACAACTTCGACTTCACTCCGGATTGGAAGCGGTGATGGAATCTATCACGTACGTGCTGTCGATTACTTCGGATTGGAATCCGACCCATCTTCTGACGTCATCGTCGGAGATTTGGAAGAAGAGGATGAACCGGAAGACGAAGATACGGAAGAGGAACATGACGATGAAGAGAATGACGAAGAAAACCGTGAAGAAAACGACGGTGATGGCGAAAATGACGATGATGATTAATAAGCCGAAACAATTCGATAAATGATGAAAAATCCGAACAATGCTGCAAATAGCAAGTAAGCAGCAATTGTTCGGATTTTTGGTTTTTCCGATTGCAGGGATTCGAAATCGTAACCCGCAAACAAATTTTCATAAAATACTAAAAAAACACATGCAAAGTATTGTATAATATTTTGTAAGCGCATAACTTTTTAGGTGGTGTAGCAGTGAAGCATAAAAAATCCTTCCATTCGATATCCTATGAAACGTCAAAAGGACCGCTGACGATTGAAGGGCCGCTTTCTTCCGAGCAGTTGGCCGAATATGGTTTCCATGAAGAGTTGACTGCATTCCGGCCGGCTGAAAAACAATTTGAAGCATTGTTGAAAATTGCCGATTTTGAGGAAGGACGGATTATCGTCGCCCGTAATAAAGCAATGATCGTCGGTTATGTCACCTATCTTTATCCTGACCCGTTGGAACGGTGGTCGGAATTCAACATGGAAGAGTTGATCGTACTTGGAGCGATCGAAATTGCACCTGAATACCGTGGAGAACGGGTCGCCTCCAATTTGTTGAAAGTTTCCATGATGGATGAATTCATGGAGAATTACATCATCATTTCCACAGAATATTATTGGCATTGGGATTTACAAGGGACGAATTTGAACATATGGGAATACCGGAAAGTGTTGGAAAAAATGATGGCGGCTGGTGGTTTGCGTCCGGCTCCGACTGATGATCCGGAAATCATCTCCCATCCTGCCAACACGTTGATGGTACGCATTGGGAAAAACGTTTCAAAAGAGGCGATTGAACGTTTCGATAAACTTCGCTTCTTGACACGGTATCAACAAAGACAAAAAAGTGAGGGATAAAACATGTTAGTCGAACAAATTATGAACAGGGATGTCATTACCCTTCCCCCTACCGCTTCCATTGAAGAAGCTTTACATTTACTGAAAAAACATAAAATCAGGCATATTCCGATTGTGGATGAAGAAAAACGAGTAATCGGAATCGTGTCTGACCGGGATGTCCGGGATGCGAGTCCATCAACTATCCTGAAAGAAGCCGATCGGGCCGTTTTGAAACATGAAATCCATTCGATCATGAGCCAACCTGTCGTCACCGTCCACCCGCTGGACTTTGTCGAAGAGATTGCACGGATTTTTTATGAAAAAGAATTTGCGGCGGTTCCGGTCGTCCAAAACGAAGAACTCGTCGGCATTGTGACGGAGAAACACATGTTGAAAACATTCATCCAGCTTACCGGAACCCATGTGAAAAGCTCGCAAATCGAAGTGAAAGTGCCTCATCGGCCGGGGGTTTTGCCGCATGTGGCAACAATCATCAGCGATCATAATGTGAACATCGTTTCTGTGCTCATTTATCCTTATCAAGATGATCCGCTTTATAAGGTTCTCGTTTTCCGTATCGAAACGATGAATCCGACGCCAATCGTCCGCTCAATCCGCGAAGCCGGTTACCAGTTGCTTTGGCCGAACAATATCATGGAGCCGAGACTATGAACGAACATGTCAAATTCGTCTTTTCGGATGATTTTTTGACTTACCATTTCCATGAAAATCATCCGTTCAACCAAAAACGGGTGTTGCTGACGAAACAGTTGTTGGAAGCCGCTGGACTCCTTGATGAAAGCGATATCATCCCACCAAGAAAGGCAACGGATGAGGAACTTTCTTTATTCCATGACTTGGATTATATCGAAGCGGTGAAGCGAGCAGGAAAAGGAAAGCTTTCCAAAGAAGAGGGAATCGTTTACGGTTTAGGCAGTGAAGATACACCGATGTTTCCGGACATGCATGAAGCATCGAGTTATCTTGTCGGCGGCACCCTGACAGCAGTGGATGCAGTATTGACAGGAGAAGCGAGCCATGCATTGAACCTTGGCGGAGGCCTCCACCACGGTTTCGAGCGGCAGGCTGCCGGTTTTTGCATTTATAATGACGGCGCGGTTGCCATTAAATATATCCGAAAAAAATACGATTTGCGGGTGCTTTACGTCGATACGGATGCGCATCATGGAGATGGCGTACAATGGGCGTTTTACGACGACCCGAATGTATGCACCTTTTCTATCCATGAAACCGGTCGTTACTTGTTTCCGGGCACAGGTGATATTCGGGAACGCGGTGTAAAAGAAGGCCATGGCTATTCCTTCAATTTACCGATTGATGCATACACACAAGACGAATCGTTTTTACGGCTTTATGAGACTGCGATGAGGGAAATTGTCGAGTATTTCAAACCAGATGTCATATTGACTCAAAATGGTGCAGATGCCCACACCTTCGATCCGTTGACCCATCTTTGCGTTACGATGAAAATATATGAACAAATTCCGCTCATTGCCCATGAGCTGGCACATGAATATTGTGATGGAAAATGGATTGCCACAGGTGGCGGTGGATATGATATTTGGCGAGTCGTCCCAAGAGCATGGGCACAAATTTGGAGTGTGATGAAGCAAAACAAAATCATGGAAGGCGATCTGCCACAAAGTTGGTTGGATGAATGGCAAAAAGAATCCCCCGTCCCTTTGCCGACAACCTGGCATGACGGTGAGGAAGCATTCCCTGATATACCTCGGAAAAATGAAATTGAAGAAAAGAACGATAAGTTGCTCGAAACAATGCTCAAATTCATTCATATGAGCAAATCCGGATGATGAAGACCCATTTGGTGTCTTCTTTTTTTTCACATAGACAACAAAATCGAGAAGGGATATAATAAAAAGCAGACAATTGCCAGTTTATTTGTCTTCCAAGAAGGAGATGACAGAATGAAACTAGAATACATACTGGAAAATATCGATTACGAACTGATACAAGGCGATGTGACTAGAGATATAGCATCCATCAACTATGATTCCCGGAAACAGGCCGAAAACAGTTTGTTCATTTGCATCACCGGCTTCACCGTGGATGGTCATGATAAAGCCCGGGAAGCGATCGCCAATGGAGCGATTGCCGTTTTAGTGGAAAAGGACGTAGACGTTCCGGAAGACGTGAGCGTCATCAAAGTCGAAAGCACGAGAGACGGCATGGCAAAAGTCGCCAACAACTTTTTTGGAAAACCTTCAAAGGCTTTGAATGTCATTGGAATTACCGGTACGAACGGTAAAACATCGATTACGCATTTCATTAAATCCATCCTGGATGTTTCCGGCGCTAAAACCGGGACAATTGGAACAATGGGAACAGTCATCGATGAAAAATTAATCCCGACAAACAATACGACACCGGAAGCGGTCGATTTGCAACGCTTCTTAAAACAAATGCTAGATACGGACCACGATTATTGTCTCATGGAAGTATCTTCCCATTCATTACAATTGAAACGGGTCGCATACACGACATTCACGACCGGGATATTCACGAATTTAAGCCCGGATCATCTGGAATTACATAAAACGATGGATGATTATTTTGAAGCGAAAACAAAGCTTTTCGATATGACGGAAAAATTCAACATCGTTAACGCTGACGATTTTTATGGGCAACAACTGATCGACAAATTGAAAAAATCATCGGCTAAAACGATCACGTATGGCATCCATGAAAAAGCGGATTTCTACGCGACAGACATCGATTATTCCTTCAATCAGACGACGTATACGTTGCACACACCTTTTGAGACAGAAGAAATTACGCTTCATTTTCCTGGAGAAATATATGTTTCCAACAGTTTGGCTGCTATTGCTGCAGCGTACAGCAACGGCATCGATCTCGATACGATCAAAGCCGGTCTGGAACGGGTGGAACAAATTGATGGCCGGATGGAGGCGGTTTATGAAGACGGTGATTTCAAAGTCATTGTCGATTTCGCCCATACCGAAGATGCGTTACAAAAAACAATCGACACGATACGGCCATTTGTAAAAGGACGGATCATTCTCGTCTTCGGAGTGTATGCGGATATGAGCGATAGTGGCAGAGACAAACGGTATGGAATGGGCCGGGTGGCTGCGGAGTATGCGGATTTTTCCATCGTGACGTTGGATAATCCGAAACATCATGATATCGATGTGATTATGAAAGAAACGACAGATGCCCTTGAAAAGAACAAAGGGGAATATATTGCCATTCCAGATCGGGAAAAAGCGATTCAATATGCCATTGAAATGAGTCATTCGGACGACTGGATCCTGCTTGCCGGAAAAGGGCACGAAACATCACAAATCATCGGAGATAAAGAAATTTACTTTTCCGAAAAAGAAATTGTACAAGACGCAATGAAAACAAAAACTTTCAAGCAGTAAAAAAGAGACTGGTGATGAATCCAGTCTCTTTTTACCTAATTATTCCTCAGCTTCTTCCTCAAAGTCCGTGTTGAGTATCGTAATTTCCACACGGCGGTTCAAACTCATGTTTTCCTCTGTATCGTTTGGTGCGACCGGTCTTGTGTCACCGTAACCGGCAATGGAAAAGCGTGATTCATCCAAATCGAATTCCTCGAGCAAATATCGGACGACACTACTTGCCCTCGCTCCGGACAGCTCCCAGTTCGAAGGATAACGATACGTATTGATTGGACGGCTGTCGGTATGCCCTTCCACTTTTATGTCATTCGGGATTTGTGAAAAAAGGCGCCCGATCTCATTCAAAAACGGTTTACCCTCATCCAATATCACCGCTTCTCCCGTATCGAAGAAGATGCTGTCCTGCAACACAAGCAAGACTCCTCGTTCCGTCCGGGTCGCTGTGACCGCATCGTTCAAATCATGTTCGTCAAGATAACCTTCGATACTTTCAACCAACTCGCTTAAAGCCTGTTCTTCTTGGAGTTTTCTCTGCAAGATTTCGCTGTTGACATCCACATCATCATCAATATCAATCGAACCGCCCGAGTCATCCGAAACATCGATTCCACCATTTGGTTGCCCATCCGTTTGTCCAGCTGGTTCGCCGCCAGGAACGATGGATGGCAAGAAGTCAAGCACATGCCGGCCTTGGAATGATTCCGTCACCGCTTGAAATTTTACATGGTCGACTTGCGACATGGAAAATAAAAAAATAAAAAATACGAGGACTAACGTGACCATGTCCGCATATGTCGTCAACCAATTTGCTCCACCCTTATCCCGACGCTTTCTAATTGGTCTACGCTTCATTTGCACGTTCCTCCGTCAACTGACTAGGACGGACTCCTTCTCGTTCCCGTTGTTTCACTTCTTCATATTTTTCCTTGTCACCGGCAGTAATGAAGGCGCTCAATTTTTCTTCCAAGATCCTTGGGTTTTGGCCGGATTGCACGCCGATGATCCCTTCAATGATGATTTGTTTGATGAACACTTCTTCTTCGGTCTTTGCTTCCAATTTACTGGCCATTGGATTGAACACGAGGTTTGCGAGTACACTTCCGTACAACGTCGTAATCAGTGCCACCGCCATCGCCGGACCTAATGTGGAAGGATCTTGCAGTTGATCCAACATCAAAATGAGTCCAACGAGTGTCCCGATCATCCCCCAAGATGGAGAATATTCCCCTGCTTTTTCGAGGATATGACGGCCTTGATAATGTCGTTCTTCCATTGCTGTGATTTCAGCATTCAATATGTCGATGATCACTTCCGGTTCAATCCCATCCACCGCAAGCATAATTCCTTTTTTTATAAAAGGATCTTCAATCTCATCGAGTTCATTTTCCAATGCCAAAATTCCTTCTCTCCGCGCGCGTTCCGATAAGCGGACAAATAAATCGACCAATTCCGGCAAACGTTCTTCGTTTTTGACGAAAGACTCTCTCATGACTCTTCCAGTCATTTTGATATGTTCGAATTTGAAGTTGATCAAGAGAGAGGCGATCACTCCTCCAATGACGATGAAAATGGAAGGTACGTCCAGAAAACTCGTCAAGTTTTCGGCTTCCCCACTCGAAAGTATCGCAAAAATGATCATAATGAATCCAAAGGTTATGCCGATCGGGGTCAATAAATCTTTTTTTGTCATCGAAATCTCTCCAAACTTAGCGAAAATACATGAGAAGAAGCACACGCCAAATTCACATCTCACACTCCTTTTCAAGCTGATGAAAAGGAGTGCGGATGCAAATTCAACCAGGTTTCTCTATATTTTATATCGGCATTATTCATCTAAAGTTGAACTTCTTTTTTCCAACCGATGTGGTAAAACGACATTCTTGTCGTCGACTTCTTCTTTATTCATGTACTTCGTGAGCAAACGCATTGCGACCGCACCGATATCATACATCGGCTGGACGACAGTGGATAAAGTCGGACGGACCATTTTCGCAAGTTTCGAGTTGTCGAAACCGAACACTTGAATGTCTTCCGGTACATTGTATCCCTGGTCTTGCATTCCATGGATGACACCGATTGCAACTTCATCAAAAGTCACAAAAACAGAGCCAGGGAGCTTTTCCAATTCCGCCAGTTTTTTGGCGGCGTCCAGCCCGCCATCATAAGAATAATCGACATTGATCGCCAAACCTTGGTCAAACGCGAAACCGGATTCTTCCAAGGCACGCACATATCCGTTGAACTTCATTTTGTTCATGTTCGTATCCGGCAAACTCGTCACAATTGCCGGTTGTTCATTTGGATTGTTTTCAATCAATGCTTTCGTCGCCTCATAAGCGGCCAATTCGTAATCGATGTTGACTGATGGAAGCTCATTCGTCTTATCGAAAGTAGCAGCTAAAACAACCGGGACAGAAGCGGTTTTGAATTGCTGGATATGCTCTTCCGTAATGTTTCCACCGATGAAGAGGATGCCATCCACTTGTTTTTCAAGCATCGTGTTGATGAGTTGCAATTCCTTCTCTTTGTTCGAATCCGAATTGCTCAAAATGATGTTGTATTTGTACATAGTCGCAATATCTTCTATTCCCCTTGCCAACTCGGAAAAGAAAATATTCGATATATCCGGAATAATCGCTCCTACCGTCGTTGTTTTTTTGCTGGCGAGTCCTCGGGCAACAGCATTTGGTCTATAGCCTAAACGTTCGATTGTAGCCAACACTTTTTTTCTTGTGCTCGGTTTAACGTTCGGGTTTCCATTGACGACACGGGAAACAGTAGCCATCGACACATTCGCTTCACGAGCTACATCATAAATCGTTACAGTCATCACATTTACCTCCAGTATTTCGTACTCTTTTTTCTATCATACTCTACCATGAAAATTTTTTCAAAAATTTTCATGGCTTTTACCAAGATTGTAACATATTACGTCATCATCTCCGGACTATACAAAAAAGAGGGCGGAACAAGTATGACATCAAGACTTGCTTGTTCCCCCTCTTCCGCTTATTTCAAACGGTTTTCCAGTTTCTTTATCTCTTCAAAAAACGTATTGAATGTCGGAATATCCATCTGTTGTGCCGAGTCGGATAATGCGACGGCCGGATCTGGATGGACTTCCGCCATAATGCCATCCGCTCCGATCGCCAATGCGGCTTTTGCTGCCGGCAGCAATAAATCTCTTCTGCCCGTAGAATGCGTGACGTCGACAAGGATCGGCAAATGCGTTTCTTTCTTCAATACCGGTACAGCGGAGATATCCAACGTATTTCTCGTTACCGTTTCATACGTTCTGATCCCCCGCTCACAGAGGATGATATTCGGATTTCCACGGGAAATGATGTATTCCGCCGCATTGATGAATTCTTGAATCGTCGCTGAAAGCCCGCGTTTCAACAAGACCGGCTTGTCCACTTCACCGGCCGCTTTCAACAGTTCAAAGTTTTGCATATTCCGTGCACCGATTTGGATGACATCGACATACTCGACTGCGGCTTCGATATGTGCCGGATTGACGATTTCGCTCACGACCGCCAAGTCGTATTCATCCGCTACCCGCTTCAAGATTTGCAGGCCTTCCACTCCTAGTCCTTGGAAGTCGTAAGGGGACGTGCGTGGCTTGAAAGCCCCACCGCGCAACAGTTTCAAACCTTTTTCTTTTACCGCTTCAGCAACTTCAGCTACCTGCTCATAACTTTCCACGGCACATGGCCCGAAAATATAATGGACTTCTCCATTCCCGATAGTTGCACCGTTAATTTCAATGACTGTATTTTCAGGCTGCTTTTTTCGGGATACGAGCAACGCTTTCCGATGATCGTCTTCTTGGAGTTCCAGCCCCGCTTTGAAAATTTCTTTGAAAATGTGTTCAATCGTAGCATCTTCAAAAGGCCCATTGTTATGTTTCTTGATCAAGTCGAGCATTTCCCGTTCCCGGACCGGATCGAACTTGTACATGCTCTGTTTGGATTTGACTTTGCCGATTTCCTGCACCAATTCAGCCCGTTGATTGATCAGTTCCAAGATTTCCAAGTTCACTTCATCCAGTTTTTTCCTCAGTTGTTCCATCTCGCTACTCATTGCCAAGCCCCCTGTACACCTTTTAATAATTAGTCACCATTATAGCGAAAAATTTGTCATTTGTCACTATTGATTTGTCGGTTCTACTATCTTATCCGTCGGTATATCGATATGATACCAAAACTAGATATTCTTGCAATTTCCTGACATTTGTACGTGTAAAAACAGACAAGGTAAACAATCCATGATAAATTAATAATAGATTACCTTTTTGCTTGGGTACTACTGATAGCGTAACGTCTTTGTTACAGAAAGGAGTAAAAGCCTTGGAGGATGTGATTTTCGCCCTTGATATCGGCACCCGTTCGGTCACTGGTGTGCTTGTGGAAAAGGAAGCCCAAAAGATTCGTCTCCTTGACTATTGCATGGTCGAACATAGCGAACGCTCCATGCGGGATGGGCAAATCCACGATGTACCGGCAGTCGCCGCCACCATTCAAACCGTAAAACGAAAATTGGAAGAAAAATACGGCTCCCCTTTACGGAAAGTTTGTGTCGCTGCAGCGGGAAGATCGCTCAAAACCATTGAAGCGAGTGCGTCCGTCGATTTAAGGGAGTTTCCGATCAAAACTGATGAAGATGTGAAACATTTGGAACTGTCTGCATTGAAGAACGCCCAGGAAAAACTCGCCGGAGAACAGAAAGGTGACAGTTACAACAATTATTATTGTGTCGGCTATTCTTTGCTTTATTACAAACTGGATGATGAGCGGATCGGCTCGTTGATCGGCCAGAAAGGAAATGAAGCAAGCGTTGATATCATTGCGACGTTTTTACCGAAAGTCGTCGTCGAATCACTGTTTTCTGCGGTAAAAACAGCCGGACTTGAAGTGGAAGCAATGACGCTTGAACCGATAGCCGCCCTCCATTTGCTCGTTCCGGAATCGATGCGACGTTTGAATGTCGTATTGGTCGATATCGGAGCAGGGACGAGCGATATTGCCATCACCGATCAGGGGACGGTAATCAGTTATGGCATGGTGCCGGTTGCTGGTGATGAGATTACGGAAGCGATCAGTGACCATTATTTGCTCGATTTTCCGGAAGCTGAACGGGTGAAACGGGAAATCGTTTCGGAAAAAACAGCTGAAACTGAAGATATATTGGGATTCACCACGGAAATTACGTATGATGAACTCGTTTCTGACTTGGATAAGGAAATCCAGCATTTATCCAAAGTGATTGCGGATGAAATTAAACGATTGAATGAAAAATCTCCACGGGCAGTGATGCTTGTCGGTGGCGGCAGTCTCACTCCGAAAATCACGGAAAGACTCGCCTATGATTTGGATCTTCCAACAAATCGGGTCGCCATCCGGGGTGTCGAAGCAGTCCGTCAATTAGTCGCTGATGAGGATTTTTCCGGTGGACCAGCGTTTGTGACGCCGGTCGGTATCGCCATCACTGCGAAAGAACGCCCGGTCCAATACATTACCGTCCACGTCAATGAGGAACAAGTCCATTTATTTGAAATGGACAAGTTGACGATCGGCGATTGCCTCGTTCAAGCCGGCCTCGAACCGAAACGATTTTACGGGAAGCCGGGTCTGGCGAAGATTGTGACCGTGAACGGAAAAGAAATCACCATCCCCGGCGAATTCGGCGAAGCTCCACAGGTTTATTTGAACGGTGAGCCTGCGACTGTCCATCAACCTGTTGAAGAAGGGGATGCCATTCGCATCGAAAAAGGGAAGGATGGAGGACCGGCTGCGATGACATTGAACGAGTTGATTGGTGAAGGGGAATCGTTTCATGTCACCTTCAATCATATCGCTTATCTTCTTGGTACGATCATCACCGTCAATGGTGAACGGAAAACCGGTGATTACATCATCCAAGACAAGGATGAAATTGAATGGAAAAAGTTGGAGCGCTTAAAGGATTTTTTGGATGCCTATTTTCCTGAGCGCACATTCGACGATGCCTTCCCTGTCATCATAAACAGCCAGGAAGTGCAATTGTCGACCGGAAAAACAACATTCCTCATTAATGGCGAAGAAGCAGACTTGTATGCCTATTTAAGGGATGGTGACATTATAGAAGTGATTCCCGCTACCCTGCCGAAAGTGGAAGACGTGTTCCGGGAATTGGACAAGCCTTATTGGCGTACAATCCGTGTCTTGTTCAACGGTGAGAGTGTCACCTTGAAAAAAACCGCCCATACGATCAGCCGGCGTGACGAACAGTTGGAAGCGGACGCCGTATTGCAAAAACATGACCGACTGACGATTACCGATAAAGAACAAGACCCGTTTGTTTTTCAAGACGTGTTCCGGTTTGTCGAAATCGACTTGACGAATGCGACCGGTCATTTCAAATTGTGGAAAAATAATGAAGAAGCAGCTTTTGACACGGTGATCGAAGATGGAGACGAACTTGCAATCATTTGGGATAAATAGAAAAGAAGGCTTACCGCAAGTTGCGGTTCAAGCCTTCTTTTTATCGTTCTTTCCGTTATTTTTCATCATGATCGATGTTTTCTTTCGCCTTTTCTTGAGCATCATCCGCTTTTTCACTTACTTTACCAGCGACTTCCTCGACTTTTTCCAATGTTTCCTCGACTTTTTCTTCTACTTCTTCGAGAGCTTCATCTGCTTGCTTTTGCGCTTTTTGCGTCATTTCCTGCGTTTTGTCGGTGATTGATTTCGTCACTTCTTGTGCTTTCGACACGGCGGATTTCGTCAGTTCTTTTGATTTCTTCGTCAATTCGGCGCTCGTCACCATCGCCCGTTCTTTGAATTCAGCACCTGTCGTGTAAGCTTTATCTTTCCAGCTCGCACCTTTTTCAACGGCGATGTCTTTCCATTCGCCCGCACGATGCTTCATTTGCCGGGCTCCCATATTCAAATCATGACGTGTTTCCCTTCCTGACTTCGGGGCCAACAACAATGCCGTCGCCGCTCCGATGACCGCTCCTAAAACTACACCGATTGCAAAATCCCGAGTATTGTTTTTATCAGCCATGTCATTCCCTCCATGTTCGTTTTATGTTTGGATTAATGCTTGCTTTCTTTCCGCTTCAAAATATATTCCAAAATTGAGGCCCCCCACTTCACCGCTTCGTTCGTTTTTTCCTGTTCTTTCTGGGAAGCACGGGAAATACTGTTTGATAGCGCTTGTAACGAACGATCGAATTCTTTCAACGTGTCACCGATTCCTTTCGCTCCATCGAGCAACCCATCGATCTTTCCGGATTTCAGTTCCACATCATCCGCCAACCGATTCGTTTTGTTCAACAGTTCCGTGGCCTCGCTCGTCAGTTCGTTCATTTGCGATTCCATACCTTGCAACGTTTTTTTCGTTTCATTCAAAAATTGTTTCGTCGCTTTGAACGTGTTGACCGTATAAACCGTTAATACGACAAGAGCTATAACTGCGATGATTATAGCAATGTACAACAAGACTTCCATAGATCGAAACAGCTCCTTTACCATCGTTTCCTCGCATCGGAAAGAGGATACCTGATTAAATTTATACCCCAACTACTCATTCATAAACATGAAAAAGGCAATTTTTTATTATAGGAATAGTATACACGTTTCCCAATAATTTTTCGAACTAAATGACAAAATCATGGAAATGGTGCTGACATGACGGATAAAGGGAACGAAAAAAACCTGCCATGAAGGCAATTTGCCCGGGCAGGTCGCTTTCGCTCATTTATTCGTCGTCGCCTCTTTTTCAGGTTTATACGCTTCAATGAATTTTTGGATATCACCGGCACCCATGAAAATGAGTACACTGTCTTGATGTTTTTCCAAAACTTCCGTATGTTCGATATCTAAAATTTCGCAACCTTCGATGAGTTCTTGGAGGTCATGAATCGTCAACTGGCCGGATTCTTCCCGCGCTGAACCGAAGATTTCACACAAGTAAACGGCGTCAGCGCCTTTCAGACTGTCTGCAAACTCTTGCAAAAACGTCCTCGTCCGGGTGAACGTATGCGGTTGGAAGATGGCAACCACTTTTTTATCCGGATATTTTTTCCGTGCCGATTCGATCGTCACTTTGATTTCCCTTGGGTGGTGGGCATAGTCGTCAATGATGACTTGACCATCGACATGCCTTTCACTGAAGCGACGTTTCACCCCTTGGAACGTGCTCAATTTTTTGATGTCTTCTGCCGGGATTCCCTCATAATGGCAAAGCGCAATGACAGCCAAAGCATTCAAAATATGGTGATTGCCATATAACGGGATATGGAACGTATCGTAATACGTATTTCTTACAAACACATCGAATTCCGTTCCCTTTTCCGTCATGTTGATGTTTTGCGCCTGAAAATCATTTCCCGGTTCCAATCCATAGTACAAGACCGGTACTTTTGCCGTAATCCGTTGCAAATATTCATCATCACCACAAGCGATGATACCTTTTTGAACCCGATCGGCCATTTCTTGGAAAGCGGCGAACACGTCATCGATGCTCGTGAAATAATCCGGATGATCGAAATCGATATTCGTCATGATCGCATAATCCGGTTCGTAACTTAAAAAGTGACGGCGGTATTCGCATGCTTCAAAAACAAAATATTCGCTGTCGGCATGTCCCTTTCCAGTCCCATCTCCAATCAAGAAAGATAGCGGGAAAGCTTCTCCAAGCACATGGGCGAGAAGTCCGGTCGTTGAAGTTTTTCCGTGCGAACCTGTAATGGCGATACTACGATAATTTTTCAGCCATTCACCGAGAAATTCATGGTAACGGTAAAATTTGCAACCTAAACGTTTCGCTTCTTGTATTTCTTCATGTTCATCAGGAAAAGCATTTCCTGCAATGATCGTATATTCAGGTTTAATGTTATCTTTTGAAAACGGGAAAATCGGAATGTTTTTTTCAATCAAAGCTTCTTCAGTGAAAAAATGCTTCTCCACGTCGGAGCCTTGAACGGTTTTACCGGAATCGTATAGAATTTGTGCAAGGGCACTCATTCCCGTTCCCTTTATACCAATCAAATGGTAAATCGTCATAAAAAGAACCTCCACATATCCATAAAAAGGTTTGACATCTGCCTGTGACAGATTATCACACGATAGTTAATTATACCAAAAAATCCAGGACATGAAAATGCTTCTTTCAGCCTATCTGCTTTAACCTTTGTATTCCACGGTTTCCAAACGTGGATTTGGGCGGTATTTCCTGCCTTCCTTCGCTTCCGGTTCACCGTTCAACAATACAAGGTCTCCGGTGAAGCCGATGTCCAAACGCAACAGGCTTCTTCCGACTCCGTACATGTCGACAGGTACGCCGGCTTTTTCGAATTCTTTGATCCGTTCTTCGTCAAACCCGCCGGATACCATGATTTTCACATGGTGGAACCCTTCATCATCCAATGCTTTCCGTAATGCGAACAACAATTCCGGATTGACGCCACGTGGGTCGAACGTTCCCATCAAATGATGGTTCCGCAAAAAGTATTTATCGACGAGTGTCCGGGATGTATCGAGTCGGACAGAACTTAATTTTTCACCGAATCTTCTTGCGACTTTCAAAGAATCGGTGATGACATCATTGTTGTAATCGACGAGGGCAGACAGTTCATCCTCCGGGAAAATTTCATGGTAAGCTTCTGCAGCTGCGACCACATCTCCGCGGAACATTTGAATGAGGGCATGAGGCATCGTGCCCATCCCTTCTTTCCCCCACCATTCATTCATCGCATGGGTCGCTTGGGCGGTCGAACCGCCAATGAAAGCGGCATATCCGTCTCCAGCTTGGGTCGTGTAGTGATCATCCCGATCCCCCATGAAAATGACTGGCTTTTGTTTTCCGGATAGGCTGGCGGCTTTTACCACATTGTATACATTTGTTGCGACAGATGTTCTTCTCGCTAAAATTCCATCGATGATTCCTTCCAAATAGCCGAATTGTTGGTATTTCCCTGAAATCGTCAACACCGTTTCATAAGGTTTGATGCGATCTCCGTCTTTCAATGATTTGATTTCCAACGTTTCCGGATCGTCAGCAAAGGTATGCAACAAAGCGATAACTTCGTCCGTCCCACATAAAACGGCATCACCATGTTTTTGGAAAAATTGCATCGTCACATGATTGTCCGGTAGTTTTTCCTCAGCGATTTTTTTCGTTTTCAAAAAATAAACGGCTGAAAACCATCCATCTTTAATCCGTTCATCGAATTTAAACGTTTTATTCGTCAATCGGTCAATTTCACCAGCAAGTTTTCGATCAATTTCTTTCATGGCCTTTTCTCCTTATCCAGTCTATTTACAAATATCATATATAAATAATAAAAATGAAACAAATATTAACTATTATCGACATTCAAATCGGAAATGAGGACATCTCGTGGTTTGCTGCCATTTTGTCCGGATATGATTCCTCTCGCCTCCATGGCATCCATCAAACGTGCCGCCCGGTTATAACCGATTTTGAAATGACGTTGCAACATGGAAGTGCTGGCGGATTGTTGTTCCACAACGAAACGGATTGCGCCTTCCATTAGTTCGTCTTCATCTTCTTCCAGTTCGATCTGTTCCAAAAGTTGCTCTTGTTCGAATAAATATTCCGGTTCGGCTATATCCCGTGCATACGCCGTTACCCGTTCAATTTCTTCATCGGAAACAAACGGTCCTTGCAAGCGGACACTTTGGCTCGTCCCATTTTCCAAAAACAACATATCCCCTTTTCCTAACAGCTTTTCTGCTCCGCCGGAATCGAGGATTGTCCGGGAGTCGACCTGGGAAGAAACACTGAAAGCGATTCGCGTCGGGATATTCGCTTTGATCAAACCGGTGATGACGTCCACCGATGGCCTTTGGGTCGCAAGCAACAAATGAATGCCGCATGCCCTTGCTTTTTGGGCGATTCTGCTGATGGCATGTTCCACATCTTGTGGCGAAACCATCATCAAATCCGCCAATTCATCGATGACAATGACGATATACGGCATTTTTTCCTCATCCCGGCCTTGGCTCAACACTTTCCGATTGTAACGAGCGATATCCCTTACGCCTTCTTCGACAAAGCGTTCATAACGGGACTCCATTTCCTCCACTGCCCATTTCAAACTTTGTGTCGCCGCTTTCACATCGGTGATGACTGGAGCGACGAGGTGAGGAATGCCGTTATAAGGCGCAAGTTCCACCATTTTCGGGTCGATCAACAAAAATTTCACATCTTCGTGGTTTGCTTTATATAAAATGCTGACAAGGATCGCATTGATGCAGACACTTTTTCCGGACCCGGTAGCCCCGGCAATCAACCCATGGGGCATTTTCTGGATGTCCGTTATTTTCGGTTTACCCTCAATCGTAAGGCCTAAAGCAATCGTCAAAGGTGATTTGCTTTTGTTGAATTCCTCCGTCTCCAATATTTCCAACAAACCGACAGTTTGCGGTTCCGGATTCGGCACTTCGATCCCAACTGTATTTTTTCCGGGTATCGGTGCTTCAATACGGATATCTTTCGCAGCCATATTCAATTTCAAATCATCGCTTAAATTCCTGATTTTACTCACTTTCACGCCGAGTTCCGGCTGGACTTCAAATCTGGTGACAGCAGGACCCTGTGTCGCATTGACGACCCGCGCGGCGACGTGGAAATGCTTCAATGTCTGTTCCAACAACATTTGCTGATTTTTTATCCACTGTTCGTCGGCTCCACCATGGGCCTCTGTATCATTGAGAAGATACAGAGGGATTTTTGTCGTTTGCTTGCTTTTCTCTTCTGTTTGAGATGCCGGCTTTTGTTGCATTCCGGCCTTCGTAGCGGCTTCTTGGCTTTTTTCTTGTCGCCGCATTTTCTGTTTATCCCATGGTGTCATGATGACATTATATGGAATCGGTTGCTGTTCTTTCGCCCTTCTTCGTCTTTTGGAATGTTTCTTCATTGGACGTTTTCGTCGTGGTTCCGATTTTTCTTCCTCAGCCAATTGTTGGATTGTTTTTATATGATCCTTTGGCGGTGAAGACTCGACAGATGCAACTGATTTTTTTTCCTTTTCGATTGTTTCTTCCGTCGTAGCGGCAGTTTCGGTCACGACTTGTTCTTCAAAAGCAGGAGTTTGCTCCAATTGCTCAATTTCTTCATTTCTTTCCGCTTCGGCTTGCAGTTTAGTTTGTTCTTGCTTCTTGCGGATATACGCCGGGACGTCCTCCACTTCCTTTTCTCTTTTTGGCCGCTTCTGAAACCCGTAAATCGGTGACGGAACTTTCGTCGGTTTAAACGGTGGTGCATTATCCGGTTTGTACACTTTCCACTTATGTCTGTTTTCCGGTACTCTATCTGATTTTTTCCGCTCTTCTTTTTCGTTTCGGCGCAAATATGCCGGGATGTCTTTATCATCCATTTTCGGCTTGCGCTCATCCGGAATCGCCGGAAAAGGGAAGGTTCTGTTTTCAGGATATTGATACGTGATCTTCGCTTTCACCGGTTGACGTTTGACTGGCGTTTCTTCGGTTTCTATATCTTCTTCCGTTTGTATCATGTTTTTCAATTTATCAAGCCAATTTTTCAACATATCGTTCACTCTTTCCATTCAACCGTATTACTTAATCATTTTACCAGTTTTTCACGGTAAATGGGGATTATCGAGAAAAAACGAGACGGAAACGATCTGTTCCTGCCTCGCTCGTATGTTTTTATTCATTTTTCTCCGGGCGGTTTTTCGCCAAAATGAAAATCGGTTCCAGCTTCTTATCTTCATAAATGAACGGTAAAGATGTGATTGGAATCCGACCTTCTGAAAAGTATTTCATCGTAAGCTGGGCTAAAATATCATAACCGGTTTTATTTTGGATGTCGGCAATGATGAGGACGTCTTGATGTGGTGTCGCGACCGCCATATCTCCTTTCATCTTCGCTTTCATTTCTTCCAAAAATGCTTCATTCAAAATCCGTGTTGCATCATAACCATCTTGTGGAGCGATGAAGTAAAAATCATTTCCTGCGACCCGATCGACTTTATAGTCCGTTGAAAGCGAGCGGGCATTGAACATGGCAATTTCCTCTAAATGCTGTTTTGTCCAGCCGGCTTCTTCCAAAAGCGCCTCATCGATGAGCCGGTATGATTTCTCTTCATCCAACGCATAAAAAATCCGCGTTTCCGCCGTATGATCTTTATATATCAACTTTTTACCTGCCTTCGTTTCTTTCGGGAAAGATGTGGAACGGATGACAGGAAAAATTTGTTTTTCTTTTCCGGTCAAGGAGACTTCTTCCTTCATCATCCGCAACGCTTCTTCAATGTGCTCCACGACTTCATCGATGACTTGCTCCCCTCGCTCATTATACTTGACAATCACACTCGGGAGGGTCACCTTCATCCCTTGTTTCGTATCTTTCCACTCGATCCGTAACGTGCTTTCATCTCGGTTGTAGCGGAATTGATAGTCGTCATTGGACAACCGTTTCTTCAATATATCCCGCATCCGTTCATTCGTCATTTTCATCCTGCATTCCTCCTCACGTCTCGGGCGCTCACTTGTTTGCAAAGCGATCGATAAATGCTTGGATTTCTTCTTTCGTCTTCCGGTCTTTGCTGACGAAACGTCCGACTTCTTTTCCTTCATCGAAAGCGAGAAAACTAGGAATTCCAAATATATCATATTCCTGCGCCAATTCCATAAACTCGTCCCGATCGACTTCCACAAACTTGTATTCCGGATTTTCCGCTACCAATTCAGGTAAAAACGGCTCGATGAACGTACAATCTGGACACCAGCCTGCAGAAAATACAAAAATCACTTTTTCATTTTGTTTCAACTCATTGAATTGTTCCACCGATTCCAATGTTTTCATAACGACCACTCCTTTTTACTATCATAGCTTTCCTTTTCGGCTGTTTCAAACATCAAGGCTCCATTATTCAAGAATCCATTTGTTCGGTTTCAAAATTTTTTCCATTTGCAGCAGCGTTGGCAAAACAGTAAATGATTGGCAATTATGTTACAATTAGAAAGTATAAAGGTAACAAATCTTTTTGGAGGTGTCTGAAATGGAATTGACTGTATACTTAGCAGGTGAAATCCATACAGATTGGCGGGAAGAAGTGAAAACGAAGGCGAAAGAACGAAATTTGCCGTTGACTTTTGTCGGCCCGCAAACCAATCATGATCTTTCCGATGACATCGGTGAAAAAATCCTCGGTGAGCAACCGGGCAAATATTACCGGGACGATGCCGCATCAGCAGTAAATAACTTGCGGACTCAAGTGTTGATGCAAAAATCAGATGTTGTCATCGCTCTCTTCGGCGAGAAATATAAACAATGGAACACGGCGATGGACGCTTCGGCTGCCATTACGATGAACAAGCCGACAATCATCATCCGACCGAAAGAATTGATCCATCCGTTGAAAGAACTTTCCAACAAAGCCAACATAACAGTGGAAACCGTCGACCAAGCATTGGAAGTCCTAGCGTACATTTACGAATAATACACATGCAGACATGAAAAAAGGCCGAATACATCATTCAGGCCTTTTTCATTTCATCCAATATTCCATTTGTCCTCGTAACAGTTTGACGACGTGGGTGAACATTTCGCTTCTGTCGACGAGATTGTTCGTGAAAATTCCGACGGCACCTTCGTTGGAACGTACATTTTCTTTTTTCGCATATACTTCCATCAAATCTCCGAGTTCTTTCCCGTTTTTCAAATCCGACAAAAACTCTTCCGGGAGCTCAATCCGTGCGCCACTTGCAGTAAAAATGTTTCCTTCCTTAGTGGCAAGTGCTCCCCAATTGGAAAGGTAGAGTCGGTCGGAAATGACCATGACCCCACCCTCCAAGCCGATACCTATATCCGCTTCTTCTTGTTCCATTGCATGACGTGCCCGGTTGACGGCTCCCCGTTTCGTTTCTTCATCCGTCATCGGTTGTGGAGAAACGTCGGAAGGAACGGCTACTCCCTTCACATGATCTTCAGGAAAAACCGCTTCACAAGCCCGGATTTTCGTCGGATTTTTTGATCCGATGATGACGACCATTTTTCACCTCAACACCCATTCTGACTTAACCGTTGTTTTTGATCGAGTCGACTGTCGTTTGGTCAGTTGTTTCCACCAATTTGACCAAGAGCTCTTTTGCCGCAGCGTAATCATCCACATGAATGATCGAAGCGGACGTATGGATATAACGGGAGCAAATGCCGATCACCGCACTTGGGACCCCGTCATGGGCAAGGTGGATTCTGCCTGCATCTGTTCCACCTTGAGAAATGAAGTATTGGTACGGGATGTCATTGCTTTCAGCCGTGTCAAGGATGAACTCCCTCATGCCACGATGTGTTACCATCGTCCGGTCATAAATTCGCACCAAAGCTCCTTTTCCAAGTTGACCAAACGCATCTTTATCACCAGATGCATCATTTGCAGGTGATGCGTCGAGTACATAAGCGATATCGGGCTTGATCATATTTGCTGCGACTTGTGCCCCGCGAAGACCGACTTCTTCTTGGACTGTCGCTCCGGAATACAGATTGTTCGGCAATGTTTTATGTTGAACTTCTTTCAACAATTCAATCGCCAACCCGCAGCCGTAGCGATTATCCCAAGCTTTTGCCAGGATTTTCTTTTCATTCGCCATCGGTTGGAACGGGGTGACCGGCACTACCGTATCACCAGGTTTCACACCGATTTTTTCCGCATCTTCTTTGTCATCCGCTCCGATATCGATGAGCATATTTTTGATTTCCATCGGTTTTTTCCGTTGTGCATCGGTCAACAAATGCGGCGGGATTGAGGCGATGACACCAATAACCGGCCCTTTTTCCGTCACCACTTGTACACGTTGGGCAAGCATCACTTGATTCCACCAACCACCTAATGGCTGAAAACGGAGCATTCCATTTTCCGTGATTTGCGTGACCATAAAACCGACCTCATCCATATGGCCGGCAACCATCACCCGAGGCCCATCGCCTTTTTTCACACCGAACACGCCACCAAGGTTATCTTGAATGACTTCATCCGCATATTTTTCCAATTCTTTTCTCATAAATGCGCGGACTGCATGTTCATTTCCCGGTGCACCTTGCAGTTCTGTCAAATTTTTAAATAAATCCAACGTTTCCTGATTCATCATAAAACCCCTTTTTCCTATTTTTTCATCATTTGCAACTATCTTTTAGTATACCATTATCCGACTATTAGATGGAATTTTAAATTTCCGGTCAACTCATGTATACTAAAAGTATGACTACTGTTTATTTCATAATTGAGAGGTGGAACCATTGAAAAAAAGGAACATCATCCTTGCTGCCGGGTTGGGCATTGCTTTAGGATACTTAATTCGTGATCAAATGGAAGTGAAACAGAAAATCACTCCGGAAAAAGCATTGAGTAACGCAAAAGAGGCTTTCAAACGCACCGGGCCGATCAGCGGCTCATGGATTTACATGAAGCCGGAAGAAGTGGAAAAAAACGGTTTACTATATAATGCTTACCGCGGAGGCATCACGAGAAATGTCGATGGTGAAAACAAACAATATGAATTTTATGTCGACGTGGAAACCGGTGCCATTATCTCGTCAACGGAAACCGCATAATCGGACGAGCGCTTCGTATGATGGAAGCGCTCGCTTTATTTTCGTCATCTTTTCCTTTTCACTTCAGCAATTCTTTCACCATGTTCATCGAAACGGATTGCGCGGTAATAGGCGTCATGATAAAACGTGTACCACGCTTTTCTTTTGTAACCATACGCCATCCACTCTTCTTTTTCATGGACGGATGTCACCGGATAGTCATCATAGGCCATTGCCCATAGTTTGTTTTGGTGGGCATTTGTTGCCATCAAATCTCCCATATGGATGAAACAGTCTTCCCCGTCTTCAAAAACAATGATGGCATGACCTTCACTATGTCCGCCGGTATGGATTATCCGGAGACCGTCAGCGATTTCAATTTCATCGGCGAATGTTTCGACTTGGTGTTCGATCGGTCGCCAATTCCTTTCCCAATATGTATTGACGGACCTTATATTCGGATATCTCATTTCTTCCCATTCGATCGCCGTCGTATAGATCGTCGCTTTTGTGAAAATCGCTTCATAACCATCTTCACCTCGTTTGGAAAGTCCGCTCGCATGGTCAAAATGCAGATGGGTCATCAAAACGGCGTCGATTGATTCTGGACGTATTCCAAGTTCGGCCAGTGATTCCTCCACTTGGGAAAGCTCCGTCGCTCCAAAATTCCGTATTTGCTTTTCAGTCAGTTTATCCACCCCTAAACCGGAGTCGATCAAATAACGTTTCCCGTCCAGTTCGAGAAGAATCGGATCTGTACGCAACTCGATTTGATTTTTCTCATTACTCGGGTATTTGCGCGACCATAATGCCTTCGGAACGACCCCGAACATCGCACCCCCATCCAAATGATTCACTCCACCTTTTAGCCATGTCAACTTTGCTCTACCAACTGTCAATGTTTCCAACCCATACCCCTCCTCAACATGAAACACCATTCACTTTTTTTCCATTTTAACACCCATAGGCAAATGGGACAAACAGGGACAGTCCCATTTTGACCCACTTGATTCATTCGCTTTTTAATCGTCAATTTGGTATGATAAATTTTATGAATTTTCCTATTGACACGGCGGGTAGACAGTGCAATTTCATAAATGAACAAATACATCGGAGGGTCTCGTGTGAAAGTAAATGAAGGGTTTTATGCGATTCTCATCGGCATCGCCATCTTGGCCGCATTCATCGTTCCTTACACCGTCCTTAGAAATGTGGAAAAATGGTACGGGAGCTTTTTGTTTTGGACCGTA
>CALKWU010000010.1 GCA_938004015.1 uncultured Oceanobacillus sp.
GACGGGATGGATATTGAATGGTTCAAGAAAGAACATGAAGCATTGGAACTCGTTGAAGTCGCCAAAGAAAATCGGGTGACGGTAATCCTTTCCAACCATGATTTTGCCGGAACTCCTGAAAGGGACGAACTCGTCAATAGGGTGGAGAGGGCTCTTCAACTTGGAGCCGACATACCGAAACTTGCCGTGATGCCTAAGTGTCCAGAAGATGTGCTGAATTTGCTTGATGTGAGTTTGACGATGAAGCGGACCCATCCGGAACAGGCAGCGATTATGATAGCCATGGGTAAATTAGGAGTGGTGACACGACTTTCCGGAGAGATTTTCGGTTCGAGCATTACATTTGCAACCTTGAAAAATGCCTCAGCACCGGGACAAATTGCTGCAGGAAAAATGAAAGAAATATTGGAGCTCATCCACAGTGGAAATTAACGGTTTACAAAAACAGTCATCGATATTAGAATAACGTTCAACTTTGTTTATAACTTGGAGGTTTTACATATGCTCAGTATGGATACGCTGGAATTCCTCATTTCCTATGAACACTTGGAAGCTCTGGGAATTTCTGTCGGAATATTTCTCTTGTTTCTAATTTTCCGGAGGCTTTTTACAAAATATGTGTTCCGTATGATTTTACGCTTACTCAATAAATCGAAAATCCATCTTTTATCAACGGTTTTCCGTTCTTTCCAGAAGCCGATGGAGTGGCTGTTCATCATCATCGGCTTGTATCTGGCTTTACGTACATATCCTTATTTCAATCATGAACAGTTATGGTTTTTCCGAATCATCAAGGTGGCCATCATCTTTCTCGTCGCCTGGGGACTGTTGAATCTGTTTTCATCATCATCCAATCTGTTCAGCAAGTTTAATGAACACTCCAATGTGAAAATCGATGAGATCCTCGTCCCATTATTATCGAAAACACTGCAAATCGTCATCATTGCGATTAGTATGACAATCATCCTGCAAGAATTCGGTTACAGTATCGAAGGATTCATCGCTGGGTTGGGTCTTGGCGGTCTGGCGGTGTCGTTGGCTGCTAAAGAAGCACTCGCCAATGTTTTAGGTGGGATCGTCATCATTTCCGAAAAACCCTTTGACCTGGGTGATTGGATTTTGACGCCATCGGTGGAAGGGACGGTGGAAGAAATCGGCTTCCGCAGTACACGGATCCGTACGTTTGCCGATGCCCTCGTCACGGTGCCGAACAATACGCTCGCCAACGAAAACATTACGAATTGGAGCCGTATGGGAAAACGGCGAATCAATTTTTCGCTGCGGATCGTTTACGATACTCCGATTGAAAAGATAAAACGGGTGGTGGAACGGATTGATACGTTGCTTCGCGAACACGAAGAAGTCCACCCGGAGACAATTATGGTGTTTTTTGAACAGTACAAAGAAGACGGCGTAGAGATACTCATTTATTTCTTCACAAAAACGACGGTGTGGGCCGAGCATTTGGCAGTGCGTGAAGATATCAATTTAAAAATTTTGGAAATCCTTGAAGAAGAACAGGTGGAAATCGCTGTACCGGCAAGACGTCTCGTTGTGGAAACCGATGAGGAAAACGGCATGAATCTTTCCCAAGAGCAGTGACTCCGTCTCGAGATGGATGGAGTTCTCCACCTGGCGTAGTGTGTTTTGTTGGTCGAAAATCAATCCTGCTGCCGATTTCAAAAGCTGATTTCTCCTTTATGATAGAGTCAACGGGAACGAAAGGGGAAATCAAACATGCAATTGATTGATCGGGCACTTTATCGTTGCATCATTGAGGAACGGATGGAAGACATCAAGAAGACAGCTGTCGGCAACAAGTTGAAATGAAAAAGGGAATCAAGTCGTCGCTTCATGCTTGAACGGCTGATTCCTGCAAAGAATTTCTCCGAGCATTCTGCAGACTGACTATACCAGAACCCTTCACTTTATGATAAAATAGGGTAGATTGCAGGATTGTAGGAGGAAAAGCAATGTTTTACAGATTTG
Organism: uncultured Oceanobacillus sp.; assembly: GCA_938004015.1. GTDB lineage: Bacteria > Bacillota > Bacilli > Bacillales > Amphibacillaceae > Oceanobacillus. The sequence goes on from CALKWU010000010.1 coordinate 1,990, forward strand.
CAGGATTCGTAGTTAAACTGTTTTTAACGATTTTAGGTGGAATCAAAATTTACGATAAAGAAAAACTGCCGAAATCGGGAGGCTATGTCATTGCATGTACCCATACCGGTTGGGTCGACATTTTATGGCTCGGTGTCGCCGTCCTCCCAAGGCAAATTCATTTTATGGCGAAAAAGGAATTGTTTGAAAATAAATTGGTGAAATGGTTGATCACTTCTCTGAACGCTTTTCCCGTGGATCGGGAAAACCCGGGGCCAAGCACGATTAAAATTCCGAGAAAGTTATTAAAAGAAGGGAAAATAATCGGTATTTTCCCAAGCGGAACGAGGACGACCGAAGAAGTCCCGCTGAAACGGGGTGCGGTGACGATTGCAGCGTACGGGAAAGCCCCGATTATACCTGCTGCATATGTCGGTCCAAATAATTTCAAGGATCTGTTCAAATTCAAAAAAGCTAAGATCATCTTTGGTGATCCGATCCATTTGCCGAAAGACCAATCGAGACGAGAAGCGATGGATACGATGATGGAACAGTTGAATGACACATTATACGGTTTGCAAAGACAATTGAAGGAAAAAGAAATGTAAGATGAATAGCCGGCTCACAGCATTCTTAGGCAGGAATAGCTATGAGTCGGCTATTTTATGTTTTATATTCGTCCGTTGAGGCCATATGATGAGTGATGGACAGTTGACACTTTTTGTATCATATACTATACTTACAATTAGTAACTGAGTTTAAAATCGTAATAATATCCGGAAAGGAAGAAAATAGATGGATAAAAAATTTTTTCAAAAGCCGACGATTTATGTCGGGGAAGTGAATATCAATGTTGTCGATTTGGAAAGGTCGTTGGCGTTTTATCGTGACTTTCTTGGTTTTCGTGTATTGGAGCAAACCGAAAATGAGGTTATATTGACGGCAGACGGGAAGAATCCATTAATTACACTTGTTCAGCCTGAAAATGTCCAACCGAAAATGCCGAGAACTACCGGACTGTATCATTTTGCCATCCTTCTGCCGAAACGCGCGGATTTGGCCGCATTTCTACGCCATCTCGCTGAAAATGGCGGCGATATGAGACTTGGCGCTTCCGATCATTACGTCAGTGAAGCTCTTTATTTTGATGATCCAGATGGAAATGGTATCGAAATTGCTCATGACCGTGAAACAACGGTTTGGGAATGGCAAGGAGATCAGGTTTCCATGGGAACGGTCGCTCTCGATGTGCAAGATTTAATGGCAGATATGGAAGGACCTTGGCAAGGGATGCCCGAAGAAACACTGATGGGACACATCCACTTACACGTCGCCGATTTGGATGAAAGCCGGAAGTTTTATGTGGACGGAATCGGCTATGATGTCGTAACAGAATATCCGGGTGCTTTATTCACTTCCCATAATGGCTATCATCACCACATCGGTTTGAATATTTGGAATGGGGCAGGTGCACCGCAACCTCCGGAAAACAGTGTCGGCCTCAATTGGTTCACCCTCGTATTTCCTGATGAAGCGAAACGGGAAGAGACGGTGGAAAAAGTCCGTAAATTGAATGCACCGATCCGTGAGCTCGATGGAGATTATTTTGTCGATGATCCGGCAGGCAATACGCTTCGCTTCGTCATTGGATAATAAAAACCGGGTCAATCAGGACTGCCCCTGATTGACCCAGTTTTTTATTGGTACCATACGGTTGCGGCTTGCACTTCTGTCATGGTCAATTGATGCCCATAGTTTTCCCAGTGGATGTCCACTTCAGCTCCAGCTTCTTTCAGCAAATCTCTCAATTCTTCTGATTCTTCCGGTGCACAGATCGGATCGTTTTTTCCCGCTGCGATAAAGATGCGTTTTCCTTTCAAATCCGGCAATTCAATACTTCTTCTAGGCACCATCGGGTGGTGCAAAATAGCATTTTGTAACGCATCTCTATAGTGGAACAGCAAGCTTGCAGCGATATTCGCCCCGTTCGAATACCCGACAGCAGTGATGTTGTTCCGGTCAAATTCGTATTTTTCCGCTGCTTCATCAAGAAATTCATTCAATTCTTTCGTGCGGAAAACTAAATCTTCTTCATCAAACACGCCTTCAGCAAGTCTTCTGAAAAAGCGGGGCATGCCGTTTTCCAACACATTTCCCCTTACACTCAACACATTGGCATCTTTGTCGATGATTTCGGCAAGTGGCAAAAGGTTGTTTTCATCTCCACCGGTTCCGTGGAGCAACAACAATGTCGGTCTTGTTGGATCTGCTCCTTTTTTGAAAATATGTTTCATCTTCATTTATATGACTTCCTTCCGAATTATTTTGGTCGTTCTATCGTGAATATGTCACCGATTTTCGCATAATCATGTCCGGCTAATCGACTTATCGCTTGAAGCTTTTCATAATTGATTTTTCCCGCCTCATAGATCTTCTCGGAAATATGGAAATGTTCAATTTTTCCGATGAGCAAATCTGCGGTCGTCTCCTTTCCATTCCCAAGTTCCACCGCTTTTTCCAATGTACATTCAAATCTCGCTCTTGCTTGTTTGATCCCGGGAACATCCACGACGACACTATCGACGGGATCGAAGTGTGTCCGTTCCAGTTCATTTTCATCAGGAGGAAGGGAAGCGGCTGTTTTGTTCACTTCCGCTACATTGTCCGCATCGACGATATGGATGACGAATTGTTTCGTTTCACGAATATTTACAGCGGAATCTTTCGGTATTCCGTTTCTCCGTTGATAGGAAACGGAAAGCATGGGCGGATCCGTTGCAGCGATGTTGAAGTAACTGAAGGGTGCCGCATTGATGATTCCGTCTTTCGATTTTGTCGTCACAAATGCGATTGGTCGTGGAATCACCGTACCGATCATCAGTTTATAATTTTCTCTTTCTGTATTGTTTTTCGGGTCAAAAGAAAGCATCTGATACCTCCTGACTGTTTTGGTTTGCCGAGCCCACTATGGTTAGAGGGATTTCGCTGCTTTTTTTCCCGCCGTTTTCAATGATTCGATCAATATGTGAACTTCTTCTTCGGGTATGTCGGAGAAAATCTCTTCAATTTTCGCTTGATGTTTCGGGAAAATTTCATCCATCAATTGTTTCCCTTTATCGGTGATTTCAATAAAGATCACCCGACGATCTTCTTTGCAATTCGTGCGGCGTAATAAATCATTTTTTTCCAACTTGTCGATGACATACGTGATGGAACCGGTATTGATCAAAACAGCTTCTGAAATTTGTTTGATCGTTTGTCTTCCTTTGTGGTAAAGTGCTTCAAGCACCGCAAAATCGGATGTTTTCATGCCGTGGTCGGCGATATCTTTTTTCACGACTTCTTGCAAAGTTTTCGAGGCTTTCATCAACACGACAAAAGCTTTTAAAGCTCCGTTTTCACTCATCTTGCTTGCTCCTTCATTTATACTGAATTAAGATATATTTAATTAATTATAAGTATAGAAGGTATTGATTTTACTGTCAAGAAAAGTGGGACAGAAAGGGACTGTCCCTTTTTGTCCCACTTCATCCCTGCAGTTTTTTCTTTTCGTTCAGGAGGTTTTGGAATTCCCGTTCCAATTCTTCATTTGGTTCAATACTTAGTTTACTCAGCACTTCGGTGATCTTCGTCTCAATGACAAGCAGTTGTTGTTCTTCCGTATCAGCTGTCGGTTTTTCTTTTCGATTGCTGAACTGATCGTAATGACCTTGAAAGTCGATGATTTCCCCATTTTCAATTGCTAAAATACGTTGGGCGATGTTACGGATGAACATCCGGTCATGGGAGACAAAAAGAATCGTTCCTTCATATTCTTTCAAAAGTTTTTCCAATGCTTCCAAGGCGTGAATATCGAGGAAGTTCGTCGGTTCATCCAGTACGAGGGTATTGCAATCACTCACCATAAGTTTGGCTAAAGCGACTTTTACCCTTTCCCCGCCACTTAAAACATTCACGGGCTTATATACTTCATCTCGGAAAAAGTGTAAGCGGGCAAGGATCGTTCTTGCTGTCGTTTCATCTTGGATTGAAGTTTCCATGACGTTTTCCAATATGGAATTGTCGATGTTCAAAATAGCCAGGTTTTGGCTGAAATAGCCGACTTTAACAGCAGGAGAAACCGATATTCCTTGATCTTGATGGAGAATCTTTTTGATTAACGTCGTTTTCCCGGTGCCGTTATTCCCGATGATGGCGACTTTCTCCCCGCCATTGATATGGAATGTCGCTTCCTTCCAGAGAAGTCGTTCGCCGACCGATCCCTGAACTTGTTCGGCCCGGATGATCACTCTGCCTTTCAATGTCTCTTGATTGGGCAAGGTCATTTTAATGGCTGGCAATTCTTTTCGTTTCTCCACTTTGTCTAGTTTCTCAATCCGGGTTTCAATGGCTTTTGCAGTTTTTTGCAATTTTTTCTGTTTTTTGGCAAAATACGGTTTTGCACCGGTGATTTTGGCTTCTGATTTACTCACATGTTTCGGTTTTTTCGTCGCCCGTTTTGC
>CALKWU010000011.1 GCA_938004015.1 uncultured Oceanobacillus sp.
CAAATCGGTCGGCAAGCGGCCCGCCGATAAACGTACCAATCGCTCCCGTCAACAGGAAAATAAAAATAAATGTTTGCGACTCGGCAATCGAAAAGCCATATTCTTGCATCGCATAAAAGACATAATAGTTGGAGATGGCACTATGGTATAAAGACCGGGCAAAAACAACGAAAATAAGCAGCAACACTGCATTTCGAATTACTTTTGGAATTTTTACGTTTCTCGTTGTTTTCTTCTTTTCAGCCTTGGCGTTTTCCTTTACAACATTGATTTGTTGCGCATACCACCTGGAAATATAGACAAGAAATAGTACGGCGAGGAATGCGACAGGCACAAACCAAATCGCCCCGAATTGTCCGAGCGGCACAAGCACTAATGCGGTGATGACCGGTGCCAGTGCTTGTCCACTGTTTCCACCGACTTGATAGATTGATTGAGCTAGTCCCCGCCTGTCGCCTGCTGCAAGATACGCGACCCGTGAGCCTTCGGGATGGAACACGGCAGACCCGAGCCCAATTAAAACAACACTCACCAAGATGACGACGAGGTTCGGAGCAAGAGCTAGTCCAAGCATCCCGACCATGCTGAACAACAAGCCGATCGGGAGTGCATAAGGCATCGGCCGGCGATCCGTATACATCCCGACGACCGGCTGCATGACGGAAGCGACCATGTTCAAGGTAAATGCAATCAAACCGAGCTGAGTGAACGTCAAGCCGAGGGAACGTTCCAAAATCGGAAACATCGCCGGAACGACCGCCTGCAACGAGTCGTTCAACAGATGGGTCAATCCGATGATGAACAAAATCGAATAGGTCGTTTTATTTCGTGACTGTACGGAAACTGCAGATGGTTTACTCAAGATTTCTCGCTTCTTTCTTGAATATTCTTAATGATTTTTAATTATAGCATAATAAATACAGATGGCGAGCACTTGAATTCAATCATGGATGATGGCAAGATGCTTACGATTACATTTGAAGAAGTTCGGGGACGATGAGAAAGTGCTCAGAATGGCTCATGGGGGATAAGAAAACGCTCGGGATGCACTCGGAGGCGCTCATGGACGAAAAGGATACGCTCACGGGCCACTCGAAGGCGCTCGCGAACGATAAAGATACGCTCACGGGCCCGGAAAAGCCGCTCAACCTCAATCTCAAATCGCTCATGCTTCAAACAATTCCGCTCGCACCATAAAGATAAGCGCTCATGAACATGACTGGGTTTGGCGAGACTCATTCATAAAAGCCGCACAAGGTCGATGCCAAAGCGCTCACGGTGCAAAGCAGCTGATGTGTTCTGGCACTTGTCGTCCTGTCCACTCATGTTGCCAGGCTTAAGCGAGATCGGTAATAAGTCCCCTTGATGACACATGATGCCAACATCATATCGTTTTCAGCAGAAGTTTTTTCAACAATGGCGTGAAATGTTCCGGCAGTTCAGCGACGGACGGAACCATTACTTTTTCCTTCCCGTAAATGTTTTCCATCGTAAACTCTTCGCTTTCACCGATTTCCCCTTTCGCCAAAAACATCCCGATGACGTCAATGCCTTTTTTCCGGGCTTCGGATACCGCCAAGTGCGTATCGACAATTCCGTTCTGGTCATATCCTGCCGCAGCTGGTTCCCCATCGGAAAACACAAGCAAAAATTTATGCTTCTCACTTCTTTTCAACAACTCTTTGGTCGCCACACGAATGCTGAAGCCGTCCCGATTATCTTCCTCAGGCTCCAGCTGAAGAATTTTCGCCCCATTTTTTTCATATAACGAGTCCTCATGGGTATGAATCATATGGAAATAATTCGGCTGATACCCTTCCCTCACCTCGTTGGCATCTTCCCAAAAACCGACGATCGCATGAGGAATCTGCAACTGTTTCAACACTTCATGAAAAAGTACAATTCCTTTTTTCGTCTCTTCCATCTTGTCGATCATGGAGGCGGAACAGTCGACGAGTAACGTAAACACCGCATCAAACTCATTGGATTCATGATTCTTTTTGTAAAAAATCCGTGGATTATCGTCAAGCACAACCGAGAGCAATTTTTTCGACAACCGTCCGACGACAAGATCTTGACGTGGACTTGTCTTTTTATGTTCAATCGTTTTCTTAATCGTATCGCTCAGTCGCCGCTTATACCTTTCAATGTCAGCCACATATTCTTCATACCGTTCTTCCTCTTCCGGCGATGGCGTTTCCGCTTCCTTAAAAATCGCAACCGCATCTTCATTCTCTTCGCCAAATACATGACCGCTTCCTTTTTTCTCTTCCTTACTTCCTTGTTTTTCCAACGCTTCTAGCTTCGAGTAATCTTGATTTTTACTTTTTCCAGACGTTCCTTGAATGCTCGCTAATGCTTGATCGGCATCTTCCGTGTCCCGCACACCACCGCCGAGCATCGACGTTTTCGTACCTTGCTCGAGCTCAAATTGGAGGAAATTTTGCTTGCGGTCTTCATTTTTGCTTTCCCGATGCCAAGCGGAAAATGTTTCATCGTCATATTCGCTTTCTTCTTTGTTTACATCTTCCACATCATCATTTTCCAGTTCATCGGTTCTTGTCAATTCATCAAACAGCGTACTTTTTTCGATCTCATTCAGTTCGACTGCGGGAAATAGGAAATACTCATTTATCGCATCTTCTTCATAAAAAGCTTCCAGCCGGAAAACAATTTCTTCACTCATCTTTTGGATATCGTGAGTCGACGTTGCGTCATACACGGAAAAGAGGAGTGGCTTTATGAGATCCAAATTTTTCCGAGTTTGTTCGTTCGCCGTCGAAAAATCCGGATCCGGTTCATCCGCAAAAAGGAGCAAATAAATCATGCAAAACAATTCATCGAGTTCTCTACTTCGGGTGACGTTTGCCCGCAATTGCTGTGTGAAAAAATGCTGGAAATATGTTTTGCGGACATGAAAAACGTCACTCGTCCCTGGACGTTCTCTTTTCACGATTTCCTCAAGCCGAATGTCTTCAAGGAGTGCAAAAAGCTGACTACCAAATTTCGGTAAACCCATGTTTTTCAACTGTTGATTGAATGCTCTCATCGCCGGCACATTCGAATAGCGCAATGTCCCAATCGCCCGCAGGAAAACATCGCTTTTCAAGCCAGCTTCCTGCGTTTCGTCGTCGAGCTTTTCCCAAAATCGGCTGGCAGTCACTTTACGGTTTGCCACATCGACGACCGCCCCAAAGCTATATTCAAATTTCAAATCGGCCTTTCCTGATAAAACCGTTGTGAGATCCTGTAGTTGCATAAAAAAATCCGTTCGGACGCGGGAGTCATGAAATCGATACATCGTCTTGTCTCCTTTAACATGACGTTCTATTTATAAAAAATAATCATCGAGTTAGCCTATGTTTCCACTATGAAATAGCACGGAGATTCGGTTATAAAAACTATTCCATGCAACATTAAAATAACGTGTCCGCCAAATTTTTCACAAATTCCCGTTCTCGCTCTTCCTCGAGTTTATCGACGATGGCACGCAAAATCGCCCGTTTCGGCGTGATCGACGTGCTCAAGTCACACGCATCAAGCAACGCACGAATCGATGCCGCTTCCTCAGGCAGCTTTCCTTGTTGGACAGCGGTAATCAGATCACCAGATAATTTCACGAACAGGTCAATCGTCTTTTCATCGGAAAGTTTAGTCGTATCAGCAATCAATTGACGCAGTTCCTCTCCTTCGATATACGGGACTTCGATGACGATGAAGCGATTTTTCAACGCTTCATTCAGAGGAACCGTGCCAATATACCCTTCATTGATCGCCGCAATAACGTTAAAGCTGTCTTCTGCGGTGATGATTTCATTCGTGAACGGATTCGTAACCGTACGGCGATAGTCGAGGACCCCGTTGATGAGCGGCAAGGTTTCAGGTTTGGCCATATTGATTTCATCGATGTATAAAAAACTACCCGATTTCATTGCGTTTGTGACAGGACCCGGCACAAATTCGATGACTTGCTTGTCGTCTTCATAAGCAAGGGTTTTGAATCCCATCAAACTTTCCGCATCAAGGTCGATAGAACAGTTGACACTGAACATCGGCTGATTGAATAAATGGGATAACGTTTCGGCAAACTTAGTTTTCCCCGCACCCGTTGGCCCCTTCAGCAAAATGTTTTTTCCCATGCTGAGGGCGGCAATCGCATCCGTCAACAAATCGATATGCGGCGGAACATAACCGCCTGGACGTATCAAAAATTCAAATTCTCCGGGATCTTCCCTCCGATTTTGTTGTAGTAATTCATGAATATGTTCTGGTAGTTGATAGTGCATAGATGTCATCGTCTCCTTTCGTGAATAGGGACAAACTCGTCTGGCCCCATTTGTGAGCTTGCGGGTGACTGTCTCCGTTTGACCCACTTTATTTTCTAATTAAATTTTAATGGTGAGTTGTTTCATGATCTAGATTTACTTTCCTTAAAATTAGTGCGGATTCAAATGTTGATAAGTCCGAGTTTACGTTTGTCTGATAGTGTATGAATATGTCATCATTCCATTCTCCTAATGGCAATTCGATATCGTCTTCTTGCATTGAAGCCCTGTCTTTAACATTCTCCAATCTGGTTTTTTAGTCTCTTATGCTTAATCAACAATTTCATTATACCTGTTGGTTAAGCATCAATAAACGATTTTGTGTTATCCGAATTTTCTATGACTCGTGATGGAGCCAAAACCATCAATATGTTGCGAAAACTCTGATTGAAGGGTTTTGACAAATTGAAAAGCCGGATAGCGTCCGTATCTATCCGGCTTGTTTTGTGTATGGACAGAAGAAGTCTATGATTGCTTTTTTTGATTAATGCTTCACTTGAGTCCTGCCCTGTTCGGATCACAAACTTAGAGAGACCACATTTGATTCATTCACAAGTTGACTTCTTCCCGATCGCTGTCTTTTTGAAGCAAACGGTCTCGAACCTTGGTGATCACGTCTCTACTGATATGTTTACTTTGGAGATAATCTTCAAAGCTGCCGTAGTTTTCCATGAGATGATCATATGCACGTTCGATGTATTCCCGTTTCGAATATAAAAATTCAACCGGTACGCCTTCAGGCAAAATATTCCCTTCATCATGAAACGATTCCATATTGCTGTAAGTCACTTCGTAATTGGTAATAATATCTTTTTTCGCCACATCTGCAATGCCTAGAAGCAACATTGCCAATACACCGGTCCGGTCTTTCCCCGCCATACAATGGAAAACAATGCTTCCGTCATCCGCTTCCGCTATTGTTTCAAAAACAACAGGCAATGTCGTCGTATTTTCAAGGAGTGTGATATAAAAATCCCCCATATCGATATTTTTCGGTAAATTCATAGCAGTCAGCGGCTGGGTGAATAACGGGATATGATGATAGTCACAAAAGCTTTCATTTGCTAATGGATTCGGAAACGCCTTCACTTCGTCTTCTCCTCGCAAATCAATCACTGTCTGGATGCCGTATTCTTTCAGAAACGCGATATCCTGTTCCGTTGCTCGGCTCATATCGCTCGAACGTAGGAAGGTTCGCCAACTTACCTGTTCACCTGTTTTCGTCGGATACCCTCCTAATTCCCGGCAATTTTCAATCCCCTGAAGCGGCAAACGGACCCAATTCAACTTTGGATTAGTCAACAACATTTTTCCCCCTTTACGTAATATGGACTTCCCGACCATTTCATTGCTTTTCATTATAGATGATTCATATCACTTTTGCATTTTCAGTGAAGACGTCACGCTAATTTTCTGTTTCCGTAGTTTTTTCTTCAAAAAAATACTGACCACGAAACAGTGATCAGTAAAGTTATGCATACGAATTTTATTAATGCTTCTTGAGATATTCCAATGTGATTTTCCCTAACAATTTTGCAGCAATCAGCAACGAACGTTCATCGATATCGAATTTTGGATGATGATGAGGGTAAGCATACTCTTTTTCCGGATCTTTTGCACCGACAAAGAGGAATGATCCTTTTACATGTTGTAAGTAATAAGCAAAATCTTCCCCACCCATGACCGGTTCCGTTTCAACGACCTTCGTCACACCCGGAATATCTTTCGCCATTTCCGCAGCAAAATCCGTTTCTTCTTTATGATTGATGAGTGCCGGATAACCCCAGTCGTATGTGAACTCGCCTTCCGCATCATACAAAGCACAAGTTGCATCAACGGTATGTTTTATTTCGTTTGCGATATAGTTCCTGACATCATCGTTAAGTGTCCGGACCGTACCTTTTAATACGGCGGTGTCAGCGATAATGTTGTTCGCATTGATCGCTTCGAAAGTTCCGATTGAAACGACGGCAGGTTGTAATGGATCGACTTTCCGACTGACAATTTGCTGTAAATGCCCGACCAATTCACTTCCAATGACGATGCTATCTTTCGTTTGATGTGGATAGGCCCCGTGTCCGCCTTGGCCCTGGATCTTAATTTCAAAAAAATCAGCGGCGGCTTGCAGCGCACCTTCACGGT
>CALKWU010000012.1 GCA_938004015.1 uncultured Oceanobacillus sp.
ATCCGTTTTTTCCGAATAACCATATAAAAGAAATGTGAGTGCGAGAATCGCCGATAAATGGATGGCCATTTGGTTGAGGGGATCGAGTTTCCCCCAAATCACCGACCAAACTTGGTAAACGGATAAAAGGCAAGCTGTCATATTGAAAATGGTCAAATGGTTGGCGGTGAGATTCCTCTGAAAACCGTAACCGAACCACCCTTTTATTGTTTGCTTCATACTCATCACGGACTGACTCCTTTTTAAAAAATCACACACTCGTTGCTTGCGCGTCGATCAAGTAGACATTGTTTCATTCAAGAATCCCTTTTTCTTTGAAAAACTTCTCTGCTCCTGGGTGGAGCGGTACATCCCCGACATTTGCCATCGTTTCTGTTGTTAAGCTTTGAAACTCCCCATGCACTGTATGCAAATATTCCAAGTTGTTATAAATGCTTTTCGTCACTTCATAAACTTCTTTTTCCGGGACATCTTTATTGACGATCAAAATAGCCGGTGTGCTCACTGTCTTGATATCCCGATCGAGAAAGTCATAGGTATCCTTTGGAATCGTGTTCCGTTCCACACCGAATTCCCCTTCCAATGCTTGAATCGTCGCTTCATCCAAAGAAAGCATGTTCAAATCAATCGTCGTTGCGGCTTCCAAAATATTGCTTGACGGAGCGGATTCAGCATCACCCGTGATGTCGATCCTTCCGTCCGCCATCATTTCAAATGCTTTGGAACCAGCCAGATAATCGACGGAACCTCCCCAAGAAATAAGGTCGTCATAGGTGAGTCCGTAAGAGGCGAAAATTTCCCGGGTGATCAATTCCCCGATGGATCCCTGTTGATCGACAGCCAAACGGACGGCCGCCTCATTTTCGATAATCTCCTCAATGGAATCGAAAGAAGCATCGTTCGGAGTAAGGAGCTGGTAATAGTTTGCCGGGATGACGACACTTACCGCCCGAATGTTTCCATACGCTTCATCGTACGGATCTTCCCCTTGAAAAGCAGAAGAGGCCGTCATCGCATAAGATAAACCATAAGGAACATTTCCTTGAGAGACGATGACCGGGTTTTCAATGATGCTTCCAGGTTCGACCGTGACATAGGCATCCTCATGTTCCCTGCGGATTGATTCGGCTATTCCTTCCGAAAATACAGACCAGGCACCTCCGACCCGTCCCCCGGCGATCGTCGTGGAGATTTGTTCATTACCATAATCCTCTGTCACCTCCGCACCGCATGCTGCTAACATGAAAAATCCCATAAAAATAATGCTTGTATATATCCAGCTTTTCATATTGTTTCTCCTTTTATTTTTCGTTTTTTTTCTTTTACTTGCAGACTGATATCAAGGGATTTCACCGAGTGAGTCAAGGCGCCTAATGATAGGTAGTCGACCCCTGTTTTCGCATAGGAAGCGAGATTATGCAAGGTGATCCCTCCAGAAGCTTCCGTTATGATATGGGAAGGGACTAAAGCGGCAAACTGTTTCACTTCTTGCGGACTGCGATTGTCGAACATGATGACATCTGCATTCGCTTTCACCGCTTCAAGCACTTCTTCTTCCGTTTCCGTCTCCACTTCAATTTTCACCATATGTCCGATGTTTTCCCGTACTTGCTCAATCGCTTTGGTGATTGAACCAGCATAAGCGATATGGTTATCTTTGATCATGACCCCGTCATATAACCCGTTACGATGGTTTTTTCCACCGCCCACAGTGACTGCGTATTTCTCAAGCATCCGTAAGCCCGGTGTCGTTTTCCGTGTGTCACAAATCCGAATGGAAGGGTCATCCAAAATTTCGATGCATTTTCTCGTCATGGTCGCGATACCGCTCATCCGCTGCAACAAATTCAAAACGACCCGTTCCCCTGTCAAAATATGCCTGACAGGACCGGATACTTCAGCAATCGTCATACCTTTTTCCAACCGTTCGCCATCTGTTGCATAAAGGGTGATATCGAGCGTGGGATCAAGCAAATGATATGCCGTTTCAATGATGTCCAGCCCGGCGATGATCCCATCTTCTTTTGCGATGAATTCGCCTTTCCCATGTTGCTCCGGTGGAAAAATCGAGTGGCTTGTTATGTCGCCGTCCCCGATATCTTCCATGAGGAAATGCTCAAGCATCTGTTTCAATTTGATTTGATTCATCATGTCATCTCCTGTCGCTGTTTATTGTTAAAAAATTCACAATGATTTCCACGGTCGACGAAGTATAATCATCTGTCTTGACATCTATCTTTACATATATTTAATATATTATCAAGCAAGTTAATTGCAGAATCATTATTCTACTAGAGTGAACAGGTATTACCAAGTCATTGAACTTGAAAGGAAGGATACATCGCATTGCGCAATAAAGAAAAAATGTCCGCAGCTGAACGAAGAAAAATGATTGTCGCCACTTTGGAAAAATCGACCACTCCCGTCACAGCTTCCGAGTTTGCCGAGAAAGCGAACGTCTCGAGGCAAGTGATTGTCCAAGATGTTTCGATCTTGAAGGCGAAGGGTGAGCCGGTCATAGCCACTAGCCAAGGATATCTTTATTTGGGAGCGGATAAAGAAGAAAATGTAAAGCGGAAAACAATTGTCGTGAACCACCCACCGGAACGGACGTTGGAAGAATTATACATGATCGTCGACCATGGGGTCACAGTGAAAGATGTCCGTGTCGAACATCCGGTATATGGAGACTTGACCGCCTCCATCCGAGTGAGCAATCGGAAGGAAGTCGATCGCTTTTATGAAAAATTGACCGGACCGGATTCTTCCCATTTGTCTTCCTTGACGAACGGACTCCATCTCCACACATTGGAAGCCGATTCTATGGAAAAAATCGAAGCAGCTTGCAGGGATTTGAAAAAGGCGGGAATTTTAGTTTAATGTGGATGCCCGGCAGTATAGGGTTTTGTGACCTATGCTGTCGGGTGTTTTTTATTTTTTTATATAGACAGATATTTTTGAAAATATTTATGTTATACTATTTGAAAGATATGGAATAAAAAGACGATAAAGCAATTACTATTTTACATATTTAAAAAGGATATTTTATAAAGAAAGGATGAAGAATATGCGTGTATTTATTTCTGTCGATATGGAAGGTATTGCCGGGGTTGTCCATCATGATCATACGACAAGGGATGGGAAGGATTACGAGCAAGCGCGGATCCTCATGACACATGAAGCAAATGCAGCTGTGAAAGGAGCGCTGAAAGCAGGGGCGAAGGAAATCGTCGTCAATGATTCCCATGGGACGATGCGGAACATTTACGTCGAATTATTGGAAAAAGAAGCGAAGTTGATTTCCGGATCGCCGAAAAGGAATGGCATGGTGGAAGGGATTGATGAAAACTTTGATGCAGCGGTTTTCATCGGCTACCATACGAAAAGCGGTTCCCAAGGCATTTTGAACCATACTTACAACGGCCGGGTCGTGTCGAGCATAAAGATAAATGGAGAAGAGTTAGGTGAATTCGGGATCAACGCTTTAGTTTGCGGGGAGTTGGACGTTCCCGTCGTGTTCGTTTCCGGCTGTAACTTATTGGCGGAAGAAGCAAAATCTCTTATTGAGAATATTTACACGGCCGAAGTGAAACGGACGGTGAATCAAGTGGCAAGTGAGAACGTCCATCCTGAAGTTGCCCGGGAGATGATTGAAGACGGGGTAGCCGAGGCGCTCGAAAACTACCAATCAATCAAACCGTATCGTTTGGAAGGGGAAGCATTCCATTTTGAATTGGAATTTTATAAAACATTGCAAGTGGATATGGCAGCCATTTTGCCGTTCGTGAAAAAGAAGGATCCATTGACTGTTGAGTTCCGGACAGATAACGTGACGGACGGATACCGTATCATCAGAAGTTTGCTCATGATGGTTGATTAGAAGGTTCGGCAATTGAGACGACAATTTTTCCGTGTTAAAACAACTGTGATGGAAACCAGTGTGGGGAACCAGTCAATTTTCCATACTGGTTTTTTGTTGAGAAGCTTGGAAACTTGTACAATAAAATAGAGACGAATCAAGAGAGGGAGGATGGAAGACACATGAATACCGTTTTCATTGCGGGCCATGCGAGGTTGCCATCAGGAATGGCTGCGAAGAACGTCTACGATACGCTGACGATTACAGCAGAAATCGATAAAAAATATGGGGTCATTGTGACTGCAAGCTGCACGCTAGCTACGGAACACGGAAGAAGTTTCATCGAACATCTGTTGAAAGGACATAGTTTGCAAGATGGAATCGAGAAACCGGTACAAACCATCCGCGAACATTATTTGGGAAAAGCGGGAAATGCACTTGCATCAGCAGTGAAAGATTTGCACAAGCAATATGTCAATTGGTTGGAAACGAAAAATCGATTGATTTAAATCCTGGAGCACACTGATGAAGCCGGCGCATAAAGGCTTCATCAGCGGTCCAACAGGATTTCAATCTAAAACTCCAGCTCATCATCCTTTTAATTGGTGACTTCTGCAGATGCACCTTTCCATGGCGGTAATGTTTTGTTCAATGGTTTATCTTTCCGGTAGCCGAGTACATATTCCGCTTGCATAATCGTATGGATTTCCCTTGTCCCTTCATAAATGACCGGTGCTTTCGAATTGCGCAAATAGCGTTCCACCGGGTATTCATCGGAATATCCGTAAGCACCGTGGATTTGTACGGCATCATCTGCCGCTTGGTTGGCGAAATCACAAGCTTGCCATTTGGCCAGCGACGTTTCCCTCGTATTCCGTTTTCCTTGATTTTTCAGTTCCCCGGCGCGATAGACGAGTAATCGGCTCATTTGCAAGCCGGCTTCCATTTTGGCTATCATTTGTTGGACGAGCTGATGCTTGCCAATCGGTTTTCCGAACGTTTCCCGTTCATGGCAATATTTCACGCTCGCTTCCAGACAAGCCATAATCAGACCGACAGCTCCGGCGGCGACGGTGAAGCGTCCGTTGTCCAAAGCAGACATGGCTATTTTGAATCCTTCCCCTTCTTCGCCGAGCAAGTTCTCTTTCGGCACTTTCACGTTGTCGAAAAACAATTCCCCGGTATTTCCGGCTCGAATTCCGTGTTTCCCTTTAATCGCTTTGGAAGAAAATCCTTCCCATGTCCGTTCCACGATAAAGGCGGAAATCCCTTTATGTTTCAACGACCGGTCTCCCGTATAAGCGAAGACGATGAAGTTATCCGCCATATCGCAAAGGGAAATCCATGTTTTTTGACCATTTAAAATATAGTCATCCCCATCTTTCACTGCCGTCGTTTCGATGGCGGCAACGTCTGAGCCAGCGCCCGGTTCGGTGAGACCGAATGCGCCGATTTTTTCTCCTTTTGCTTGTGGGATGAGGTATTTTTGTTTTTGTTCTTCCGTTCCCCATTGCAACAACGTCATCGAGTTCAATCCTGTGTGCACCGAAACGGCTGTCCGGAAGGCGGTATCCCCACGTTCCAATTCTTCGCAGACGATGGCGAGGGAATTGTAATCCATTCCACTGCCGCCATATTCTTCCGGAATGCAAACTCCCATCAAGCCAAGGTCGGCGAGTTTTTTCAAAATGTCCGGATCGAATTTTCCTTGTTTGTCCCACTCGGCAATATACGGCATAATTTCCTTATCGGTAAACTCTCTCACCATTTTACGCAACATGTTTTGTTCTTCTGTGAATTCGAAATTCATAAGATCAGTCAACCTCTCCATATTTAGTTTGTATTTCTGGATTATGCTCCCCATGGTCAGGAGGCGGGAAGCGGTAAGACACCGGTGTCCTCGAAAGCTTCAATGGACTGGCGATCATTTTAACTGGCCCGGCGGTCGGATGTTCCATGTCGATGAACATCCCCCGTGCGTCGAGCTGCGGGTCGTTCACCACTTGTTTCAAATTTTGGATCGGCCCACATGGAATATTGTTTTCATTGCATTTTTCCTGCCAGTATGTGGACGGTTTTTTCCGGAAAAGATTTTGTAGCAGCGGAATCAACTGTTCCCGGTTTTTAACCCGCACCGGATTTGTCAAAAATCTTTCATCCTCAGCTAACTCCGGTTTTTCAAGAATGTCGCATAATGCTTTGAATTGGTTGTCATTTCCGACGGCAATGACGATTTCGCCATCCTTCGTTTTGAACGTTTGATACGGTACGATGTTCGCATGATGATTTCCTAATCGTTTCGGAATTTCACCGGACATGAGATAGTTGCTTCCGATATTGATGAGCGCACTCACGGCACTGTCGTAAAGGGAAATGTCGAGTTTTTGCCCTTTTCCCGACCGGGTTCTTTCAAGAAGTGCGGCTTGGATGCCGATTGTCGCATATAGTCCCGTCAAAACATCGGTGATGGCGATTCCGAGTTTTTGCGGTCCCGACTTTTCATCGCCGGTGATGCTCATCAGCCCGCTCATCGCTTGAATGATGAAATCATAGCCTGGCATGTCTTTGTATGGGCCGGTTTCCCCGAACCCCGTGATGGAGCAATAAATGATGCGAGGATTGATTTCGTTCAACGTTTCATAGCCAATTCCAAGCTTTTCCATCGTCCCGGTTTTGAAATTGTTGATGACGACATCAGCTTTTTTCACGAGATTTTTGATGAGCTGGATTCCTTCTTCTGTTTTCAAATCAACGGTAATGCTTTTTTTGTTCCTGTTTGCAGTGAGGTAATAAGCACTGACTCCATTTTGGAATGGGGGTCCCCATCTACGTGTTTCGTCTCCATTTGTCGGCGACTCGACTTTCCATACTTCCGCGCCGAGGTCACCTAAAATCATCGTACAAAAAGGACCGGCCAATACCCGGGATAAATCGAGGACTTTAATATCAGATAAAGCCATTTCAATCCCTCCTTTCCGATGTATAAAAAAAAAGCCAGCCCAAATGAATCACAGTGAAATGACTGTAACTCCATTTGAACTGGCTTCGATCTGTTGGAGCAATCCCGGTTTGGGATTGGGAACAGATCAGGCAGTTTTTTCATCGGGTTTTTAACGGATGGATCATGTGCTGTGGACGTGGCGTTCGTCTCAACATGATCCGTTGATATGAATTATAATATATTCT
>CALKWU010000013.1 GCA_938004015.1 uncultured Oceanobacillus sp.
GTCATTTGTCCTCTTCCTTTCTCCTAAAATCCACGGCGGCTGTTTGTGGTTTCGAGTAAAGGAAGAGACACTGGTCCCAATGAAACATTAGCTACAGCAATTTCAATTTTTACAAAAATGTACAACAAAAAAGGCAGACGAACCCCTGCCTTTTCAAAAATCCGTATACAATAGAGGTTTGTTAAAAAAGGGCAGACTTCTCCCATTACTCTGTTTCCACAAACAGAGCCTTTGAACTTATTCAATTATGCGTTCAAAGTTAGGAAGCGAAGTCTGATGGAATACATCTTTTATAGTCCTCCTTTAATCAAATGTTTTCCTGTTTAGTATATGTTCCTTGAAACGAAATGTCAATCGGTTATTTCGTTGGAACTGCACTTCGACCGATGCCATGTAAATGTCGTGGCAAACGGATATCCACCATCGTAAGTAATCCAAAGGCAGCATCCGTTCCAATTAATTTTGCCGTATTAATGACCATCGCTGCCGTTGCAGTATCACCAAAAATGCCATTCGGAACGACGATTTCAATCGGTTCCGGCCCTTCAAACGTGATTCGGTCTTCTTGATCAACGCTGACAGCCATCATCAATTCCAAAACGATGTTCTTTCCGTCTACTGTTTTTGCTTCAACAAATTGATGCTGTCCGGCTACTTGACCTGCTGCCAAATCCCCTGCAGCGACCTGGTATGCTTTATCGGCGATGACCGGTTTAATTGAATTTTTCACTTCTGCCAGTTCCAGCCCCAAACCGTAAGCGAGTAGACGAGCCGACTCCTCCAATCCGACATGGCCGATACGATTTTCTTTGGCCAAAGCGTTGAATTCATCCACAGTCATACCGACACCGACTTTTTTCTGGAGTGGAAGACGGCGTTTCGATACATCCACTTTTCGTAAAACTTTGATGTCTTCAAATTGGTTCGTCACCGAACTTAAAACGACCGCCAACGTATCCATCACAAACCCTGGATTGATTCCCGTTCCAATGACCGTCAATCCTTTGTTTTTCGCATAGTCATCGATTTCCTTCGCCAGTTCCGGATACCGATGCCATGGATAAGATAGTTGTTCACACGTAGAAACGACAGAAAAACCGTGATCCAGTAATTCTTTGATTTGCGGCCAAACATTTTCCAAATTAGAACCCGTTGCATGGATGGCCACTTTCTTGTCGTAATCTTCCGTTACTTGGACGTCATCCAAACTGGACACGACTTGAACCCCTTTTTCTTCGGTACCCAATAATTCACCAAGATCTTTCCCGACTTTTTCCGGGTCGATGTCAACGGCCCCTAACACATCCAGTTGATGAACGTTCATCATATTTTTAACAATTTCTAAGCCAATTGGTCCTAAACCAAATTGTAAAAACCCAATTTTCGTGGTCAATGACATATCTCCTTCCCCCTGTTTTTTCACCACTACTATCGTATCAATGGTGACAACTAAATTGAAATACATTATGATTATATATTCATAAGTTATAATTATAAATAGGCACTGAAAATAGCTTTTATTATATAAAACAAAATAATTAATCGTTTATATTATAAATTTTAATTATTAATCTTGGAAGGAGAATCGCGTTATGAATTTGCTGGCTCTGCGTTATTTTATTGAAGTGGCGGAAACCTTGAATTTCAGTCAAGCTGCGAGAAATTTGCATATTTCCCAACCGGGACTAAGCCAACAAATCGGCTCATTGGAAGAAAACTTAGGGATGAAACTTTTACACCGGACGACGCGGAAAGTAACGTTGACCGATGAAGGGAAATATTTATACAAACATCTGGCGTCATCCTTTGAAACAATCGAAAGCACGATTACAGAAATGAAAAAATCCGGAACTATTCCGCAAACGAGTATTAAAATTGCGACGATTCCATCGGCAGCAAGCAATTGGATTCCAAGATGGTTCAAAGACATTAAAAAGAAATTCAATGACATCGAGTTTTATATCCAAGAAACATCCTCCAGCGAAGCCATCGAATTGGTCCGAGAACGGCAATGCGATATCGCTTTTATCCGGACACCGCTCAATGTGAGGGATCTCGTTGCGGACCAACTGAACTTCATGGAATTGAAACGATACCCGATCAGACTTGTCGTCCCATCTGATCACCCGGTAGCCAACAAAGAAACGATTGATTTATCCGAAGTGAAAGAGGAAACCTTTCTCCACTACGATAAAGAAAAAGCTCCATCCCTCCATTATATGTTGGAAAATGCTTGCCTGAATGCAGGCTTCATACCGAAAATACTCGTAACAGGGCCCGAACTTTTGACGATCGCCAACCTCATTTCCAATGGAATCGGCGTCACCTTAATGCCGGAAGATATGATCCAACTATTGCCGACGGAAAACATCAAAGTGGTCGACATTAAAAATCACAAAGCATACAATTCGGTTTCGGTCATTTGGAATGAACGTAAAAACGTGTCAATGATTACCCAATATGCGTTGGATGTGTTGGAAGGGTATGGGAAGGAAGAAGATCTTCAAAACAGGTAAAGCCGCTTCCTACATTACGGAAACGGCTTTTTCCATTTTAAGTGTAAATATCATGACTCCTATTGAAGTGCCACAAGTGGTAAATCCACTGTACGGGCAATAATTCTTGCTCCCTTATCATTCGAGATAAAGAGAAGATTTCGTCCTTCCTGCTTTATTTCACGTAAATACGTTCCGATGATGATATCGTCGGGAGATCCACTCAACCCGTATTGCTTGATTTCATCCTTTTTAGGAAGCTTTAAGAGATGCAACTTCCCTTCCTGTTGAAATTCTTCGATACAGTCAAATGCACCCTGCGCATTTTTACGGGTTTCCGGATTCTCGCTTTTCTTTAAACCATCCAATTCACGGAATACCATCATGCTCACATACAAATCGATGGATTTCTTTTCTAACAAATATGTAAAGACATCTATATCGTGCATCAGTACATTCGTATCGACCGCAAACTCAAAGCCTTGATCGCGATACTTCAACAATTCTTTCGCTTTCGCTCTCACATCATCATGGTGGTATTTTATCTCTGCTTTCTTTACATCACGGCTAGCTTCAAATAACGTGAATAGATAAAATAAGAAAAAGACCCATTTAAAAACTTCATCGTTATCAAAGACAAAAATACCCGTATAAAGTATGATCACGAAAATAATATAAAATATGAAACCTTTGATCATCCGCCGATTATATGCTTGGCCAAGACCAACGCCGACAATTCCGAGTATAACCGCAAATATTCCACTTCGGTCCCAAGATTTGAATATGCGCCAATGAACCAATCCGAAATATAACATAAACAGGATTGTTAGAGCACTGGCCAATGACCAAATCGTAACCGTACTGTCCATTAAATTTCCCGCCAACATAAAGAGTCCCATCT
>CALKWU010000014.1 GCA_938004015.1 uncultured Oceanobacillus sp.
TATGCTGGCAATAGTGTTGGCAGGATGTGGGGATACCAAGTATTTTTCAGTCGCAACAGCGTCCTCGGGAGGTACATATTATCCGATTGGTGTCGGTTTAGGACATCTCTGGACAGAACAACTGGATGGAATAAAAGTAACAGGGCAGTCATCTGCAGGATCGATCGAGAATATTGACCTGCTTCGGAAAGGAGAAGCGGATCTTGCCATTTTACAAGGTTTGATCGGTGCTCAGGCAATTGAAGGATCCGGAAACTTTGAAGGAAATGCTTACGAAGATTTACGATCCATCACGATGTTATGGGGAAACGTCGAACATTTTGTATTGATGGATGATAAAGTCGAAACTGGAACCATTTCTGATATTGAAGGAACAACTTTTTCAGTTGGTCCACAGGCAAGTGGAACTGAACAGTCTACGCTGACCATCATGGAAGGGATTGGACTGACAAAAGAAAATATCACACCTGAATATTTAGGTTATGGTGACACGGTCTCCGCGATGCGGGATGGAAGATTGGATGGCGGGTCATTACCTGCGGGAGTTCCGGTTTCATCGATTATGGACATGTATGCAAGCGGTGTGAAAGCAACTGTTCTTGATGTGACGGATGAACAGCTTGAAGCGATCAACAGTGTATATAATACATGGTACCGCTATGTCATACCTGCTGGCACATATCCAGGAGTAGATGAAGAAATCAATACAATCGCTCAACCGAACTTCCTTGCAGGGTCAAAAGATTTGGATGAAGAAGTCGTTTATCAATTGACAAAAGCGATTTTTGAAAACTTGGAGCAAGTACACAGTATCCATAGTTCAGCAGAAGAAGTGTCTTTGGAAACTGCACTGGAAGGATTACCAGCACCTCTTCATATAGGGGCATATAAATACTTTGAAGAAGTTGGACTTGATATTCCGGAAGAGCTGATTCCACCGGAGTTGGATTAAGTGTTACGACACTTCACAATTTAGTCAATCTATAGTAAATTAAGGGGTGAGTTTGAGTTGGTTTTGAAGAAGAAAGCCACAGAGCCAATTGATACGTTGGACATTGACAAGGAGGGCGGTGGGGGATCCCGCCAGTTACAAGGAACACAAGGGATTATTATTGCAGCAGTAGCAGTAGGTTTAGCATTATTTGCAATTTACTCGAATAGTTTCATGAATATCCAAGAAATTTATCGAAATTCTATATTTCTTGCTTTTGTCTTTGTTTTAGGTTTTTTAGTTTATCCTGCGACTAAATATGGCGATAGAAATAAATTTTCCGTACTGGATGCAATTTTTGCGATAGTAGGATTGTCTGGTGCGCTATATATCATCATCAATTATTCGACAATCCATAGTGAACGTATGTCCCACCCGATTATTTGGGATTATGTATTCGCTATCATCACGATTTTAGCGATGTTGGAAGTCGCAAGAAGAAGTGTCGGTATCTTTATTCCGTTATTGACACTTGGAGCGATTGTTTATGCATTATTCGGACCGTATTTTCCAAGTGTTTTAGGTCATGCAGGTTTCTCACTGGAACGTTTATTATTCCGTTTCTACATGACAACGGAAGGTATATTCGGAATGACACTATCGATTGCCACCACGTATATTGTACTCTTCGTTCTGTTCGGAGCATTCTTGAATGCAAGTGGTGCAACTCAGTTATTTAACGATTTGGCGGTGGCAATCGCAGGAAAACGCCGTGGTGGTCCAGCGCAAGTAGCAGTCCTTTCCAGTGCCTTAACCGGTTCACTGAGTGGAAGTGCTGTTGCAAACGTTGCCACAACTGGTCCGTTTACGATTCCGTTAATGAAGAGAATTGGACTCAAGCCACATTATGCTGGTGCAGTAGAAGCTGCTGCATCAACTGGTGGAATGATGGTACCACCGATTATGGGAGCTGCAGCCTTCATCATGGCTGGATTCCTAGGTGTAAGTTATAACGTCATTATCTTGGCGGCGATCATCCCAGCGTTGTTGTACTATATTGGTTTAATTATTGCGATTGATTTGGAAGCGAAAAAAGAAGGCTTGAAAGGGATGAGTAAGGATTCCATTCCACAGGTCTGGAGTGTTCTTAAAGAAGGTGGAGTCCTTCTCTTACCACTCATCATTGTTATCGTGACACTTCTTGCTGGAAAAACACCTATTGCAGCAGGATTTGCAGGTATCATTTCGGCAATTATCGCTAGCTGGTTGACTAAAGATAAAAGTAATCGGATTACTCTCAAAAAAGCTGTACGAGCTCTCGAAGATGGAGCAAGAGGATCTCTACAAGTCGCGATTGCCTGTGCATCCGTCGGTATCATCATTAATGTTGTTACAATGACTGGGATTGGTGCGACTTTATCCTATAATATCAACCAACTATCCGGTGGATATTTATTCGTTATCTTACTGTTAATAGCGATTACTTCCATCGTATTGAGTCTTGGACTTCCTTCAACTGCGCTTTACATTGTTGTGGCTGTTACAGCTGCACCAGCATTAGTTGAAGCAGGAGTCAACCCAGTGGCTGCACATTTCTTTGTGTTCTGGTTTGGAGTGCTTTCCAACATCACACCACCAGTTGCACTTGCATCATTTACAGCTTCAGGGTTAGCAGGGGCCAATGCGATGAAGACTTCATGGACTGCACTGAAGCTATGTTTACCAGGGTTCATCATTCCATTTATGATCGCTTACAATCCAGTGCTAGTCATGCAATCAGAATCTGGAGGATTCGCATCTCCACTGAATGCTATTATCGCATTTGTGACAGCGGCTATAGGGGTCTATGCCCTTTCAATTTCAGTATTCAACTATTTCAGCGCAAAATTGAATATTTTAGAACGAGTGGTATTTTTCGTTGCAGCTCTGTTGTTGATGAAACCAGGGCTGATGACAGATGCTATTGGACTTGCAATCCTAATTGTGATTTTGGCATTGCATATTATAAGTGCTAAAAAACAGGGAGATGCAGTATCTGAGGATAAAGCTGTAGGACTATAAAATATAAATGAAGGAGGAATTATCGTGCAGATTCAAAGAAAAAAAGTGTCCGAATTAGTATTAGAAAAATTAATCGAGATGATCAAATCTGGCGAAATTCCTCCAAACAGTAAACTTCCGACGGAAAAAGAATTGACGGAAAAGTTCGGAGTAAGTCGGGTTCCGATTCGCGAAGCATTAAGTGTGCTCGAAGCAAGTGGAATCATTGAGTCCAAACAAGGTGGCGGAAATTGGGTGAAAGAAGTGAATTTGGCGAATATGTTCGAACGTACCCAATTTCAAGTCGTCGATATCAAGCAGGTCCATGATTTACTGGAGATGCGGACGATCATTGAATCGGAAGCTGCATATCTTGCAGCTTCCCGCCATACTGAAGAGGACATTGTTCGCCTGAAAGAGAGTCTGGATGCATTCAAAGAAGTGATGGGTGATGAATGGTCCCTCGGTTATGAGGCGGATTTCACATTCCACCGCGCTATAGTGAATGCAGCTCACAATCCATTTTTGACAGAAACGATGAAAAATCTATCGGATCTCCATTTACGTGCTTTGAAGTTTTCATTGGAAAAAAATTTAGGCTGGGCTGCAAAACGTAAAGAAGTCACCCATGAACATGAGGAAATTTATGAGGCGATCAAACGTCGAGATGGCCATGCTGCAAAGGAAGCGGTCATCAAACATTTGACGAATGCGAGAATCAAATTGAAAGATGAACGAGTGATGAAGTAAACTAATTAGAGTTGAATACTAAAGGGGGATGGGGAAGTGAACATTAAAAACATTTATTGCATTGGCCGAAATTATAAAAACCATGCATTGGAACTAGGAAATGCAGTGCCGGAAAAACCATTGGTTTTTTCGAAGCCGACTAGTGCTGTGGCTTTAGCGGATGGCAGTGAGATTCCTTTTCCAAATGACCGCGGGGAAATTCATCATGAATTGGAAATTGTCTTATACATAGGAAATGAAGTGAAGCCAGGCTTTACAGTGGATGAAGTCGTAACGAAAATGGCATTAGGGGTTGATTTCACACTACGGGATGTCCAGTCGGAGTTGAAGAAAAAAGGTCATCCTTGGTTGATCGCAAAAGGATTCCGGAACAGTGCTATCATCACGGAATTTTGGGATTTCCCAGGCGTGGAAGCATGTAAGGAAGTGGATTTCTCTCTATTGAAAAATGAGGAACTCGTCCAACAAGGTAATATCCAATCTGTAATTTTTGATTTTCAAACATTATTGGAATACGTGCATGAACATATCGGTCTTCGTCCAGGAGATATTATTTTCACAGGTACTCCAGAAGGTGTTGGCCCGATCAGTGATAAGGAAAAATACGTGCTGAAATGGGGAGACGAAGAAAAGGGAAGCTTTATCGTCAGCAACTAATAATCACATGAAAAAGAAACAGTATCTTGTTTCTTTTTTCATTCCGCATCCTGGACTGTCCACCAGACCACTAGATGAGCGGAGGTTTAATCATGAAATTCGAACCAATAAAAAAACAAAAAAGAATATATGAAACGATTATCCAGCGGATTAAAGAAGCGATTACCGATGGAAAACTATCACCTGGTGACAAATTGCCATCCGAAAGAGCGATGGCAGAGATGTTCGATGTTTCGCGGACATCGGTCAAAGAGGCAGTGACGGTACTGGAAGCATCAGGGATCATCACGGTCCGTCCAGGAGTTGGAATGTTCATCAGAGAAGACCCGCTCGATGATTTATTAGATAAATTTTATTGTATATTGGATGAAAACAGTGCAGATTTTTTCGATCTCTTGGAATTGCGACAAGCGATTGAGGGAGATGCGGCATACCTTGCAGCAAAACGGATGACATCTGAAGAAGGCGAAAAGCTTACAGAGCTATATAATGAGTTACTGACGATGGAAAAACAAGGTGAAGCTGCTTTAAAGGAAGATATTGCATTCCACTATTTCATAGTACAGACTTCAAAAAATCAATTGATGGTGGAAGTGTTCAACCTTATTTCCGATAAGATCCAAAGTTATTTAAAGGAAAGCAGAGAATTTTCCAAAAAAGATATATGGTTGAATCAAGATGTAATGACTGAACACGCAAATATTTTTCAGACGATCATCGATAAAAAACCGCATGCTGCTCGGGAAGCAATGTGGGAACATCATCAAAAAATCAAAGAAAGATATATCCAACAGCGAATGGGGGATGAAAAGTGAATCAAGAAGAGTTGGCTCAATTGCTGAAACCTATCATTAAGGATGAAAAGCGAATTCTCACTGATAAAGCAGACTTATATAGTTATTCTTATGATGCCTCCTTTGGTGTGCATCTTCCTGATATTGTCGTACAGCCAAAATCCGCTGAAGAAGTTGCGGATATCATGAAACTAGCCAATGAGTATAAAATTCCAGTTTATCCACGGGGAAAAGCGACTAGTTTAAGTGGAGGCCCACTTCCCGTTCATGGTGGCATTGTGCTGGATTTATCGACATGGAATGAGAAACTAGAAGTCGATCCAGAAGATATGGTTGCCGTTGTTTCTCCTGGAGTGATCACGGCAGATATTAATGATGCAGCACTCAAATATGGTTTTATTTTTCCACCGGATCCTAGTAGTTCGAACGTCGCTACGATTGGTGGTATTTTAGCAGAAAATTCTGGTGGGCCAAGAGGACTTAAATATGGGGTGACGAAGGACTACGTCATCGGGCTTGAAGTTGTTACCCCGGAAGGAGAAATCATCCGGACCGGGGGAAGGACAGTAAAAAATGTGACTGGCTATGATTTGACGAAATTGATTGTCGGCTCAGAAGGAACATTGGGAATCATTACGGAGGCGACATTGCGGCTCTTCCCGAAACCACAGGCGACAGAGACGATGATGGCTGTCTTTGACAACATCGTTGATTCTGGTAAGGCGATTACGAAAATTTTAAGTTCGGGAATATTACCTTCAAAACTTGAGATCATGGACCAATCGACGATTCAAGCAGTGGAAGCTTATGAACCGCTTGGTCTGCCGGTTGACGCCGAGGCGATGTTATTGATTGAATTGGATGGACATCCTGCTGCAATTAAAGAAGAGATTACTAGAGTGGAAGCAGTATGTGAAGATACAGGAGCAAGAGAAGTCCAAGTAGCGCAAACAAAGGAAGAAGCTGCAGAATTGTGGAGAGCGAGAAAACTTGTTTCTCCGGCAATCGTCCGTGAAAAACCGACGAAAATCTCAGAAGATGCGACGGTTCCAAGAAGCAAAATTCCAGAAATGTTCCAACGGTTGAAAGAAATCCGGGAAAAATACAAGATTGATCTTGTCGTGTTCGGACATGCGGGAGATGGAAATCTCCATCCGAATATCATTGCGGATAAACGGGACAAGGAAGAAATGCGTCGTGTAGAACAAGCCGTCGAGGAAATATTCAAAGCAGCTATTGAACTTGGTGGAACTTTATCGGGAGAGCATGGAATCGGTACGTTGAAAGCACCATTTATGGAAATGGAACTCGGTGCAGCTGGACTTGATATGATGAAGCGGATTAAAGAAAGCTGGGATCCGAACAACATTTTAAATCCGGGGAAAATATTTCCGAAGCCCGGGCAAAGGTTGGTGTTGACTGATGGCTGAACTTGCATATGAAGCAACATTCGATTGTGTCCAATGTGGCTATTGCTTGCCTGCTTGTCCTACTTATTTGACGATGGGAAAAGAAACCCATTCACCAAGAGGTAGAATCAATTTAGTCAAGATGGCAGCAGAAGGGAAAATCACTTATGACGAGTTGGAAGGTCCAATCAATTTATGTCTAGGTTGTCGCGCTTGTGAAGTTGTCTGTCCGACAAACGTGCAATACGGAAAGATTTTGGACTCAGCAAAAGAAGTAATCCAACAATATAAAAAGGAAACGAAGAAAATTACAAAACGGGCAAAGTTGTTCCAAGAATTTGTCTTTGATCGGGCAATTCCAAATCGTAAAGTATTAAGTACAGCGGCTAGCGGTCTAGCACTCTATCAAAAAACTGGTTTACAAACAGTCGCCCGAAAAACAAAGGCAATAAATATACTTCCGGAAAATCTACGTACCTTTGAAAAAGTGTTGCCAAAAGTTGAACGTAAAAAAAGGGAAAACCACTATCCGGCAAAATTGAAACCTAAATTCCGAATCGGATTTTTCACAGGCTGCATCATGGATACGATGTTTTATGATATTAATACGAAAAGTATCCGACTCCTACAGGAAGCTGGTTGTGATGTGACCATCATTAAAGAACAGACTTGTTGCGGCGCACTCCAAAACCATAGTGGAGAAACGGAAATAACCAAAAGACTTGCCAAGGAAAACATCCAAGCCTTTGAAAAAGAAGACTTTGATTATGTCGTCAATAGTATCGGTGGTTGTGGGGCACAGTTGGTCGAATATGATAAACTGCTCGCGGATGAACCTGAGTGGGCTGATCGGGCTAAACGTTTTGCTGAGAAAAACGTGGATATTAGTGTGATTCTCAGTCAATTGGAATTGCCATATGAAAAAGAAGTTAATAGAGTAGTGACCTACCAACCATCCTGCCATTTGTCTAATGTACAGAAGCGGGTCAATGAACCATTAGAGTTGTTGAAATCCATTCCAGGCATCACTTACGTGGAACTTCCAGATAAAAATATGTGCTGTGGCTCTGCTGGAATTTATAATATTGTAAACTACGATGCTTCGATGGAGATATTGGACGAAAAAATGAAACATGTTGAAAAGGTAAATCCAGATACGATTGTAACCTCAAATCCTGGTTGCCATCTGCAAATGAAAGTTGGCGTTGAGAGAGAAGGATTGGCAGAGAAAATCTCGGTCGTTCATCTTGTCGAACTATTGGCAGAAGCATCTGGAATTGAATGAACAGAAAATCGTTCCATCTATTCAAAATAATCCATTCTTGAATAATTTTTCTGACAAATGTAATATGATATTATCAGTTTTCACATTTGAAAAGATGAAGGAGTGGTCTGAATGGATTTGGGGTTGAAGGGGAAATCGGTCATTGTAGCTGCTAGCAGTAAAGGATTAGGGAAAGCAATTGCACAACAATATGCTGCAGAAGGGGCACATGTTCTACTCTCCAGTAGAACGGAAGAGGAATTGAAAAAAGCAGCTGACGAGATTATTAATAACACCGGAAATGAAAATGTCCGTTATCAAGTATGTGATGTGACGGATGCAGCTCAAATTAAAAGTTTAGTAGAAACGGCGATTGACTGGAATGGTAGAGTCGATGTGCTCGTCAACAATGCCGGTGGACCACCTGCAGGCTTATTCAATGACTTCACAGATGAGGATTGGCAAAATGCTTTTGAATTGAATTTGTTGAGTGTTATCCGATTGATTCGTGAAGTGTTGCCGTCCATGAAAGAATATGGTGCTGGTAGAATCGTGAATGTCGCTTCCGGATCGATTAAAGAAACGTTGAACAACTTGATTTTGTCCAATACATTCCGTCTCGGAATCGTAGGCTTAGCAAAGAGTCTTTCCCAGGAATTGGGTAAGGACAATATTTTAATTAATACGGTCGGTCCTGGTCGAATCGCAACGGAGCGTCTGAAACAATTAGATGAATTTCGGGCAAATGCACAAGGAATCACGGTGGAAGAAGTTCATCAAAAATCAGTGAGAGCCATTCCGCTCGGCAGATATGGTGAGCCGGAAGAATTTGCGAAAATGGTTGTATTCCTCGGTTCAAGTGCGAATACATACATTACCGGACAAACGATCATCGTGGATGGTGGGTTAATTAAAGCATTGTAATATTCTTAAGTTTAAATAAAAATGTCCTCAGCCGAAAGTGATTAGCTAAGGACATTTTTATTATTGATTCCACTTATTGTCTGAAAATGTTGTTCCTTCGATATTTCCCGGGAAATACCGACAAAAAACGATTACTGACTTAACCTTTAATGAACCCCCATAATCCTTCAAAAACTTTTGCCTCATATAAAGAGATGATCAGAACGAGCGAAATTGGCCCGATTACCAATCCAAACATCCCGAAGAGTTGCAAACCGGCGAATAGCGACACGAGGATTGCAAGGGGATTCAACTTCATACTTTTCGACAAAACTTTCGGTTCCGCAAACTGACGTACGGTAACCGTAGAAGCATAAAGTATAAGCAACCCGATGCCCATAAATAAATCTCCAGTAAAAAAGCTGTAGATGCTCCATGGAATCAGAATGAGACCTGGTCCAAAATAAGGCAATAGATCGATTAAACCGAGAACGATGGAAAGGGTCAGAGCATTTTCCACACGCAGGATGAATAATCCTATCAAACTGACGATTGCTGTAAGAATCATCATGATAATTTGTGACTTTAAGAATCCGAAAATTTTCGTTTTCAAATCCCGGAGCACGTTCAAAGTTTTTTCTTGGAATATCGCAGGTAGTTTTTCTTTATAAAGTGTAGCATACCTATTGAAATCTTTACTGATGAAATAAATCGCTAAGATGGAAAAAATGATGACGGTGAACGTGATTGGGAGTGCTCCGATGAACGTGGAGATTCCATTGGCGACAGCTTGTCCGATATTACCTAACAGGGAGGCGATATTGTTCCCCAAAATGAGAATACCTTCCTGTAGTACTTGTTGTTGTGAAGGCTCCAGATTATCAAGAAGCCCAATTCCTTGATCCCATAATGGTAAAACAAATTCATTAAAATAGGTTTGGACATTATAGGAAATGACTTCGATTTGTTTTGGAATATATTCCGAAAAATAAAGTATGCCATCAATTGTTTTTTTCACAAGGAATGTCAAGAAGCCGCCGATGATTCCGATGAGAAAGAGAATACTCACCAATACAGCGAGCGATCTTGGAAAGCGTAAATAACGTTGCAGCAGATTTACAATCGGATGAATCAAAAATGCCAACATAGTAGCTATCAAAAAAGGATAGGTAAGCCGTATAAGTGTTACAGCAGAAATAATCCGATTACTGTCACAAATATTAGAAATAAGATTCTGAAAATAACTTGGGTGGCAGGATGCTTCATTCGGGACACTCCTCATACATACTTCAAGTTCATTTGTCAATTATCAATAAAATGAAACAAAATTTGACGTTCAGGATTCTATTAGTTTCTATTGTATCATGGAACGCCCGGCAGGAAAATTTATAGATTGATATTTTATGGTAATTCTATTCGATTCAAAAAGTTTGCACAAAAAAGATCCACAAGGAATTTCCTTTGGACCTTTTCTGAGATTAATTTCCTAAATAATTTTCTGTATAAAATGGCTGATCATCCTGGTCGAATGCAACACCAGCGACGTAGGACTGATAGTTGCGATGCAATTTATTTTCCCGATGTCCGAGTGAATTCATCAATCCTTCGTGGGCGAAGATACTGTTTGGTTGTCCTGTCGCCAAATTTTCTCCAGCTGTGCGATAAGCGATTGCGTCTCTCGTCAATCGATCAAAAGGAGATTGGCCTTCCAAATTCGTATGACTGAAATATTGATTTTCCGCCATATCGGCACTATGTGCCCGAACTGTACTCCGTGCAGCCTCATGCCAAGAGAGTACAGAAAGTCCGTGTTTCACTCTTGTTGCGTTTGTCAGATCAAATAATTGATATTCAAAACCTTCCCTTAACGTTTCACTTGGTTTGGCAAAGTAACTAGGCTTTTGATCTTCAAGGTCTTTATCGATCAGTAAAATGGCGGAAATTATTGAACCTTGGTGGATGTCGTAAAAAATCGTCACATAGCAATTGTCGATTTCAAATAGATCATATTCACCGTTATCTTGGATTTGATAATTGATGAATCCCTTTCTGATTGCTTTTTGTGGTTTTGGTAAAGTTGCAAGAACTTCATCCCGTGTACTCGCAAATGTGATTCCATTTGTCGAAGAAAGTAAATCCTGGTTTGTGTATATTCCGTTCACTTTGGAATCTTTGTCGTAGGAAACCATCACGAAGTTACGGTAGTTATCATGATAACTGAACCAGTTCGTACCATATACATTTTGGGAAGCCCGTTTCGGTTCACCGAGCTTTGCTTCCACATCCACTCGATCGTCTCCTATTTCAATATTAAGAATGGAAAATGGCTGTTCTTCTGTAGTGAACAAATCTGGTTTTTCCGGTTGTTCCCCTTCCGTCTCTTCTGATTGTAGAGCTTCGCCAATCCAACCTGAAAATAGAGTGATTCCTTGACGTGCAACCTCATAAGTGGATTGAACCCAAGGGTGTTATGTAATTTCGTGAAGGTCATCCCTTATCTCAACATACACACCACGAAGTCCGGCCTCGTTGTATGTATCTCCATATAAAAACCATAATATTCCAACTAAAATGAGCAGAACTATCAGTTTCCGCACAATCATTCATCCCATTTCTAGTAAATTCTCATTTGATTCCTAGCGCTTTAATATTTTCATTGTCTTCAGTATTACCATAGTGTTGATTTGCATACTTGTATATTTCTCCATTCATTTTAACATAGAAATGTGCATTTCCAATTTTGGATTTGATAAAATTTTTAAAAACCTCTTGACATCCAAATTGAATTGTCTTAATCTTATAGCTAATAACAATTGAACGAATGAAAGTGATGAAGAAGAAGAGTAGTTCATCGGGACACTTTAGAGAGCTGGTGGGTGGTGCGAACCAGTGTGATTCCGTTGGATGAATGGGCTTCCGAGCTTCCAAACCGAACTGGGAAATCCCCACAGTAGGCTTTGGCGGAAATGTCTCGCCGATATCCCGAGACTAGTATTAAGCTTTTTGCTTGATACGATTCGAGTGAGCTTTATCGCTAATAAAGGTGGCACCACGGTTCCGAGTCCTTTTCTGGATGGGGGATTTTTTGTTTTTTTGTAATTGTTGTCCGTTGGAAATATGAATTGAATTACGAAAAATCGAGGAGTAAGAGGAGTAAACCGATTTGTTTCACGTTTCAGAGAGCCGGAGCTGGTGTGATCCCGGTACGAAGCAGCGGTTGAATGGACTTACGAGAGGTGTTCTGAAAAAGCACTCTGCTTGAGTAGGAAGACACGGGTTTCCGCCGTTATACGGATAGGATATCGAAGGGATGCAAGTAGTTTTGATTCTGCAGTCCTTCCGTATCTGAAAGAGATGAAAAGAATGTTTCTTTTCGAAGAGAGGTGGCACCGCGGTCCCATACGTTCTCTATAAGCACGTGTTTCGTGTTTATAGAGGATTTTTTAATTTGATCAAAAGGAGTGAGGTATATGTCAACGATGTCTTTAACCTATCAATTTATAAAAATACAAGCGGATGGTCGGACGCCGGTCCAAGTATTCCGGAATCTGACTGGTAAAAGATTTTTGTTGGAAAGCACGTCCACTCATGAGAAAAAAGGGAAGTTCTCCTTTCTGGGGATGGATCCTTATCGAGAAGTCATTGGTAGAAAGGGAGAAACAAGAGTTATCGACCTGACGACAGGCGATAATGAAATGATGCAAATCAATGCTTTGGATTATATGAAGAACTATTTTCCATCCATCGAAATCAATTTGCCGGTACCGTTTTACGGTGGTGCGGTTGGATATGTCGGCTATGATGCAATCCGAGAATTTATCCCTCAATTGTAAGCCCTTACTATTTTTTAATTAATTGTTGATTTGCTGTTCAGCAAAGTCACCAACGACCGGTAATTTGAACATTTCTCCTCGATACGCTTTGTACATCAATAGGATCCACAGAATGAACCCAAGTGGTGCCAACAGCAGACTGATGAGCCAACCTATGATTGGAATGAAGCTTAACACAAATCCCAAAACGAAAAAGAATCCATATGTCACAATAGACTGCATGGCATGAAAGCGGACGAAGCGATTTTCTTTTTCTAGGAGAAGAAAAATAATCCCAGTGATGAATCCGACCAAGTAGCAAAGTGCACCAGCTATATTCGGTTCCATGCTCATCGTCGATTTATCATCATTTGTGTACACTTGCATCTTCTCTTGCTCTGTTTCAACCCCCATTGCATCTTGATTTTTTTGTTCGTTATTCGAACTCATATTGATCCTCCCTTTGTAAATGTCATTAATTCTTTAATATACGATAACCTAGATATGTTAAATCACGGTTAAATAATTATATTATTGATAAAATGAGTAATATGCCTAAAATCTAAATAAAAAGCCAAAGACAAAACATCGATATCAAGGGAAAATCGATTTGTTTTGTCCTTGGCTCTTTATTTATCCAGATATTAAGATTTCCTCAGGTACACCGTATTTTTTTCCTAGGTTGAGTAAATCATCATAAACGGCTTGTGATAGAGTGATGCCTTCTTTTTGACGTTGTTCTTGCTTAAGTTGTTCGATGTCGCCTGGCATGTAAACTTGTTGGAAGCCTTCTTGAGGCTTACTATTTCGTGTTTGTTCAATCCGATGATCCATCCGCTCTTTGAATTCTGCAAGATCCATGAAGCTTTCAATATTGATTGCGATGAAAAAATGTCCGATATTTTGTGGTTCATCGTCATCGTACATTCTCGGGATGTCTTTACCGAACAAGGAACCGGTAAGTACTCCGGACAGGATATCAACCATCATCGCAAGTCCTGAACCCTTTGGACCTAAAGGAAGCAAATATCCTTTCAACGCTTCATGTGGATCGGTCGTTTCTTTTCCATCCTCAGTAATTGCCCAGCCAAGTGGGATTTCTTCCTCATTTTTTGCAGCAAGGTTTATTTTACCTCTCGCCACTGTACTTGTCGCCATGTCGAGGACGGATGGATGGCTATTCGTCGGAACAGCAATTGAGATTGGGTTCGTTCCAAGGGTGGGCTCCATCGATCCCCATGGAACCATGATCGGTGACGTATTACATAATGCGATACCGATGCAATCCTCTTTTGCTGCAAGTTTTGTAAAATAGGATGCAGTGCCGAAATGATTGGAATTATTCACACCAACCGCACTGATACCATATTGTTTCGCTTTTTCCACCGCATGTTCCATGGCAATTTTTCCGGCATATTGTCCCCAACCATTATTCGCATCGAATACTGTAATTGCTCCATAATCTTTAACGATTTCCATTTCCGTGCTGACGGCTAGACTACCTTTTTCCAATCTCTCCAAATAGAGCGGTAATCTAGTCACCCCGTGGGAATCAATGCCCAACGTATTTGCATCGACAAGACTATCCGCAATCACTTCTGCTTCTATATCTGGCACATCATTTTTCTTCAAAATTTTTTCGCAATAATTTCTTAATCCTTCTGCTGTAACTTTCATCGCGACACCCCTGATTCTTTACATATTTTTGGTAGGGAAATCCGTACCCTTTCCTGTATATCCTAATTCTCTCCAGATTTTTTCAACGGTTTCCCCTAGTTTCTCAATAATGATTTGTTTCCGTTCTTCACTGAAATAGACGTCCGGGACACTTACTCCCAATGCAGCGACAACTTTCCCTTCATAATTGAAAATCGGATAGGACATGCCGATTGTCGCGTGGAACCGCTCTGAATAACTGATGGAGTAGCCTCTCTTTCTAATTTCAGCGATTTCCTCCATTAACTTTTCCCGTGTCGTAAATGTATTCGGAGTGAGTTTTTCCAACTTGGTACGTTTAAAATATTCTTCCACTTCATAGTCATGTAAGCTTGCTAAAAACAACTTCGGACCTGAACCGGCGTATAGTGGAGAACGTGCACCGACTTTAACAACTAACCGGACAGGTTTCGTACTGTTCACTGTTTCCACATATACGACGTGGTCATCTTCGACAATCGACAAATGGACAAGTTCATCTATTTCTTCATTTAATTTCCGCATATGTGGTAAAGCGATTTTAGAATACTCCAATTGATCACTTACATGTTTCCCGTATTTTAAAAACTTCAACGACATACGATAGGTGACATCATGGCTCGATTTTCTTTCTTTCACGAGTAGTCCGGCTTCTTCCAATCCATTTGCAAGACGGAACACGGTCGTTTTCGGCATACCCGCGATTTCCGTCAATTCATTGATCGTCATTACCGGTTTTTCAAAAAAGCAATCCAACACATGAATTGCTTTGATAAGACTTTTACTCAACTGCGAACCCCCTTTCTACTTCATGCACTTTTATAGGTTCGAGATGTTTCAGAAATGATTTAAAATCAAAATATAACCCATCGCCAATATAAAGGTTGCTGCAAAATATTTACCATTCCATATGATTCCTGCCCGTACCCCATTGGTACGCACCGACGTGCTGATCATAATATTCAGTGCATTCAATGGACTTAAAGAGGATGAAAACATCCAAGAGTAAATACACATGAAAGCAGCGACTACGAGACTTATTTCCACTTCCGGTAACAGTAACAAAGGAAAAATGATGGAAACAGCAATAATTTGATGTATACCTAGCAGTGCCATGGTGCTCACAAAGACGACGACAAACAAAAAGACAAGCAATACAGACCATTGCGACGTCCATGAGATTGCACTACCTAATCCGGAAGTGATTGGAGTATGCATTAACGAGTTTCCAAAAAGGCCGGCACTTAGAAACAAGGAAATCTCCATATTCGTTTTTGAAGCAACTTGATCTTGGTAATGCCGGAACTCTTGTTTGACCCAATCCCACCGATTCCGAATCGTAGTCCATACCAATGGAATGACAATACAATTGATACTGACAAGCAAGAGCATCGGCAGCTTTGTCAGGAATTCCAAACTTGTCAACAAGACAACTAAAAATAATACATAAAAAATTAAAGATATAAAGCCACGGTTGGACTTATCCGGTTTTTCCTCAACATCTTCAAGAGTTGCTGCTGTTTCACTTTTTGCCGGACGATGTAACAAAACTGAAGCAATCACCATCAAAAATGCAAAGCCAAGCCCTACCGGCAGATACGTGATATAAGGCATTCCCGCAAAGGAAAGGGCAATTCCGACGGAAGCGAAAAAAGGCGACCAGACGATTGCCGGTGTAAATCCGCTAAAATAGGAACGTGCCAGTAATTTCGGTTCAATCGTCAATTTTCCGATAAATCCATGGACAACCCGGACTGCCCCCATATTCAAAATTGGCGCGAGCATCATCATGAATCCACCAATACCAAAAAATGACTTCCGACGGTCATTTTGCCAAACACGTAAACGAGACATCACCGACTCGATCACACCCTCACCTTCCAATGGATAGAAGATGAGTGGTGCAAGGATAATGATTGCCAATAAAGCCAAGTTTTGGGTAATGCCTTGAAAAAGATCCAATCCTTTATTCCCATAAAGAAAATGAATAAGGACACCTACTGTAAATAAAAATCCAGTGAATGCTTTATTTTTCGGTTGCAATTTTTGAAAAGCAAGTAAAAACGCTAATAGACAGACAGTAATGTACACAGCATAAATCAAATCATTTGGAATGAGTGAGTAAATGATATAAAGGATGCACATCCCTATAAATACGATAAAACGGTACATTCGTTCAACCAGCCTTCATCATGATCTTCTACTTCTCCACATCCTTCCCATCAAACACCGGACTGTTCCAAATGAGAGATTATCTCTATATAATAGTAGAAACTTTTCATACTCACTTAGTCATCAAATTTCACTGCGCGGAAAGTTCCGGTGGAATGTGCGAGCTTGTTACCTTCTTCATCGAACATCTCAGCTTCCACTAATATAGTGGAACGGTTTTGATGAATGACATTTCCCTTTGCAAAAACAGTTCCTTCTTGGATAGATTTAAGAAAATGAATCCCCATTTCCAATGTCGTCACTTCATCATAGCCAAGTGAGCGAGCTGTAAAGCCCATTGCTGTATCTAATATCGTTGCATAAACTCCACCATGTACCGTGTTTTTTACATTCAGATGTTCCGGGATGATCGGGAGTTTCAACGTGACACTTCCTTTTTCCACGTTTTCCACTTCCATCCCGACATGTTTAAAAAAATTGCTTTGTTCAAAATCCTGTTTGATTTTCTCCATTTTAATCCCCCTGTGCAACGAGCGCTTCTTTGTTGACGATGGTCGGTACATCTTCCCCTTTCACTGCTTTGATTAAGTTGGTCGCGACCGTCCAGCTCGTTTGTTGCGCTGCTTCGATGCTGATCCCCCCCATATGAGGAGTTTTTGTGATGTTTTCCACTCCAATAAATGGATGATCGGCAGGAGCTGGTTCTACTCGGTAAACATCTACACCGGCGGCGCGGATTTTACCTTCTTTCAGTGCTTCAACAAGATCCTCTTCATTGATGACACCACCCCGTGCTGTATTGATGAGTACCGCATCTTCTTTCATCAAGTCAAAATAACGCTTGTCAATTAAGCCGTCTGTATGTTCATTCAATGGAATATGGAGGCTGACGACATCACTTTCCTTGAAGACCCTTTCCATATCGAGTGTCAGTTCAACACCGATTTCATCAGCAATCTGTTGTCTTTCTTCCGGAATTCTCCTCACATAAGCGAGTACATCCATTTGGAATCCATTTTTCATGATTTTTGCGACTTCCTGGGAAATGGAACCGAAGCCGACTAAGCCTAGTTTTTTACCACGTAGTTCATAGGTGAATTTGCCGTCACGATAATCATAGTTTCCTCTTTCCATTTCATTATGGAATTGAACAATGGTTTTCATTGTTGCAAGAATTAGACTGACTGCGTGTTCTGCAGTTGCTACCGTGTTGATCTTTGGTGCGTGGAGAATCTTGATTCCTTTTTCCGTCGCGTATTCCACATCGATATTATCAAGGCCTACTCCGGCTCCGGAGATTGCTTTCACTGTGCTGCATGCGTCTAAAATAGCTGGGGTG
>CALKWU010000015.1 GCA_938004015.1 uncultured Oceanobacillus sp.
TGAAAACGATTCTCTGTCCACTGAATGTTTCTCACGTCCATCCCCCTTTGTTGATTATTCTAATCTATTTTAATTATCAGTTTTCTGGAAGCTTTGGTCAAATTAAATTTCGCAGCCGAGCCCCCTCACGTTGTTATTGGGACAAAAGGGACAGGCCCCGCTTGACCCACCAATTTTTGGAAAAGTGGGCCATTCAGGGACTGTCCCTTTTTGGCTCATTCTTTATTCAATTTTTTACTTGCCTTTTCCATGCGGCGGAATTGCCGGATATCCCTCTTCGAAATAGGAATCGGTTCTCTCCGTAGCATTTTAAAAATAGCAACAATCAAAATGAGCATGATCACCGTAAACGGAACTGCCGCAACGAGCGATGCAGTCTGTAATGCGTCTAAACCACCTGCAAACAGCAATACACCTGCGATAGCAGAAATCAGCACGCCCCAAACCAATTTTTGAAACAACGGTGGAATCAAACTCCCTTCCGTCGTCATGCTCGCCAAAATATGCGAGGCGGAATCCGCAGAGGTGATCAAAAACGTGAAAATCAAAAGAATCGCCAGTACCGACATGAAAAATGACATCGGGAGTGTATCGAACACTTGGAACAAAGCGACCGTTATATCGTTGTTCACCGCTTCTGCAATTCCCGCATTCTCATTCAAATCTTTATACAAAGCCGTCCCGCCAAATGTCGCAACCCAAACACATGCAATGACCGGTGGAACCACCATGACACCAGCGATGAATTGCCGGATTGTCCTTCCTTTTGAAACCCGTGCCACGAATGCACCGACAAATGGTGACCAGGAAATCGCCCAAGCCCAATAAAATATCGTCCAGTCGCGCACCCAAGTTCCACCTACATAAGGTTCCAATCTAAGACTGTATTGGATGAAATTTGAAATATAATCCCCAATCCCCAACGTGAATGCATTCAAAATAAAAACAGTCGGTCCCATCACAAAGACAAACACGAGCAGCAATAAGCAGAGCGCCAAGTTCAAATTGCTCAAATGACGGATCCCTTTATTCAAACCTGTGGCGGCCGAAGCCATATAAGCAACAAAAATCACTGCAATGATGACGATTTGTACCCAAGTTGATGCTGGAATATTGGAAACAGTCGACAATCCTCCGTGGATTTGCAAAACCCCAAGACCGATAGATGTAGCGACTCCCATAACCGTTGCAATGACTGCTAATGAGTCAATCGTATTCGTCACAGCTTTCCTTTTTCCAGTCACCGATTCCATCGATTTTGAGATCAGTCCGCTTTCCTTTCTGTTGAACTGCATAAAGGCAATCGCAAGTCCAATAATCGCAAACACCGACCACTGGCTGATTCCCCAATGGAAGAAAGAATACGCCATAGCTACTCGAGCCGCCGATTCAGTTTGCCCTTCAATCGAAGCGAAGGGAGTCTCAAAAAAATGAGACATCGGTTCCGCAACCCCCCAGAAAACGAGACCCGCTCCAAAACCAGTCGAAAACAACATTCCAATCCACGTGAAAAATGGAAATTCTGGTTTTTCGTCCTCTCCCCCTAATCGGATTTTTCCGTATTTGCTGATCGAAATTCCGATCAAAAAGAGAATCACAATAAATACAGCAAGTAAATAAAACCAGCCAAAATTGGTCGTTGCAAATAAAAACAACTGTTCAGCTACTGCTCCAAATTGTCTTGAGAAAACAGCTCCGATTATGACTAATATGGAAATAACGGAAGCGGAAATAAGGAAAACTGGATTTCTTAAATGTTTACGATTCATCACTTTCTCCCCGATCAAAATCAAGTGTCCAAATTTCGAAAAACCGATATCGAAACGATGTCGTTCCTTAAATTTCTTCTGTTATCTTGTCCATTATTGGTTTTTATATAAAAAGAGGTCCCTTCCTACTAGAAGTGGATAAACGCTACTTTGATGCAGAGGAAAAAATACTCATATGTTTCATAAAAGGAATTCACTTTAACTTTGAGTGCACTCGGCAGTTCTGTCAATCCGTTCATAAACGCTGAGAAACTGCTCGTCCTTTCTATTTATCCGTTGATGCCCGTTGTAAAAACGCTCGCACTAGTTGAACATGTCCCTGTCAAGTAGACAGTCCTAAAACCGCACAATTTCTTCCCGATTCCACCACCCTTGACCTTGTTTGTGTCCATGGTCATTTTATTTCACCCGATCGAAATTATAAAGCCTTCAAAGGCTCTATCCGCCCTACTAGCGTACCATGGACAATCACTTCTAAGTTCCGCTGGCGGAGCCCCGTCCCCTTCCAGCGGTCACTAAAATGTGGTACAAAGGTTAAGGGCAAGCAGCTTTGCTGTGGTTAAGATGATAATCTATGGTGAAGTTCATCAATTAAGCTATTTTTAAGCGGTATTGAACAGGACTCATTTTTAGTTTAGTTTGTATACGTTTATTGTTATAATAAGCAATATAGGATTCTACAGCTCCGTAAACTTCTATAACGGTTGTAGGTTGGGTGAAATGATACATTTCACACTTCATATGACCAAAGAAGTTTTCGATACATGCGTTGTCCCAGCAGTTGCCTCTGCGGGATATGGATTGGGTGATTCCCATTCTTTTTAAACGCATGATGTGGGCAGGATTTGTGAATTGGAAGCCCTGATCGCTATGCAGTATGGCTCCTTTCGCAAATCCCTTTTTCTTTAACTCATCCAATGCACGATTCACCATCTCATTTCCTGACTTGTCCCGATAAAATAAGCCACAATTTCCCCGTTAAATAAAAAAGGATTGCCGCCTTCAAACTCAGCTATCCAATGAAGAATTTTTTAAAACAAGATGAAGTTTCTAAGAGGTAAAATCATGCAATGAGTGGTACGATTAAGTATAGATTTCACGGAGCTTTTTCTCATGTTGAATGACTTTTTTTGCGGCAAATTCAGCAGTTTCTTGAGTTTCTTGAAGTTCGATTCGTTGTCCATCGAATTTTGTATTTAGGCGATCGATTTTTTCATTCACTTCATAAAAACGTCGATCTACTTCATCAAAACGTTTATCCACTTCTGCAAAGCGTTTGTCTACTTCATCAAAACGTTTATCTACTTCAGCAAAGCGTTTGTCTACTTCATCAAAACGTTTATCTACTTCAGCAAAGCGTTTGTCTACTTCATCAAAACGTTTATCCACTTCCGCAAAACGTCTATCCATTTTCTTTTCTAACTCACCAATGCTTTTATCAATTTTTTCATTCAACTTCTTCGAATGGATGCTGAGCATATTGGAAATCTCTCTTAATATCGTTTCCTGTTCCATTTTTTCACCTCCTTGTCTCAAATTATAACTTATTTCGACATGTTATAAAAGAATAAATATAGTATTCAAATTTGATGCAAACTCTCTTTCTCTTTATATCAAGTCAAAATGTTCCTCAAGGAGAATCTAACAATTAATCCACTACGACTGCAGTTCCATAAGCAATCACTTCCGATGCACCACCCATGATCGTTGAAGTTTGATAACGCATCCCGACGACCGCATTTGCCCCGTTCACTTCCGCTTCCTCAACCATTCGCTCCTAGGCAATATCCCGTGCTTCTTCCATCATTTCCGAGTAACCACGGATCTCCCGACAATCGACTTCAAACCGGCACCGATATCGCGGCCAATATGTTTCGATTGCACCGTGTTACCTTGAACAATTCCCTTTACTGCTAAAATTTTTCTTCCAAGAATTTCATTAATCGTGACAATTAACATCATACTGCCTCCCTTAGCAAGTTCGACCATAATAAAAATCCTTCATCAATTATGTCATCATTTGATTATTGATTATACATTAGTTGAAAATTAATTGGAATGGTCTGGGCCAAACAGGGACAGTCCCGTTTTGTCCCACTTTTCGGGTCAAATGGGGACTGTCCACGTTTAACGCTTAAACCAAACCTTCTTCTTTAATCCGTTTCACTTTGAACACCGTGCTTTTTGGGATGTTCGGATTATGATGGACAACATAAGCTTTTGAAAAACGATACAAATATTCTTCTTCATGGGATTTCGGCGTAAGGACAATCATTTTGCGCCGGAGTTCTTGTTCATAAAGCTGGAATACCTTTTCCTTCCGCCCCTCATCAAGCGCACTGTCGAACTCATCGAGTACAATGTACCCGGGTGTCGTTTCGATCGTCTGCAAAAGTGCGAGGGCAAACAAGAGCGAACTGAGGGATTCTTCCCCGCCAGAGACACCTTTTCCGACTTTTCCGCCACGGGCTTTTTCATTGACATCTTCCATCTTGCCACGATGCCCTTCCTTCCGCGCTTTGATGAACAATTGATAGCGGCTTTGCCCGTTCCGATCTGTATACATATCCCATTCGATTTTCCCCTCAAACCCAAATTGCGTCATATAATTCACGAACTTCTGATTGACGACGATGATCTTCGTATTGAT
Source organism: uncultured Oceanobacillus sp. (assembly GCA_938004015.1). Classification (GTDB taxonomy): domain Bacteria; phylum Bacillota; class Bacilli; order Bacillales; family Amphibacillaceae; genus Oceanobacillus. Next base: position 4,420 of record CALKWU010000015.1, read on the forward strand.
CGTATTTTCCAGATTTTCTTTTGCCTCTTCCATGCGCTCCAAATACTCCTGCAACAGCAATTTTGATTTTTTCACTTCTTCTTCGGAGCGGTCATATTCTTCCTTCATTTTTGCATAGTTTTCAGGGGCGGCTTCATCAACAACTTCATTTTTGGCTTGATGATATTCACTTTTTCCACGCTGAAGGAGATCGTCAGCCCGAGCCTTCGTCATCTTCAGTTCAGTCGTTTCTTTACGCTCAGCTGTTTCCTCCGACTCCACGATTTCTTCTTCATATTTTTCGACAAGATCCTTCGCTTCTTCCAAAAGATCATGTAACTCATTTTTCGTGCGGGAATAGCCTTCCTCATTGACTACTCGCTCTTCTTTTCGTTGCACGATTTGCCTCTCGATTTGTTCGATTTCTCTAATTTGGGATTCAACTTCTTCATCGAGTTTGTTCAACTTGCCCCTCAACGCTTTCTCTGTTCGTTTCCGCTCTTCCAAATCAAAATACAATTGATCATATAAATTGTTTTTCTCATCATATTGTTTCCGCAAGTTTTTCACTAATTGATCCAAACGCCGGACTTCCTCGATTTTTTCTTTTTCTTTATGGAAACGTTCAAAAATCTTTAGATGACTTCGTGACGTTTCCAATTTTTGTTTCCAATCCGCCCATAATTTCCAATGTTCATTCAATGCTTCACCAAGCTCTTCAAGCCCAGCTTCAATTTCAGTGATCTGCTTGTTCAATTTTGCATACTGATTTCTGCGCCATTCCCTTTCATTCTCTCCCGTGAAAAATGCCTCGGCTTCCCGTAGAGATTCCCTAATTCCGAACAACAATTTATTTCTTTTTTCGAGCTCTTCAATTTCTTGACGCAACACAGCCTGTTCCTCTCGAATCTGCGCCAATTCTTCCGTCAACTTTTCCTGCCGCAAGCGGAGGATTTTTTCACTTAAAATGATCCGTCTCTCTTCTTGAGGACCACGGATTCCTCTTTTGTCAACGAGCTGCCCGTCAACAATTTTCGGCTTCTCCGCTTTGAAAAATGAGTCGACCCACCACAACGCTTTCAACGCATAAGGATATAGCCTTTCATCCAATTGCTCTTTCACTTGCAAATGCTTGTCCGGAAGATGCATCACCGGTTTATCCGGTACGATATCAGGAAGAGGTACATAATACAAATCATTCGGTGCTTGGAAATGTCGCTTATTGACAAACAATGTGTATTTGATCGTGTCAAACAACTGTTCTTCCTGTTCTCTAGCTTCTGCATCCAATTCGAGCAGCTCACGCAAAGGAAAAACTTCAACATTTTGTTTGGCAAAATATCGAATCGCCACTTCCTGACGCGGGCTGTAAACTTTATTGTTTTTCAGATAGGCAAGCTCTTTTTCCATTTTTTTCTCTTGATCCACTCGATTTCGCAACCAGTCTCTTTTCTGTTCAATGGCTTCGTCGTTAGCATCCATTTCCAGTTGAATTGCGTGACTGCTGCCATACTCGGCAAGCATTTCCCGATAATTTTTTTCTTTTTTCTCATCTTGCTTGATTTGTACGGATAACTCGGCCCGCTCATCGACCAGCTGATTGCGACGCTTATTCAACTTTTTCTGTTTCCCGAGCATATTCTGAATGACTACATCTGTCCTGTTGAAGTTCTTTTCCGCCGTCGCCAAGTTTTCTTTCACTTCCGCTTCCGACAAACCAATCCGATTGACCTGTTTTTTGATTTCAGCTATTTCTTCTTCAATCGAATTTTTCCGTTTTTCCTCACGTTCCACCTTATCCCTAAGTTCACCCAGTTCGAAATCCAAGTTTTCCAGGTCAGCTTTCAGTTCCTGAGTCTGTGCTTCAAACAGTTCGAGTTCTTTCTGTTTTTCGCTTCGGGCAATGATCAGCTCATTTTTTAAATCGAGCTTCTCCTCTTTGTCCGATTCCAAATCTTCCACTTGCTCTTTCAACGATTCGATTTGTTCCCAATAATAATCTCCCAGCCAGGTCAAAGCTTGATAATATTTCTTAAAACCTGCTTCCCGGCGACGATTTCGATCGTTATAAGCATCTAAAGCCGTCTTTTGAGCTTTCAAATGCATTTTATTCAGCCCTTGCTTCGCCTCAGCTTCCAGCAAACTCTGTTCCGTCTCTTTCACCAGCTCTTTACTTTCTTCCCAGTTTTTCTGGATGCGGTCGATCCCGTTCATCTCACTGAATATCCGGAATCTTTCCTCCGCAGACATGATGGCGAACTGGTTCACCTCTTTTTGATACCAAATCAAATAAAAGGCATCCGGGTCGACGGCATATTTATACAAGATTTGGTTTTTATATTCCGTCAAATTCATTTGTCCGCCACTCGTAAATTTCGTCACCCGCTCCCATTCGTCCATCACATCGCCTTCTTCAATAAAAAACTCCTTTTTGATCGGCTCTCCCGGATTTTGTTCGATCTCCAAACGGAATTGCACAAATTCCGGCGCATCGACTTTCACTTCCCCAGCGTTTTTGAAAAGCAGATCGATCGTTGCACGCCAAACTTGGTCTTGCGGCATGTTGTTCGATCTCAATCCTTCGATATCGACCTTTCCTGAATTGAGCACAGCGCCCATACAAAAAGTGATCGTCGATTTGCCTGCGCCGTTTGGACCGGAGATGAGGACATGGTCTTTTTCCCCTGACAAATCGAGGACGATCGTTTCGTAATCCCGAACACCACTGAATCTAAGCCTCCAAGGAATCATCTGCGACACCACCATTCAAGTTGTAACGTTTGAAAAAGCGCAAAACATCTTCCATATGCAGCTGATTCGATTGACTGAATTCAGCATATCTCCGTAAAAACGAATCGGAAAACAAATGGACACCGATTGCTGTGAGCTGATAGGCTTCCTCATCCGAATTCGTTTCATAATTTTCAATGGCACCGATTTTTTTCAAAGGATCCAAGTTCGCTTGAATTTTCCTTGTCACTTTCAACGATTCGTGACCGAAACTTTTGACCAACTGCGAGAACAACGTAAATTCATTTTGTAACACTTCCTGATGGTAAAACATGAACATTAAAATGGCCAGACTTTCTTTATTCAACACGTTCCGCGCTTGTTTAGCGGAAACCCGCATCAAAGCCACGACTTGGTCCCGCCGTTCATCGTAAATCACTTTAAAATAACGGCTGATGGCCTGATTCAAACGCTTCAAAAATGAAAAGAAAGCCTCATCATCACTGACACCGAGAATTTTTTCAACTTCTTTTCTTGAAAGCCCGAAATTCCCCGCACGAATCGTGGCTGAAGAAGAAAATAAAATTTGCATGAAAGCCAGCTCTTCTTCTTTTGTCAAAAACCCTTGCAGTGGCTGCATCACATTTAATGGATTCGTATTGACCATTTCACTTTCTTCGTTTACGGATTCCATAAGTTCCTTGTTTTTCATCGGTCCATCTCCAATCCCTGTTTTCTGTGTTCTTGCTTATTTTCCGGTTTGCCGACTCATCGATATCCGCCTTTTTATTTGCGACGAGCGCAGAAACCCCCAATAGACTGTTCAACACGTCACTCCATTGAGCCGATCCGACCTCGATGACCAATTCATCGAGACCCGCTTCGTCCTTTTCTTCCAGGTAATTTTCGATTTCCTCCGTACGTATCAGATGCTTCGTCATTTGCCATTTCGAGTCTCCCATGACTTCTTCCAGTTCGTCTTCCGAAATTTCAGCGACATCCTCAAAAACGACTGTTTCAATTTCCTCTATTTCACCGGTTATCGGTTCATAATTCTCGATATAATCGATCCCCTCAGCGATGGCGGCAGGTGATAACGGTGCTGCAAATTTGACCGGCACCCACATACCATCCAGCTCTTCTTCATCATATTGACCTTGTTCCATGAAACTGAGAATTTGATGGGCATTCGGAATATCGGACCCTAGCGGAGGGTCAAAAGATTGCACGATTAAATTCCTCAATAAATCCGGTTGAATCGTCTGAATGAAATCCGTCTCTTGCAAATGGGTGAACTTGAGGATTTTATTGATTGTTCCAAGACTGATCTTCGTCCCCTCACTGATTGCCGTGAGTCCTCGCTGGCGCAAAAAAGCAAAGACAAGTTCTTGATCCAGTGTTTCAAACTTCTCAATTCGCTCCTTCATTTTCGTCTCCAGTTCCGTCATCAACTGGTGAATGATTTCCACTTGAGAAAGAGCATGGCGATCCGCTAAATATTCCAACTCCCTTTCCTTGAGAAGTGAAGTCGCTTCCTCGACATTTTTGATCATACTCGCCAGTTTGTTCCCGCCGGAAATCCCTTTGTCATCATAGGCCTCACTGATTTCCGCATCCCGTTTCGCTTGAAACAAGGTCCGTGCCACTTCATCATTCATATAATAAGCCAACGAATCATTTGCCAAACGAATCAAAACGTCCATGAGTCTTTTTCCGAGATCACGCATTTTAATCCTTTTTGACGTTTTCGTTATCCAGTTATATTTTCCCAAAACATAGATTAAATGTTTGATGTAGTCGATAGTCGTTTCATCGTCATATCCGTACGTATGGCGATAACGGTAAAAAAGCATTTCTTCATCTTCAATCGGGTCAGAAATTCCAAGCGCTTCCTGATTGATGAGGTTGAGCACACGCATAAACCGTAAAACGTTTTTTGGAGCTTCAAATGGCTGCTGATCACTTAAGTCTTCCAAAACTCCTGCAAGAGCCGCGATATCACGCATCGATTGGAGAAGCTCCGGTTTATCCTCTTCCATATCAAAAATGGAAATTAAAGACTGATCCACTTTTTCCACCGTTCGATTCCTCCAATCTGTTCTTCTTGTTCTGCAGAGCGGACTTCCAGTGCTTGTTCGTATGCCTTCTTGAATGCTTCCAGACTCGAAACGACTTCAAGCGGCGGAACGACCCATTTTGCCGTAACATCATAACCTTGGAGCAGTTCCGCCAGATGACTGCCGATGATGAACCCCGCCTCATCGACATCTGTCCAAATAATCACTTGTTCCACATGTCTTAAAAGTTGCTTGATTAAACGTCTGTGGCTGGAACGGAGCTGGCCATCAATGCCCAACACGAAACTGTTCGTCGTAGTCAAAAATTCCGTTTCAAATGCCATACGTGTCAAAATTCCTCTGTTTTCGACGAGCCATAAAACTTTCGCTTTTGTCTTGAAAATTTCATTGAACACCGCCAAATCCGTCGTCGCATGAATCGGCCCATAATCATAAGTAACAGTTTCACCTTCCATTTGTCCGACAAAATAAAGCGAAGTAATTGTTCCTAAACTACTGAGTCCTAGAATATGTAACGGAATGTCTAACACTTCCTCGGCAATTTCAATGAACTCTTTTTTATAAGAGTCAAATGCTTTGGAACCACCGATTTTCCGATAATAGCGCGCTCCGATTTCTTTCCAATCAAAATGGGGTTCTGCCATGGAGATGTGATAAAATGCAGTTAAAAAATGCAAGAATAATAGTTTTTTGTTGAATTGCCAATTTGGATGAATCGATTGGAATTCCTTTGTACGGGCCATATCATCCAACCAATTTTTCAAGCTATGAAGGGCATTTTGACGCTGGGGATTTTGTGAATTTGAAGTCGTTTTGATCTCATCCCATTCCTTTGTCCATTGTAGAAAAGACTCTGCCTGTTTTCTTTTCTGTTCTTCTTCTAATTGCAGTTTTTGTCGATATAAATGCAATCCCATACGAAAGTTTTTTCTTTTTACCGTCAGGCCATCTTTTTCAAAGCGGAACTCCCGGATCACGAGGCCGTTGCAGATCCATTCGTAAGTCTCATCCGTCATGTCGAGTTGCTTTTTTGCTCTTGGCGTAGTGAACAATTGAAGCAAATCCCGTTCCGCCACTACATCGCTCTCCAAACCGATTGTCAACAAAGCCACAGTCCGTCTCGTTCTTGCCGTCCTTTTGATGACTGGTATATCGAACATACCGTTATATGCTTTGACATCCGAGAGATTTAGTTCTTCGTTTTTCAATAGCAAGTGTTCGTTAATATAATCGAGCCAATCTTGAGGTATCAAGTACATCGTCTCCCTTTACCCAGCTTTGCTATTGTCATATTGAGTCCCGTTGATTTCACAGAGATTGTTAGGATACAATATAATTTCTATCATTATAGCATCTTACGAGTACATTTTCTTGTCATTTGGGACAAAGAGGAGCATCAAATATAAAAATTTCAGCAGCACTAGTAAATGGATTAAATCTAGTTGATTATTTGACAGCCAGGTCATTAACTTAATAAAGATTACTCTTGAAGGATTTTCCTCAATTATAACAGTGCTTTCTGACCGCGTTGTGTGTATAATGGAATCACTACATTCAGGGAGCTGATGAATTGAATAATTTTGATTTGGCCATTCAGGCAAAACGTGGAAAAAACTTCGACTTAGCATTGGATTACTATGAAAAAGAATTACGGGAAGAAGGACTTTCGGTCAATTTGCTTCAAGCGATCGCAAAAATCTATTATTTGCAAAAACAAAACAATTTGGCGGTCGGTTTTCATTTAGCCGCCACCCACTTGGCGCTACATATGGATCACGAGCAATACAAACAAGGTGACCCGACACTCCTCGCTGCATTACAACAAGTCCCTAAGCATATTGCCGATCAATTCCCACATCCGATCGGTCCCGTGTTGCTTTATGACTCGAATTCACCAAGACATGTGGCGCATGCGTTACTGGATCGGGAAGAAACATTCCAAAAGGCACCAGAATTCCGCCAATATGCTGAAATTTATTATTCCCATATTTTAGGCGACGGTTCCCATGAAGAGACCCTTCGAAAATATGATTTAACCATTGAAGACCAGCTTGACTTTGACGAAGACCGTTACAACAGTGTCGGCTATCGATTCTTGATCGATATGATCAAATGGTCTGAAATAGAAAATCCGAATGTGTTTGAATTGTATTTAAGTTAACTGTTTGTGAGTCAGACAGCAAAAAATGTATAAGGTCAGAAATTACAATAACGAAAAGAGCTATAAAACATGTTTAATCAGACCAATTCATCCTAAATGAACAGCATCAACGACTACTCTAATAATTAAAACATTTAATTCCAGACTTGCATTATAAATTCCCTTAACCCTCGGTTCTTTCCATACGAATGACCGAGGGTTTTGTCAAATACAGTTGCGACCCTTTAATTACCATCCTTACTATTGGTTTTCATCTCCAAGCGATGGCATTTACAAGTCATCACATACCGCTGTCAAAAGAAACAACGTCTACGAAATAAGCTTCAACCCAATTGCAGAACCTAAAATGACCGCTATGAAAAACAGCCGCTTTCAATCTTTGGATTCGCAGAAATAAAACATTCCGATGAGAGAACTTCCTACCACGCTAATCCCTGTCCAGATGGTGTATCCCATTCCCATCGGAATCGTTTGTAAGGAATAACTCAAAAGTCCAAGAGCAACGCCGAGCCCTCCTATAATGAACACGACCGTTTGCCAATCCCGTTTGACAGCCAGTCTGTTAATCATAGCTACAGCAAACGTCTCGCTCAATCCCGCCAAAACTAAAATGAACCAAGCCATCAGGTGCGTACTCCCTTCTCTACTTTTTCATTTTTGTCGTCCGTCACGATTTTCAACCCAATGACTCCAAATAAAAGCAACGCAATCAGAAAAATTTTTCCCCAGTTGAACGCTTCTCCAAAAAATACAATTTCCGCCATCACCGTACCTCCTGCACCTAATCCGACGAAAAAGGTGTAAACCGTGCCGGCAGGAAGCACTTGTGCGATAAAGATCATCAAATAATTGCTGACGATAATCAAAATCACGGTAGCCGTCCACGTCCAAACATCATAGGCATGCGCCAATCCAATGACCCAAAACACTTCCAAAACAGCCGCAACAATCAATTTGATCCAAGGTCTATTCATATCAAATTGCCTCCAATATCGATAAAATGAAAAAGCCTGAGAGAAACTGTATCAAACAGTTATCTCCCAGGATTTTATCCTTCCGTGTCACAGTGCGTGACTGTGAGTTTTCTCTCGGTCCAGACCACCCCTCAAGTTGCGGAACCCTAGAAAACCTTTTGATGCAATTTTCCTTATCTCCAGTTCATCTCCCGCTTTCCAAATTTGATATTGAAAAACATGAGCTGCAAAGGCATAGTTAACCATAAATCATGTCATACATTAGTCTCGACATATGAAGCTACTTCAAAAACCGTTTAAATCCAAGCGTATAAGAAATCGCAAACAGACAAATCCCAATCATCAGTATTCCCCCGACGACATCAGGCCAAGTAGCATCTAATAGGGTACTCAGTATGAAAAACAACAAACTGAAACATAAGGCAAAGGAAATTTTCCCCATAAATTTACACAGCGCGATTTCATCGTACTTTTGTTGTTCTTCTTCCGGCATCATATTGAAGCCGGCAATCAAAAATGAACCCCTACCAGAAGATAATACAATACCGAATATAAAGAAGACGACTAAAACGATCACTGCCGCAATCATGTCCCATATTCCTCCATTGAATCTCGCATGATAATCACTCAATCCATTTCTAAACATTTCTCAAATCCATCATAAAATAAATCGGTTGTTTCAACACTCACAATGATCCAAACACGATTACCCACGATTTTCCATATACTCTTGTCTGATTTCCGATAACGTCTTACCCGTCTCAACATGTACAGTAAACTGGTAAGTTGCAACGGATGGCCAACCGGTCACTTGTTTCAGCCATTGTTGCAAAGAGATTTCTTCTTCTCCTACTTTCACATGGCCGTTTTCTAGCAACACACCTCTCGCATCGTGATTTTTCACTTTCAATTCATCCCCTGCTCGAACGACTCCCCAATCCAACATATCTTTAATACGCGGCAGCACCCGTTTTTCACTGCGGAATCTTCTCGTTCGGGTTTGAGAATTTTTGTTCAATTCCACAAAATGATCTTCGTATGCCTCTAAGGGAAATATTTTCTTTGCATCAAGAAACATATGGCCATTCCATTTATAAGGAATCAATTGAAAACAAGTGATTTCAACACCATTCTGGTTCAGTCAGGCAACGGCGGATAACGTTTGATC
>CALKWU010000016.1 GCA_938004015.1 uncultured Oceanobacillus sp.
ATTGCGACTTTGTCATCTTTCTCCAGTCCAATTGACTGCAAATAGTTCGCAAGTTTTTTCGCTTCGGTATGGAGCTCTCTGAAGGTCATCTCTTTCCCTTGAAAATAAAGCGCTTTCTTTTCAGGGAAACGAGAAGCAGTTTCTTCCAAGTACACATGTAAAGGCTTCTCGTCATACTCGATGCTTGTCGGTATTTCTTCCGGATAATGGGTATGCCACTTTTTTCGTACTCCCATCTATACATCTCCTCCTTTATATATACTATACCCATTATACCGATTAATTTCTATTTTTAGAAATTTATTTATTCATTTTGTAATAATTTTTTCAACTACATGAAGATGTAAAACAAACCAACGATGATAAAGATGATCGCCACAGCAAACAATATTTTGGCCAACCGTTCATAAACCACTTTGTTCCCCCTCTTCATCCGATACTTGCGCCGATGACAAAGCTGATGCCGACAGAAAAAATCATCGACAAAAATCCGACTGCGACATTGCCTTTCCCGATTTCCTCATCAACCTTGATCGTCGGCAAAAGGAATTCAAAAATGAAATATGCCGATAAAAGTAAAACGAAACCAAAAGTCCCCCATCCGATCATGTGCAGGATGGAATCGTTGTATTCAATCGAGTAACGGAAAATCGTAGCAATGCCGAATATTTTCCCCCCTGTCGCCAATGCTACGGCCAAATTCCCATTTCTGATCTCTTCCCAGTTTTTGTAAGAAGTGACCAATTCAAATACAGCCAGAAACACAAACGTACAAATGACGACGATGCTATACCTGGCAACTGTAATGACGATAATATGATCCCAAAATCCGTCCATGTCATCGGCCTCCATTTAGTTTAATTCCAAAATCGTCACACCGCTTCCGCCTTCATTCCCTTTACCGTATCGGAAAGAGGAGACGGCAGGATGATTTTTGGCGAATTCTTGCACACCGGATCGCAATGCACCGGTGCCTTTTCCATGGATGATCGTTACTTTTGAATACCCGCTGAGCAAAGCGTCATCGATGTATTGTTCCAAACGGTGCAGGGCATCCTCATATCTTTCGCCGCGAAGATCGAGTTCCGTTTTCACATGTTGTTTCGCACCTCTTACCGTCGTCACGGTTTTCTCCAGTTCTTGCCTCCCTTTACCAATCAACTGCAAATCTTCCCGTTTTGCTTTCATTTTCATCATGCCGACTTGGATCATATATTCATGATCACTCAATTTTTCCAGAACGACACCTTCTTGATTGACAGACAGCAATTTGATTTCATCCCCAGGAGAAAGCGAGCCGCTCCCTGCTTCATTTTCTGTTTCCTTGGAAATGGTTCCATCGACAAGCTGAGGTTGTGCTTCTTCCAGCATTTTTTTCGCTTCAATCCACTCATGCTCTTTAAATGCAACAGCGGTTTTCATTTTCCGGATTTCTGCTACGATGCTCTCCGCTTCTTCTCGAGCTTTTTGGATTGCTTGTTCCGCTTTTTCTTCCGCTTTTTCATAAAGCTCCCGTTTTTTATGTTGGAAGTTGCGCCATTCTCTTTCCAATTCATCCCGCAACTTTTCACTTTCCAACAATGTTTCATATGCTTCTTCATAGTTTTTCTCTGCAGCGATTTGCGATTTTTCCAGGGCCGCAATCATATTTTCCACATTTTTCGAATCGATTCCGATCAGGCTCTTGGCCCGTTGGATAATAGCGGGATTCAATCCTAGGCGCTCCGAAATTTCAAAAGCATTGCTTCTTCCGGGAACACCGATGAGCAAACGATACGTCGGTTTCAACGAATCGACATCAAATTCAACAGAAGCGTTCACGACATTGTCCCGATTGTATCCATAAGCTTTCAACTCAGGATAATGGGTCGTAGCGATGACCCGGGCACGGCGTGAAATGACTTCATCGAGAATCGCCATCGCCAAGGCTGCCCCTTCACTTGGATCGGTGCCTGAACCAAGCTCATCAAAAAGGACGAGGGAATTTTCATCCACTTTCTCCATGATGGAAACGATGTTTTTCATATGGGAAGAAAAAGTACTTAAATTTTGTTCGATCGATTGCTCATCACCAATATCGGCAAACAATTCTTGAAACACAGCCAATTCACAACCATCCAATGCGGGAACTTGTAATCCGGATTGGGCCATCAATGTACAAAGCCCGACCATTTTCAATGTCACCGTTTTTCCACCTGTGTTCGGACCGGTAATGACAATGGCGATGTAATCTTTGCCGATTTCAATATCATTGGCGACGACTTCATCATAAGGGATGAGCGGATGGCGTGCCTGTTTCATGCTGATGATTCCCTGATCGTTCACTTTCGGTTTGCTGGCTTTCATCAACCTCGCCAATTTTGCCCTTGCCGAAATGAAATCGATTTCCGCCAAAATATCGATGTTATTGGATAATGTATCAGCGACATCCCCGATACGGGCTGAAAGCTCCCGCAAAATCCGTTCCATTTCTTGCCGTTCATGGAGAAAAGCTTGTTGCAAATTATTGTTCCACTCAACAACAGCCCGTGGCTCTATGAACAACGTCTGTCCGGAAGACGACTGGTCATGGACGATACCGCCGATTTGCGCCCGATATTCTTGTTTCACCGGCAATACGTAGCGATCATTACGGATGGTCACGACCGTTTCCGAAAGCATTTTGCTGTGGGTTCTCGTATAACTGTCCAACTTTTCCCGAACCCGCGTTTCAAGGGAGCGGATTTGCGAACGGATGATTCTTAATTTGGCCGAAGCATGATCCAAAATCTCTCCATTTTCATCGATACAACGTCGGATTTCCTGTTCTACTTCCTTCAACGGGAATATGTCTTCAACCATCCCTTTTAAAATTGGCAAGTCATCTTCCAAGCTTTGCAAGAAACGTTTCACTTGTCTGCCGCCATAAATGGTATTCGCTACATCGAGGCATTCCGTAGCCGACAACATCCCACCGATTTGGCTCCGTTTCAAACTGTCCCGGATGTCACGGATGCCACCGAAAGGGATGGCCTTGTTCAAACGCAAAACTTGTGCCGCTTCATCCGTCTCATCCTGCAAGCGGACGACTTTTTCCAATGATGTTTCCGGCTGAATGTCGCTTGCGCGTTCTTTCCCGATAGATGTTTCCGCTTGATCGACCAATTGATCGATGATTTTATCAAATTCAAGTACATGTAGGACACGTTGATTCATTTAAACTCCACCTTTATTTATTACGTTGCAAATAGGCTGATAGTTCTTCATAAGGTAATGTATTCAATACCGTCTGTTTTCGGATCCAGCCCCTTTTTGCCGTTTTCACGCCATACTTCATGTATTCCAACGTCTCATAACTATGGGCATCAGTATTGATGACAAGTTTTACACCGGCTTCTTGGGCCAGTTTAGCATGATCGGCAGAAAGGTCGAGACGATGCGGATTCGCATTGATTTCTAAAGCCGTCCCCGTTTCCGCCGCTTTTTCAATCAGCTTTTCCATATCGACCCGATATCCTTCCCGTCTTCCTAATAATCTCCCTGTAGGATGGGCAATCATATCGACATATGGGTTTTCAAGAGCTTCATAGAGACGTTCCATGATTTTTTCTTCCTTTTGATTGAAGCTCGAGTGGATCGATGCAATGACGAAATCCAATTCTTTCAGGAAGGAATCGCTGAAATCCAATGTTCCATCCGGTAATATATCCATTTCCACACCGGCAAAAATGTGGATATCCGGATATTTTTCATTCAAACGTGCAATATCTTCGCGCTGTTTCCGTAAACGATCCTCATCCAAGCCGTTCGCGACCCGTAAAAATTTGGAATGATCCGTGATGGCAATATATTCATAACCTCGTTCCAGCGCTTTTTTCACCATTTGTTCCAAACTTTGCGCACCATCGCTCCACGTCGTATGCATATGCAAATCGCCGCGGATATCAACGAGTTCGATGAATGATCGCTTTTCTTGGAAAAGCTCAAGTTCACCTTTTCCTTCTCGCATTTCCGGCGGAATGAAATGCAAGTCAAAATGGCGGAAAAATGCTTCTTCATCCGAAAAGGTGAGGATTTCACCAGTTTCTTCGTCTTCAACTCCATATTCACTGATTTTTTCCCCTCGGGATTTTGCGAGTTGCCGCATCTGGACATTATGTTCCTTCGATCCGGTGAAGTGATGTAACGCAGTGGCGTACTCTTCATCCGTCACGATCCGGAAATCGACGTGTATGTCAAATTCCTCTTCCAGTATGACGGAAATTTTCGTATCACCTTTAGCCACAATGTCTTTAATCGATGGTATCAGCACTAATTGTTCCCGTACCGCTTCCACGTCATCCGTAGATAGGATGAAGTCGATGTCTTTCACCGTTTCACGCATACGTCGTAAACTGCCGGCGAGGGAATACCGTTGGATGGATTCCATATTTTCCAAATACTTTTCGATTTTTTCCACAACGGGAAGCATCGTGGCAATCGAAAGGCGCTCTGGTCGCTTTCCGACTTCGGCCAACGCTTGTAAAATATTTTTCGTCGTTTTTGGTCCGAATCCGGAAAGTTGTTCCACTTTTCCTTCTTCACAAGCCTTTTTCAAACTATCCGCATCGACAATGTCCAATTCTTTATACAAGCGGGACAACCTTTTTCCACCGAGTCCCGGCAATTGCAAAAGTGGAATCAATCCTGCCGGCACTTCTTCTTTTAGTTTCTCCAATTCCGAAGATTTGCCTTCTGCAATGAATTCGTTGATGACAGCTCCAGTCCCTTTGCCGATTCCTTTGATTTTTGTCACATCATCTATTTCATCGAGAGCACGTTCATCCGTTTCCAAACTTTGGGCCGCCCGACGATAAGCCGCAATTTTAAATGGGTTTTCCCCTTTCAGTTCCAAATAGATCGCTATTTCTTCCAACAGTCGGACGACATCTTTTTTATTTACCGTCAAAACGTTCACCTGCTTTACTTTTTGATTCCACAAAAAAAGATCGATTCCGTATCGTTTACCACTATTTTAAAGGAAAATGAGCAGTAATACTAATACGACGAATTGATCTTTTCCTTGCCACCGTATGAATTGATGTAATGGCAAGCGGATTATCCGACCTGTTCCATCACATAGGTCTGCAACAATTCAAACACTTTATTTGAAAAATACGGTGTTTTTTCCAAGATGAACATCGCCAGCGACGAATCGTCGAGCATCGTTTGGATTGTTTCGACCGGAGCTAAAGCTAGTACGTATAAAACGATGAATGCAATCAAATAAACTTCGAGAAACCCTAAGATGGCACCAAGGGATTTATTGACCGATTTAATGAGTGGAATGGATGCGACAAAATCGAGCATCGTCGCAATGATTTGCAAAATGATTTTTGCAACGAAAAAGATAAGTGCAAAAGACACGATACTATAAAAGGCAGTTTCAACAGGAAGCACTTGTAAAAAGTCCGGCCATCGTTCGTTGCTCGATAATTCCTGATAAGGAATCCACAATTTCAGCTCATTGGCCAAATCGTCGTAATACATGACGGCGATGGCAAAAGCTGCGACAAAACCGATCAAATGGAATACTTGCAAAATGAAACCTCGGTTCATTCCAATGAATAATCCAAATAATAGTGCGATAATAAGTATGAGACTAAGCATAAGCTACTTTTCCTCTTTCCTCGTTATCAAATCTAGTAATTGATCATAGTCTTCTTTCAATTTAACATAGTCACTCATCGTATTGACGGCAGTAAGCACTGCTAGTCTTGTCGTATCCAAATATCCATTACGGTCTTTAATTTCATTCATCTTTTGATCAACGAGACTGGCGACCAGTTCCACATGACTAGCTGGTTCATCACCAATGATGGTATAAGAGCGGTTATATATTTCTACGGTTGTCCTCGTTTTCTTGGGTTCTGTCATGGTGATCCCTCCGCCAAAAATTCTACCATTTATCATATCACTATTCAGTTCTAAAAAGAAGTGTTTTCTTATGTGGATCAATTTGTTATAGTCAAGAAGAATGGAGAGATGTCAATGAGTAACCATGTGCTACATGTCGATGAAAAGCAGTTGATGGAAATGGAAAAACATTATGGAAACAAAAAAATCCCCCCACCTCCTGGAGCACTTTTCCGTGTGAAATCAAATGATGTCGTCATTACCGGGTATCAATCGGGAAAAGTGTTATTTCAAGGAAAAGATGTTACAAAAGAGGTGTTGAAATGGGATCGAACACAGATGGATCGGGTACAGGAATCTGAAGCATCATACGTGTCCCAATCGACGGACACATTGTTTCACCGTGCCCATATCGGTAGTGACGAGGCTGGTACGGGGGATTATTTTGGTCCGATCACTGTCGCAGCTGTGTTCTTGGAAGAAGAAAAAATCGCTGAATTGAAACAACTTGGGGTCAGAGATTCAAAGACATTATCCGACGCTTCCATCAAAAAGCTTGCGCAAGAAGTCATCCGATTGGATATCCCCTATTCTTCCCTTGTCCTTGATAACGGAAAATACAATGACCTCCAGCAAGCGGGCTGGAGCCAAGGGAAAATGAAGGCAGTGATGCATCACTATGCAATCCAACATGTATTGCAAAAAATCAATGGCAAAAAAACGGAAGGGATTATCATCGATCAGTTTTGTGAACCGGCAGTTTATCGGAGGCATTTGAAAAGTGAAAATCTGCAAATTGCAGAAAACACTCATTTTCTCACAAAAGCCGAAAGCAAATCGATTGCTGTGGCTGCAGCTTCGATCATAGCAAGAACGAGATTTGTCGATGAGTTGGATAAGTTGGCTCTAAAAGCGGATGTGGAGTTGCCGAAAGGTGCCGGTGAAAACGTAGATCGGCAAATCGCAAACCTGATTCGAAAGCATGGTGAGAAAGCACTCTACCTTTACGGAAAAGTCCATTTTGCCAACACAAAAAAAGCTTATCAATATTTGTAATCATATACTTCTCGATTTAAAAGACAGAAGTGGGCAATGGCTTTTTTGCATAGCCATGCCCACTATTTTTAACCCATTTAATCATGATCTGACATAGCCGCCGAATTTTTCTTCGACTGCTTTGACAATTTCCTCCACGGATGCATCGACTTCCTCATCTTTCAATGTTTTTTCCGGGTCTTGATAAACGAGATGATAGGCAATCGATTTTTTCCCTTCATCCAAATGTTCACCTTCGTACACATCAAAGATTTCGACGGATTTCACTAATGGTGAACCGACTTCTATGATGAAGGCTTCCACATCGCCTGCTTTCACCTCAGCATCGAGGATGAAGGCGATATCACGGGAAACGGACGGATATTTCGGTATTTCTGTATAGCTGACATCGTACTCGTACGCATCGAATACAAGATCCATATTGATGTCAAAAACATACGTTTCTTTTAAATCCGATTGTTTGGCAAGTGATGGATGCAATTGACCGAGAAAACCGATCACTTTTCCGTCGAGTTTAATGACAGCAGTTCGTCCCGGGTGCATATCCGCTAATTTTGCCTGTTCAAATTCGACATTCATTTTCAACAGTTCGAACAGCCTTTCGACAATCCCTTTCACTACATAAAAATCAACCGGTTTGACCTCCCCTTGCCATTTATTTTCCACCCAATTTCCTGTAATGGCTCCGCTCAACCGTAAAATTTCCTTCGGCTGTTTCGTTATCGTTTCTTCTTGAGATACAAAGATCGAGCCGGCTTCATAATATGCGATGTTCGCCACATTTCTTGCTTGGTTGTAAGCAAGGGAATGAAGCAGACCAGGCAATAAACTTAAACGCAAATATTTATGATCTTCACTCATCGGTTTTAAAAGCGGAACAGGATTCGGCTGTAAATCCTTAATTTCCGGACTGACGAGCTTATTCACATCTTTTTCATGGACAAGGGAATACGTCAAGTTTTCCATTAACCCTGCGCCTTCTAAAAATCTCTTAATATCTCTCTTCAATTGTTGAATTTCACTTAAGCCACCAACATGGTCTTCCCCTTCCGGTAACGTATACGGAAGCCGGTCATAACCATATAAACGGGCGATTTCTTCCAACATATCTTCAAAAATGACGATGTCCTGCCTTCTTGTCGGCACTTGAACCTTAAAGACAGAGCCGTCTTGTTCAAAAGGAAATTGCAGACGCCGTAAAATCGAGGCAATTTCCTCAGCTGTAATCGACGTGCCTAACCGTTCGTTCACTCGTTCAGTTTCAACAGTGACCGTTTTTTCCGAATAATCGAGTTCATCAAACTCGCTTATTCCTTGGAGCACTTTTCCGTTCGCATATTTTTCCAAGAGATGACAAGCCCTTAAGCCTGCTTTTTTGACCCGCTTTGGATCGACACCTTTTTCAAACCTGTTGCTCGATTCACTGCGCAATCCTGTCTGCATCACAGTTCTTCTTACAGATGTTCCATCGAAGTAGGCAGCTTCGAGTAAAATCGTCTTCGTTTCATCGGTCACTTCCGAATCCAATCCACCCATGACCCCTGCAAGAGCCGTTGGTACCGTTCCGTTTGTAATGACGAGATTTTCTTGTGTCAACTTACGGGTCTCCCTATCAAGAGTGACGATTTCTTCTCCATCCTTCGCGCGACGGACCAACACTTTGTCGGATGCGAATTTATCAAAATCGAATGCATGTAGCGGCTGACCATATTCTAGCAAGACAAAGTTTGTAATATCGACCACATTGTTGATCGGACGGATGCCTGCTGCCAATAAATAATTTTGCATCCACTGTGGGGATGGTTTGATCTCTACATCTTTGATGATGAATGCACCATAATATTTATTCAGATCTTTCGCTTCGACTTCCACATCCACACAATCTTCTGCCCGTTCTGTCTCTTTGCTTTCGAGTTCTTCATTCGGCAATTTGACGGAAGTGTCGAGGATCGCTGCCACTTCATAGGCAAGTCCTAACATGCTTAAAGCATCGGCCCGGTCGGCAAGAACATCAAGCTCCAGCACCGCATCATTCAAATTGAGAAGCGGAACGACCTCTTGCCCAACCTCCACGTCATCTTGAAATACAAAAATACCGTCTACGAATTGTTGGGGAATGAATTTTTCGTCGACACCTAATTCTTGTAAGGAACAAATCATTCCGTTCGACTCGACACCACGTAATTTCACTTTTTTAATTTTGAACCCACCTGGAAGTTCGGCACCAGGTTTTGCAACCGCAACTTTTTGACCGGCAGCGACATTTGGAGCACCGCAGACGATTTGTAATGTTTCATTTCCTACATCCACTTGACAAAGGCTCAACTTATCAGCATTCGGATGTTTTTCACAACTTAATACATGCCCGACGACGACATTTGTTACGTTTTCTCCTACATATTCGATCCCCTCGACTTCAATCCCGGATTTGGTGATTTTTTCTGCCAGCTCTTCCGGTGTGATATTTCCTAAGTCGACATAATGTTTCAACCAATTAACAGAAAGATACAATGCTACTCCTCCTCACATGTGATGATATTGTTTCAAGAAACGGATATCATTCGTATAGAAATTACGGATATCACTGACGCCATACTTCAACATCGCAATCCGTTCCGGTCCCATTCCAAAGGCGAATCCGCTATATTCAGCCGGGTCATACCCACCCATTTCCAACACTTTCGGGTGAACCATCCCGGCGCCGAGTATTTCAATCCATCCTGTCCCTTTACATACGTTGCAACCATTTCCATCGCAAACTTTACAAGAAATATCCATTTCAACAGACGGTTCTGTAAATGGGAAGTAGCTCGGGCGTAAACGGATTTCCCTGTCTTCTCCAAAAATATGTTTGGCGAATTTGTCCAGCGTTCCTTTCAAATCGCTCATACGCACATTCTTATCGACATAAAGCCCTTCGATTTGAGTGAATTGATGCGAATGTGTTGCATCATCACTATCCCGGCGATAAACCTTCCCTGGACAGATCATCTTAAACGGTTTTCCTCCATCGTACGCTTCCATCGTACGTGCTTGCACCGGGGAAGTATGGGTGCGGAGAAGCAATTCATTTGTAATGTAAAATGAATCTTGCATATCTCTTGCCGGATGATCTTTAGGCAAGTTCAGCGCTTCGAAGTTGTAATAATCTGTTTCCACTTCCGGGCCTTCTTTAATTTCATAACCCATGCCGATGAATAAATCTTCAATTTCTTCGATAATGCTCGTTAACAGATGAGGGCCACCAACTCTTACTTTGCGCCCCGGCAACGTGACATCAATCGTTTCCTCTTCCAATTGCTTGTTCAATGCAATTTCTTCGAGCTCTATAGTTTTTGCTTCAATCGCTTCCGTTATGGCATTACGGACTTTATTGGCAATTTCACCGATGATCGGCCGTTCCTCAGGCGGAAGCTTACCCATTCCTTTCAAGACTTTAGTGATCGAGCCTTTTTTACCCAGATACGTGACACGGATATCTTGAAGGCTTTGCATGTCATCCACTTGTTCAATTTTTTCCAGCGCTTCTCGCTTGAGCGTTTCCAGTTGCTCCTTCATTCACAACTCCTCCTATTTTTTATAAATAAAAAAGCCCCTTCCCAAAAAGGGACGAGGCTATTATTTCGCGGTACCACCCTTGTTGACAGCCTAAAAATGCTGTCCAACTCATTTTTGTTAACGGAACTCTATTCCGGGACACCTTTACTTGCTAAGCGGCAAGGTCCAAGTGCCAGCTCCAGAGTGAAATAGTGAAATCCAACATTGGAAATGCTTGCAGTCTACGGCATTTCCTCCCTGGGAATGTTTGCACGGAATCCACCCGGCTCTTTCAACGCTTTTCAATTAATTCAATTCTTCATCCATTATAGTTAATTTGAACGGAGCTTGCAAGTTTCATTTTTCACGTGATACATCAAAATTCCGGCGGCAACGCTCACATTTAAAGATTCAGCTTGTCCGTAAATCGGTATTTTGACCCGCTTATCACTTGCTGATAGAAGTTCTTCACTTACACCACTACCTTCATTTCCGAAAATCAGGGCGACTTTTTCCGGTACGGTCGTTTCTTGATAGTATTCCGCTGCTTCCAATGCGGTCACCCAAATGGCGACACCTTCACTTTTCAGTTGTTCCACTTCCGTCAACAAATCGGTCTCATAAACCGGAATATGGAATAAGGAACCTTGGGTCGCCCGAACAACTTTGTCATTATATAAATCGACAGTCCCTTTGCCTAATACGACCGCATCCATACCAACTGCATCGGCAGTGCGGATGATCGTTCCCAGATTTCCCGGGTCTTGGATCGCATCGATCAACACAAAGTAATTCCCTTTCCGTTTGATTTCACGTTTAATTTTTATGACAGCGGCGATTCCTTGTGGTGCTTGTGTTTGGGATATGTGTGCAAACACTTTGCGGCTTACTCTCACGACAGGGAAATTTTCCGCCCATGTCGGAAGCGAAACAGTTTCCTCAACGATGATTTCCAAGATTTCCTGATCGCTTTTCCACGCTTCTTCCACGAGATGCAACCCTTCGACTAAAAATGCCTGATTTTCATTTCTTCCTTTTCTCTTATGCAATTTACGCCACATTTTGACTTTTTCATTAGCAAGAGAAGTAATCAATGGCTTCATCCTTTATTCGTTTCTTGAATTTATCATACATATTTTCATGTGCTCCGGTCAAACTAACGGTAAACTGTGCTGATGATGAATGTTGAAGGAGGAAAGAACAATGAATTTGAATTTACGGAAAGCGATATTAAGTAACATATCGACAAATGACCAGGCCCAATTGGAAGCGACCATTGTCGATGCAATTCAAAACGGTGAAGAAAAAATGCTTCCCGGTCTCGGTGTCTTATTCGAACTCATTTGGCAACAGGCAGATGAAGAGATGAAACAGGAAATGATCGAAAGTTTGGAAGACGGTGTGAAACAAGCATCTCAAGCTTTATAAATTTATTTATGGACGAAAACCCGGACATTCCCTTCATGAATAAGTCCCATTTACGAAAGTATATGGGAATTTCCCACATATGTTTGCAGTAGTGGGAAAGGAATGATCCGGGTTTTCCAATGATCGCAATCATCGTATTTTTCATTTTTATTTTTCCATGATAGACTATGGGGTGAACATGTTAGAAAGGGGTTTGGTCATGTATCGTAAAGTCGATGATTTCGTTCAAGATTGGGAATATTCAAGCAAGGGAACAATGAAGGTTTTGGAAGCAATGACAGATGAAAAATTAGATCAAGCAATTGTGGAAGGTCATAATACATTACGGTGGCTCGCTTGGCACCTCGCAACGGCACAAATCTACTTCGCAGGATTATTAGGATTGAGGTTGAAGACTTCATTAGATCCGAAACATTCTCCAAAAACGGTCCAAGAAATTGTCGATGGTTACAAAGCGGTGAACAATGAACTTCTTGAATTGGTAAAAAAAGAGTTCACCGACGAAGACCTTGTCGAAGAAGTCGATCAACACGGCCGTCCGACCCCGCGCGGAGAAATCTTGCGCACATTGATCGATCATCAAACCCACCACCGGGGGCAAATGACGGTTCTACTCCGTCAAGCAAACTTGAAAGTGCCCGGAGTCATGGGTCCGACAAAGGAAGATTTGGAAAAATGAACGGACACGGGACATGTTTTTACATGTCCTGTTTTTATTGAACAAAACCAGAACACACGTTCCTGTTTTGTGCTATAATAGTTTTGCAATAGACTTTGACGGAAGATGATCAATCCTTCTGCTTTTAGGAGGTGTTGCTTGTGGAAATCAATGAAGCGTTGACACTGATGATTTCATTCGCTGCACTCGTTGCCTTCATCATGGCTGCGAAAAAAGAAAAATGACCCCGTTTCAAAGGAGCCATCAAAAGGTTTGTCTTCTTCCCTCAAGTGCAATAGGTCTATTGTGCCGTTTCATACTGGTCCTATGAGACGGCTTTTCTATTTAACTAAATCGATTATACCATAATTCCGCCAAAAACATGTGAGAATTGCAATTTCCCTTAGATACTAGTAAAATATGAGGTAACGAAAGTGGGGATTTGTATGGATATACGTGATATGCAGCAATCGATGCAATTGCAAGCATTACAGACGATGACTTCCGGAAATACGAGGTCAAATACAGATACGTCGTTTGCCGATTTTGCTTTCAAACAATTGTTGCAGAAAAAAATCAACCAAGCCAAGGCGATGATGCAAACAAATGCCACTTCGACACCTACTTTACCGAACATGCAGCTTGGCCATTTTTCGACGAATGCCATCATCACCAATCCGACCGCTTATGATGATATTATTGAAGAAGCAAGTCAACGGTTTGGAATCGATCAACGGCTGATCCGCAGTGTCATCCAAGCGGAATCCGGATTTAATCCGAATGCGACCAGCCGTTCTGGTGCACAAGGATTGATGCAATTAATGCCGGCGACCGCAAGAGGTTTAGGGGTTATGAATGCTTATGATCCACGGGAAAATATTTTTGGAGGAACCAAGTATTTGCGGCAAATGCTTGACAGGTACAACCAAAATCTGGAACTTGCCTTAGCCGCCTATAATGCCGGACCGGGCAATGTCGATAAATATAAAGGGATACCTCCTTTCCAGGAAACACAAAACTATGTAAGAAAAGTGATGAATAGCTATTTGGCATGAAAATGAAAATTCCGGACATCAAGCGTCCGGAATTTTTTATTGATTTTAAGCTAAAATCAGTTCATTCACTGTATCTCGATCGAGCTTTTTAATCACTTCGACGATCAGTTTGACGGCATTTTCAAAGTCATCCCGATGGAGAATCGCCGCATGGGAATGGATGTAGCGAGTGGCAATGGTTATCGATAAGGACGGCACTCCATTCGCAGTCAAATGGATGGCGCCGGAATCTGTTCCGCCACCGGCAATGGACGTATACTGATAAGGTATCTCTTTTTCTTCAGCTGTTTTCACGACTAAATCACGTAATCCTTTATGGGAAACCATAGAAGCATCGTACAATACGATTTGCGGTCCTTTTCCGAGATCGCCTTGTGCTTCTTTGGCACTAATCCCAGGAGTGTCGCCAGCAATTCCTACGTCAACACCGAACCCGATATCCGGTTGAATGTGGTGTGCGGCAGTTCTAGCTCCTCGGAGTCCCACTTCCTCTTGAACCGTTCCTACTCCGTAAACGATGTTCGGGTGATCGACACCTTGCAATTGTTTCAACACATCAATGGCGATCGCCAAGCCGATTCGGTTATCCCACGCTTTGGCCATCAACATCTTTTCATTTTTCAGTTGAGTGAATTCAAAATAAGGAACGATGGTGTGGCCCGGCCGTACTCCAAACTCCTCCGCTTCTTCTTTGCTGGATGCACCAATATCAATGAACATATCTTTGATTTCGTATGGTTTTTTACGAGCTTCCGGAGAAAGGATGTGCGGTGGTTTTGAACCGATGACTCCAGGTACTTCTCCTTTATCGCCCAAAATGGTCACGCGCTGGGCGAGCATCACTTGGTTCCACCAGCCTCCGACCGTCTGGAAATAGATGAATCCTTTATCATCAATACGGGTAACCATAAAGCCGATTTCATCCAAATGTCCTGCTACCATAATTTTTGGACCATTTTCATCACCGGTCTTTTTGGCAATGGAACTTCCAAGGTTGTCCGTTGTCACTTCATCTGCATAAGGCGAGATGTATTTCTCGAACACCTCTCTGACTTCCCTTTCATTTCCAGGAATGCCATTTGCATCGGTTAAATCTTTCAGCATTGTTAAAGTTTCATCCAATTTCGTCATCTTCCACTTCCTCTCATTTTTATTACAACTTCAAGTATAAACCTATTAAATAGAAATATCAAAATTGTTAGTAACCCCCGAAAAAACTGGGTCGTCATTTTCAGACGGCAAAAATCCGTTTCGGACTTCAATCTTTTCCATGATCGGATGAACCTGATGAACCGAAACCTCCCTCTCCCCTGTCTGTTTCTGACAATTCTTCCGTTTGTGCAAGTTTTACCGGTAATACAGGGGCAATCACCATTTGGGCAATCCTCATATGTTTTTCAACTTTAAAATCTTCTTTTCCGTGGTTGATCAAAATGATTTTTATTTCTCCTCTATATCCTTCATCAATCGTTCCAGGGCTATTCAGAACAGTAACCGCATGTTTCAAAGCCAAACCACTCCTTGGCCTAATTTGTGCTTCTGTCCCCTTTGGCAACTCCAATTGGATTCCTGTGCGTACTAACGCGGCTTCTCCAGGTTCGATCACTTTTTCCTCAATCGAAAATAAATCCAAACCGGCATCCCCTTCATTGGCACGGTAAGGCAATCTCGCATCGTCATGCATCAATTTTATTTTCAATTCATACTCCATTCAAATCACCTGCTTCAGAAATATTATGTATAGTTGCTAACGCTATATTACCATTCCATCAAATTCCTAGAAAAAACGCCAATATTTTATCGTAAAAGATACCCATGGGATTTATTGCTTTAATGATGGACCTTACTCATCCTGATTTGAACCTCATCACGATATAAGATTTTTACAAATTTTTTCAGCACATTGAAACCTTTCATCCAGATCGTTCGTATGGAGTATTATACGATGAGTAAGGAGACGATGCACATGCTTGTACTCATGTTTCGCATACTTATTTTGCTGGCAATTATTCTCCTTGTTTATACTTGGGTTGAATATGTGAGAAGTCCCGAACGGAAAATGCGAATTGCAAAAGAGTTGAAACAGTTTTACATGTACGATGAACCGCATAACAGTAAAAAAAATTTACGTTTTGTATATAAAGGTTGTACATTTGAAGGGGAAAAATACGTAGGTGTCGCCGAGAATTCTTCGTTTGAAGTGACGAACATCCATATTACGGTCTGTGACCCAATGGAACTCAGGGGGATTACACGGGAAGATATTTATTTTTTGGAGAATGAAATCTTGTTGCGGTATCCCTATGCGAAAATCGAATGGAAACACCCGATCAACGAGCTGATCATAACCCCGATTGAATAATACACGAAACACACGTCAAGCCTTCATAGACGTGTGTTTCGTGTCTGTCATGAAGAAATCTTCCCACTTGATGATGATTTCTTTTCTTCGTAATAAATAGAGAAAAACGAGAAGAAGCGCCATTAAAACGCTGATCGTGTATGGGGATAAATTGGCAATGGTTCCGCCGATAGATGTGTAAACGAATGCCAGTGGAATATTCGTCAATAATGAGGCTTTAGTATATTCCTTAAAATTGGATGAGATTTCGATGAGACAAAGGGACAATAAATGGAAATGGATGAATGGAACTAACCGCAACAATACGATTTGTGCTTTCGTCAATTCACGATGTTCACCAAAAAAACGTTTTTTCAAGCGGAGAATGCGGTTCAGCCCATTCGGCATTCTCAAGTAAATCCAATAAAATAATATGCTTGAGATTGTAATTCCGATTAATGAATAAAAGCTTCCGGCAATCGGGCCAAAAAAAATTCCGCCGGAAATACAGATGAATACGACAGGGATGAAAAATAAAGGCCGGAGTAAATGAAAACAAATGAATAATAGTGGTGCGAACAAACCGCCGAATTCCACATAGTTGAGAAGGTCCGCCCCAATCGCCTCCATGCCTCTCCTCCTTCTTTTATTCATTTTCTTTATTAACATATGTCAGATTCCACTGGTTTTATGACTCTAAACAAAACTCTTGTATTTTTCCTCCATATGTACATACATAAAAAAATCAGCAGGCAATGTCATTCTCGGACGACCTTACCCACTGATTTTCGTTTGATTTAGTTTAATTTTTCAATGCAGCTTTTGCTTTTTCAGCCAGTTGCGCAAATGCTTCTGAATCATTTACTGCAAGATCGGAAAGCATTTTACGGTTAATGTCGATACCAGCCAATTTCAAACCGTGCATTAATCTGCTGTATGAAATATCATGCGCACGGGCAGCGGCATTGATACGCGTAATCCATAGTTTACGGAAATCACGTTTTTTACGTTTACGGTCACGATATGCATACTGACCGGATTTCATCACTTGTTGTTTTGCTACTCTGAATAATTTACTTTTGGAACCGTAATATCCTTTCGCTAATTTAAGGACGCGTTTACGTCGATTGCGTGTTACTGTTCCACCTTTTACACGTGCCATTGTTATAACCTCCTAAGTACAATTCCAGTTTAGATGTCTAATGTTGATGGTCTTTCTTTATTTTGGAAGCATCGAATTTATGCGTTTATAATCTCCAGATGATACAAGTGTGCTTTTACGCAATTTGCGTTTTTGTTTTTGGGATTTATTTGCAAATAAATGACTTGTATATGCATGGGATCTTTTCAATTTTCCGGTTCCCGTTCTTTTGAAACGTTTTTGTGAACCTTTGTGAGTTTTCATTTTTGGCATCTTCATAATCCTCCTAAAATCAAGTTAAACTGTTTTTATTTTTCATTGGATGGAGCAACCATCATGAACATGTTGCGGCCTTCCATTTTCGGTTTTTGTTCAACCGTTGCAATATCTTTCACTTCTTCAGCAAAGCGTTCCAAGACGTCACGACCTAAATCCTTGTGTGTAATCGCTCTTCCACGAAATCGGACGGCCACTTTCACCTTGTCACCTTTTTTCAAGAATCTCCGTGCGTTTTTCAGCTTCGTTTCAAAATCATGATCACCAATTGCCGGGCTTAGTCGTACTTCTTTCACATTGATGACTTTTTGTTTTTTCCTGGCTTCCTTTTCCCTTTTTTGCATCTCGAAGCGATATTTTCCGTAATCCATAATGCGGGCTACTGGTGGTTTGGCATTTGGTGCGACCAATACCAAGTCCAAGTTTTTATTTTGTGCAATCTGCAACGCTTCTTTATGTGATTTGACACCTAATTGCTCCCCGTTGGAATCAATCAATCGAACCTCTTTTGCACGGATCCTCTCATTCACATTCATGTTTTCTTTGCTAATCTCGAGCCACCTCCGAAAAATTTTGTTTCTTCCTGACCTATACAGACAACCATTTATCCACAAAAAAAGTGTCGGTACCATATGCACCCACACGTCTCCCTACCAAAAAAGTAATTATTCAGGAACCAGTCAACAGCATGATGCGTCGAACAGGTGAGAAGCGGGTGCTTCTGCTTGTCTTTAGATCATTTTATTCAACTTTTATAGAATAACATATGAAAAAATTTATGTCAAGTAGAATCTCAAGACAAAAGCCTGTACCTACACGTCCATCATAACATACTATCTTTCAGCTGGCAATGGTCCCATCTATTTTGCTGTTTTCCAAGGTTTCGTATATACTTACAATTGAAAATGAGGTGTGAATATGGAAAAATTCAATTGGAAAATGTTTTTATTGGCATTTCTCGTTGTTCTTATGTTCATCGCCGTCGGACTGGCCATTGCTTTTCGAAGTGTTTTCTTAATCGTTCTTTTCACTATACTCGGCTTCATCTTGATGGGATACGGCCTTTATTTGAAACGGAAGAATCAGTGACTGGCAAAAACAGTCACTTTCTTCCGTTTTTAATGAATTCCAGTAAATGCTGTTGGATAGCCGGGTTGCACGTCAGCACCGAATTCGCCTCCATCATATCCAACGGTTTTCCATCCAATGTCGTCGATAATCCGCCGACTTCCTTAACAATGACTACTCCCGCGGCGATATCCCACGGGGAAAGCCGCATCGCCAAGTATCCATTGATGGTCCCTTCTGCAACATAAGCGAACTCCAATGTGGCTGAACCGTAAGTCCTGCTTCCTCGAACCTTACGAATAAGCTGATGCATCACCTTTTCATCCACGAACCGGTTCTGGAGAAGAAAATAATGGTTCATTGCCAACAATGAATCTTCAAACTTTAAATTTTTATCGAGAGGTTGCAACTTTTTATCGTTTTTATAAGCGCCTTCTGAGCGTTTTGCATGATACAGGACATTTGCCATCACGTCATAAATCAAACCGATTTCCCCAACCCCGTCATGAAAAATGCCGATGGATATCGCAAAGTTTTTCTGTTGATGGACAAAATTCATCGTCCCATCAATCGGATCGATAATCCATACCGTTCCTTTCAGAGATTCGAGTTCATCTCCATATCCTTCTTCACCGATAATTCGGTGGTTGGGAAAATTCGTTTTAATTTTTCCGACGAGATACTCTTCAATTTGCTTATCCATTTCCGTGACGAGATCGTTCCGGTTTGATTTGGTCGAAATGACTCTCGGTTCATCGATCTTATTTCGGATGATTTCTCCTGCTTGTAAAATCCAAGTTTTTGCGTATCCATATATCTTATTTCTTTCCTGTTTATTCATCAAAACTCCCCCGATAAAACGACTCCAAATCCATTGTATCAAAACAAGCAAAGGTCCGAAAATGAAAGACTTCGTATTTATCGGATCATCACAGTTGCAGCTGGATAATCGAATAAATACGAAGTCCTATCCGCTACTCATCATGATCAACTGTCATTTCATTCAGTTCGGTACGTAATTTTTCAAGTCGTTTTTTAATCTTCTCCATTTCCGCAGTATCCTCCGCTTGCATCGCTTCATAAAGGTTCATCAGTTCGTAATCTATTTCCATTCGAATGACCGGCAACTTCAAAATCGCTTCTTGTTTTTCGATTGCTTGCATCAGGTATTTCACTTCTTTCACACCTTTCCCGATGATGATGCATCTTTTCTTTTTAGTTTATGTTCCTTTTCAAAGGAAGTTCACATATTTGTAAGCTTGCTTCTTGCCATAACAATTCCCCGAAACGAACGGATTTAAACGTTAGTAAGTCTCAGTGCAAAAGATGCATATCAATCATTGAACAGGAAATCGTCAAAGTGAAAGGGAAGGATAAAGACAGGAGCTAAACGCCCCCCATCTTTACATCTTGATATATTCGTCATCCGATTCCCTTGCTTTTTTCATGACAGCATACGGTGTGTATCCTGATGCTTTTTCAAACTCCACAAAGATTTTTTTCTCTTCACTTTTTGACGGAACGATTTCCTTGAATCGCCGATAGACGACAAGTAAATCCTCCCGTAAAACCTTTTTTTCATAAGCCTTTTCAATTAAATTGAAAAAGTTGACGACATCGATGATTTCCTGTTTGGACCAGTCTTCATCGATGGGATAAGAATAATTCATGATTGTACCTCACTTTTCGCCCATTTGTTTCGTATGTCACTCGCCTCTTTGATAATCGATTGAATAACTTCCTCAACTGTCGGAATATCATGGATTCTCGCAGCAGATTGACCAGCCCAACCGAACCCTTTGGAAGCATCTCCCTCTTGGATATAACGATTGTTCGCCTTTCCGCTGATATAATCTTTCAACCCTTCATAGCCGATTCCTCGTTGCTCCATTTCAAGGATTTTTTCAGCCCAAGATCCTCTCAATGTCCGAGCAGGTGCACCCAGTGTTCGCTTGATGACTATCGTACTGTTTTCATCCGCTTCCAATATCGCCCGTTTATAATTTTCATGGGCCCGGCACTCTTTCGTCGCAATGAAACGAGTACCCATTTCAATTCCTTCCGCACCTAGGCTCAGCGCAGCCATCAGTCCGCGTCCATCTGCAATCCCGCCCGAAGCGATCACCGGAATCGATACATGATCGACCACTTGTGGAGTAAGCACGATTGTTCCTGCATCCGATCTCCCCAAATGTCCGCCTCCTTCTTGTCCGACAACCATAACTGCATCTGCCCCAAGTTCCTCCGCCTTTTTTGCTTGTCTGCGGGCGGCCACAAGAACGAGCTTTTTAATATTATGCCCACTTACCATGTCGAGTACTCCTTGAGGGTTTCCTCCAGTGACGGAAATTGTCGGAACTTCTTCTTCTATTGCCACTTCCACCATATGTTCATATGGGCGGCCATGTTGACCAATGGCAAAGTTGACACCA
Organism: uncultured Oceanobacillus sp.; assembly: GCA_938004015.1. Taxonomy (GTDB): domain Bacteria; phylum Bacillota; class Bacilli; order Bacillales; family Amphibacillaceae; genus Oceanobacillus. The sequence continues at coordinate 20,867 of CALKWU010000016.1, forward strand.
AAAGGCTTATCGGTCAGTGATTTCACCTTTCTGATTTCTTCCCGCAATGCTTCCGGAGAAGGTAACGTCATGGCAGTGATTTGTCCCAAACCCCCGGCATTAGAAACGGCAGCCGCAAGTTCGGAATAAGCCAAATAAGCAAGTCCCCCTTGAATAATCGGATATTTAATGTCGAAAAGTTCAGTCACTCTCGTCTTAAACTCCATCGTCTTTCTCCTCCCCTACTATTTTCCCTTTCATTGTAACATTCATTTTTATTTTCTGTTAATAAAGAAGAAACCGATTAATCTTCTTCGTCCATCACTTGAATGAGGGTCGGATCGACAATTTCATAACCATTATCCCGAAGCCCTTCCACAATCGCTTCTAAAGCTTCATTCGTCCATTCACGATCATGCATTAAAAGATTTGCCCCGGGCTTCAATAAAGAGTAGGATACACCAACTTCCGGTCCTTCTCCCGTAATCATCGCTTCTGCCAGTTTTTCCGCATCCATATACGGTTCGAAATAGTCAAAGCCATAGGTCCAGTTCATTAATACCATGCCTTCTTCTTCCACCAATTGTTCCGAGAAGTCCGTGTTCATGCCATTTGGAGCACGGAAAAATTTCGGACGCTCCCCGATGATTTCTTCTATCCGATCGCTGAGCCGGATGATTTCATCCCGTTGTTCTTCTTCGGATATGTCAGTAAGCAATGGATGGTTATACGTATGATTTCCAATTAAAAATCCCATCTCATGGAGTTGTTTCAATTGTTCTTCACTTTCTGGCGTGTCCAAAAGATGACCGTTGACGAAAAAAATCGCACCTGCATCCAATTTTTTCAACGTTTCCGCCATCTCCATCGTGTATGTGGATGGAGCATCATCAAACGTCAAAAGAACGACTTGTTCATTCACATCATTATGTAAAGGAACGACAGATGAATCTTCAGCAATGTAATATTGTAATTCGATTTCATCTTCCTCATCTACCCCATCTTCGTCGTTTTCTACTCCATCAATCTTTTCTTCTGTAGTCTTTCCATTCTGCTCGGATTGCTGTTCCGTATCGGTTTCTGCTTCTTCATTCGATATATCGTTTCCGGTCGTTTCATCAATGGAACAGGCAACGAAAATCCATGCGAGAAGAGCAATGACGATCATCAAACGCTTCATTTCAGTTTCCTCCTGAGCCATAACTGGTGGTAAAGTTGAAAAAATAAAAAAAGGGCGGCTATATTTAATGATAGCCGCCATATCTTGCATTTTATTTTAACATATGGGTAGGTCTTCCGAGTGCCACTTCCGCAGCTTCCATGGTGATTTCTCCCAATGTCGGATGCGGATGGATCGTAAGGGCGATATCTTCAGCTGTCATTCCCGCCTCCACAGCAAGTGCGATTTCTGAAATCATGTCACTTGCATTTGGACCGGCGATTTGACCTCCAAGTATGAGCCCGTCTTCTTCACGGGTCACCAATTTCAAGAATCCATCGCTGTTGTTTAAAGATAGGGCACGTCCATTTGCACCGAATGGGAATCTGCCGACTTTTACGTTATATCCTTTTTCTTTCGCTTCTTGCTCACTTAAGCCAACTGTTGCAAGTTCAGGATCCGTAAAGGCGACTGCCGGAATGCCGATATAATCAATTTCAGATTTTTCTCCGCTGATCGCTTCTGCGGCAATTTTCCCTTCATAAGAAGCTTTATGGGCAAGTTGCGGCCCTGAAGTGATATCACCGATTGCATAAATATTGTCAACAGATGTCCGGCATTGTTTATCCGTTTTAATAAGTCCTCTTTCATCCAATTCAATACCGACTTGTTCAAGGCCGATTTCTCCCGTGTTCGGTTTCCGCCCAACTGTCACAAGAACATAGTCCGCTTCAATCGTTTCTTCTTTTCCTTTCACTTCGTACGTGACTTTAACCCCTTTATCGGTTTCTTCAGCGCTTTTCGCCAACGCACCTGTGATGATTGTTGCGCCTTTTTTCTTGAGACGTTTTTTCACAAGTTGTGTCATTTGTTTTTCAAAACCGCTCAAAATATCGTCAGCGCCTTCGAGGAAAGTGACCTCTGTACCGAAGTTGGCATAAGCTGATCCCAGTTCACTACCGATGTATCCAGCACCGATGACGACAAGTTTTTCCGGTACTTCTTTCAAGTTCAACGCACCTGTTGAATCAAGGATGCGCTCGGAAAATTCAAATCCTGGAATTTCAATCGGTGATGAACCGGTCGCAATGATGCAATTGTTGAATTTGTAAGTTGTCGAACTTTTATCGTCCATAATTCTCGCGGTATTTTTATCTACGAAGTATGCTTCACCTTTAACGATGTCGACTTTATTGCCTTTCAGCAAACCTTCTACACCGGAAGTGAGCTTTTGGACGATGGAATCTTTCCACTCTTGTACTTTGGAAAAATCAACAGAGACATTTTCCGCTTTAATTCCAAGTTCTTCGATACCTTGAGCTTCAGCAACTTTATGTCCAGCAGAAATCAATGCTTTTGATGGTATACAGCCTACGTTCAAGCAAACTCCTCCGAGTGCTCCTTTATCGACGATCGTTACTTTTTGTCCTAGTTGGGCAGCACGAATCGCAGCAACATATCCTCCTGGTCCGGCCCCTACAACTAGTGTATCTACTTCTACTGGAAAATCTCCAACTACCATCTTTTACGCCTCCATCATTATTAGTTGTGGATCATGCAGTACACGTTTAATCTGGTTCAATGCAAGCTGTGCAGTTGCCCCATCAACGATACGATGATCAAAGCTCAGAGATAAAGCAAGTACAGGAGCGACAACCACTTCTCCGTTACGGACAACCGGTTTTTCAGCAATTCTGCCAATCCCTAAAATGACCGCTTCCGGATAATTGAGAACTGGTGTGAACCATTGTCCGCCGGCTGAGCCGATATTTGTAATCGTGTTTGAAGCGCCTGACATCTCTTCAGGTTTCAGTTTACCATTTCTTGCTTTTTCTGCCAAGGTGTTGATATCCTGAGAGATTTCAAAGATGGATTTGCGATCTGCATCTTTAACGACCGGAACGAGCAAACCTCTATCCGTATCTGCTGCAATTCCGATATTGTAGTAATGTTTAGTTACGATTTCTTCTGTTTCTTCATCGATGTACGAATTGATGATCGGGTATTTCTTGGATGCAGAAATCAATGCTTTTACGACGTATGGGAGATAAGTCAGTTTGATTCCTTGCTCCGCAGCGATTTCTTTGAATTTCTTACGATGTGCGACAAGTTCCGTCACATCCACCTCGTCCATCAACGTGACGTGAGGTGCTTTTGTTTTCGATTCAACCATTGCATTAGCAATCGCTCGACGGATACCAGACATTTTCTCTCTTGTTTCCGGATATGTTCCTTGAGGTGCTGCTGCAACTTCACGGCTTGGTTCTTCTGTCGTTTTCTCCGCTCCGGTTTCAGCTGCTGGCGTCTCGCCGCTTAAGAACGCATCGATATCTTCTTTCAAGATACGGCCATTTTTACCGGTACCGGTCACTTCATGGATATTGACGCCTTTATCACGAGCATACTTTCTGACAGAAGGCATAGCGATGACACGTCTTAAATCATCATCGGCTTCTTCACTTGCAGAAGATGTTTCAGCAGGCGTTTCTTGTTTCGTCTCAGCTGGTTTTTCTTCTGCTTCCGCAGGTGTTGCGTCTTCCTCATCGTCAGTGGATTCATAACCTTCCGCATCCAATGTAACAAAAACGTCACCTACGCGAGCGACTTCACCTTCTCCAACATATATCTTTTTCACCGTTCCATCGACTGGAGCCGGAATTTCCACAACTGCTTTATCATTTTGCACTTCACAAAGGACATCGTCTTCTTGTACTTCATCGCCTTCGTTCACAAACCATTTGACGATTTCACCTTCAGCGATTCCTTCACCGATGTCCGGAAATTTAAATTCAAATGCCATATCGTCTACCTCCTAGACTTTTTTAGAAGTTAATTACTTGGTTCACTTTTTCAATAACATCTTTATGGTTCGGCAACCACACTTCTTCAGCTTCAGCGAACGGATATACCGTATCTGGTGCAGCTACCCGCAGTACTGGTGCTTCCAAGTGAAGAATAGCTCTTTCTTGGATTTCTGCAGCAACTTGAGCCGCTACTCCAGCTTGACGTTGCGCCTCTTGAATGACGACAACCCGATTTGTCTTTTCTACGGAAGGAATGATTGTGTCGTAATCCACCGGTGAAACAGTTCGAAGGTCGATGACTTCCGCTTCAATTCCATCTTCCGCAAGCTCCTCCGCCGCTTTCAATGCCGTATGGACCATTGCTCCATATGCAACCAACGTCACATCTTTACCTTCTCTTTTCACTGCTGCTTTTCCGAGTGGGATCGTGTAATCCTCTTCCGGTACTTCTTCACGGAAAGAACGGTATAGTTTCATATGCTCCAAGAAAATGACCGGATCGTTGTCACGGATTGCGGAAATCAACAATCCTTTCGCTTCATATGGTGTGGATGGAATAACAACTTTCAATCCAGGTTGTTGAGCGACAAGGCCTTCCAATGAATCCGCATGCAGCTCAGGTGTGTGGACACCTCCGCCGAATGGGGCACGAACAGTAATCGGCATTTGATAAGTATTACCGGTCCGATAACGCACTCTCGCCATTTGTCCGCTGATCGAGTCCATCACTTCGTAAAGGAAGCCGAAAAACTGGATTTCCGGTACAGGTCGGAATCCTTGTGTGGCAAGTCCAATCGCCAGTCCGCCAATTCCGGACTCCGCTAATGGCGTATCAAACACACGCTCTTCACCAAACTCTGCTTGTAAGCCATCGGTAGCTCGGAAAACACCGCCGTTTTGCCCGACGTCTTCCCCAAAGACAAGCACATTCGGATCATTTTTCAGCTCTGTACGCATTGCGTCTGTAATTGCTTGAATCATTGTCATTTGTGCCATCGTTTATTTCGACTCCTTTGCTTCGTATTCTTTCAACTGCTCCTGCAAATTGAGCGGCAGTTCTTCAAACATGTTGTTGATCAAATCCGTCACTTTTTGTTTTGGATATTGGTCGGCTTTCTTGATCGCTTCTTTAATATCTTCTCTTGCTTCTTCAATCGCATTGTTTTCATCTTCTTCCGTCCAGAGATTTTTGCTTTCCAAATATTTTCTGAAACGGATGAGCGGGTCTTTCTTTTCCCATTCTTTGTCCAATTCTTCAGAACGGTAACGTGTCGGATCGTCCCCGGACATCGTATGCGGGCCGAAACGGTAAGTGATCGTTTCAATCAATGTCGGTCCTTCACCATTAACCGCACGTTCACGAGCATGTTTTGTCGCAGCATAAACCGCCAACACATCCATCCCGTCCACTTGGATTCCTTCAATACCAGCAGCAACAGCTTTCTGTGCTAATGTTTTCGCAGCAGTTTGTTTGTCTCTCGGAACAGAAATGGCGAATCCGTTGTTTTGAACGACGAAAATCGCCGGCACTTGATAAGCACCCGCAAAGTTGATTCCTTCATAGAAGTCACCTTGGGATGTACCACCATCTCCTGTATAAGTCATCGCAACGTTTTTCTTGCCGCGAAGCTTCATACCAAGGGCCACTCCGGCTGCTTGAATGTATTGTGCACCAATGATGATTTGTGGCGGTAAAGCATGTAAATCTTCAGCATACTGATTTCCGTGGAAGTGTCCTTTTGAAAACAGGAATGCTTGATATAGCGGCAAACCATGCCAAATCAATTGTGGAACATCACGGTAAGCCGGCAACAGGAAATCCTCTTTTTCCAATGCAAAATGGCTTCCCAATGCAGACGCCTCTTGTCCGGCTGTTGGTGCATAGAAACCTAAGCGGCCTTGTCGGTTCAATGCAATCGAACGTTGGTCCAAAATTCGTGTATAGACCATCCGACGCATCAATTCCCTCAATTCATCATCAGACAAGTCCGGCAGAAATTCTTCATTTACAACTTCTCCAGCTTCATTGAGAATCTGGAACATCTCAAATTTGCTCTCGACATCTTTCAATACATACTTCAAAACAGTCACCTCTCCTTTATGAAAGTTATTTCATTGGAAGCGTGTACTTCCAACGCCCATTCCATACTGGTTTTTTGGTTTCAAAAAACTGTTATATAGTTTTTCGAAAAAAAATTGATACAAAGAATGCTCAATTAAAATATTAGCTTATTCTAATGTTCAGGTCAAACAATTCATTTTATTGTACCCTTTATCGATTAAACCTAATCATCTTTTTGTCCTGTGCCGCACCTCCGTTTCCCATTCTGTTTCGGAACTTGATAGAAGTTGTGATTAATACACTTATGGGAATAAAAGGATGGTTATTATTTTGTGTCAAACTAAAAAACCTTATGCAACACAGAACGGTTGCACAAGGTTTTTTAACATCATCCTTCTTCAAATGTAACACGGATATCTGCCGCTTCATAAAACTCCTGTTTCAATTCATTGTATTGTTTTGTGTGGTCATTGAACATTTCATTGGCAGACAAGATTTCCTCATACGTTTCATTGATCTTTTCAATGTGTTCATTCAGTTCGTCCTGCTCCAACCCCTCTTCTTGCAGCATCGTATACAATTCGATTTCCAAATCCAGAGATTCTTTATATGCGTCATATAATTCGTCATATGCATCGTAGCGCTCCATCATCGTTTGATACATTTCTTCCCCTTTTTGTCTGGCGCTTTCGTCTTCCATCTCCTCAAGTAATGCTTCTATCAAAAGGAATTCATCTTTGGCACTCATCATGCTTTCCCGTTCCAGGTCGATTTTTTCACTGCGTTCTTCGATGATTGCTATGGCGTCTTGGGAGAGCTCTTTAATTTCTTCCAACTCTTCCATCCCTAATTCGATGATTTGCTCATATATTTCTTGCTCTTGCTTTTCAAGTTCCGTAATCTCCACTTGGAGCGTTTCAAAATCTTGTTCCAATTCCACAGCTTCTTCCAAGTGTGTATGTATTTTATCTTCCACACTATCTCCACTGCAAGCTGTGAGGATGATTGCGAGACCAAGCGCCATGATCACTTTCTTCCATGACATCCCCTGTAACCTCCTAGTAATAAATTTCATAAATATGATATGAGTATATCATAATGTTTTCCATTACCCACAGGCAAATTTAATTCACTTCATCTATAGTCCAAGATATGATATAACTATTTCAGATATGATAAGATAAACTAGAAATGATATAAAACGGACGAATAAGGAGCATTACAAATGATTACGATGAAAGACATTGTTCGTGAAGGACATCCATCATTACGAAAAGTTGCAAAAGAAGTCGACTTGCCGATATCAGAAGAAGAAAAAGAACTTCTCGAAGAAATGCTGCTTTTTTTAAAAAACAGTCAAGATGAAGAAATCGCAAGCAAATATAAGTTGAGGGCAGGTGTAGGTCTTGCTGCGCCACAACTTGGCATCGAAAAACGATTGATTGCCGTTTACTATGAAGACGAGAAAGGCAAAGTGCACAAGTACGCTCTCGTCAACCCGAAAATCACTTCCCATTCTGTACAGAAAACATTCTTGCCGACAGGGGAAGGTTGTTTATCTGTCGATCGGGAAGTGGAAGGTTACGTTCCCCGCTATGCTAGAGTGACGGTGGAAGCTTTCGATATGGACAACAATCCAGTCAAACTGCGTCTGAAAGGCTATTTGGCGATCGTTTTCCAACATGAAATCGATCATTTGGATGGAATTATGTTTTATGATCACATTAATGAGGAAAACCCATTCCATATACCGGAAAATGCAAAACCACTTGAATAAAGTGGTTTTTCCTTTTTTTCCAAGCAGTATCGTTCTTCAACAAAAACTGAACATCTCCTTCCTACGTTGACATCGGAATCGATAATCATTCCTATTTCCCTTTCATATCATATAGTATAAATTGCTTTCGATGGCAAAAAATAAAAGCGACCTTAAGATTGCAACAGAGACTAGAGAATCTATCTGCTCAACCAATCGTCAATCACTTGACCCCAAAAAGAAATAAATGTTATCCATTTCAAATTTTACTGATTCATACTATAATGTAAGTAAGAGGATTGGATCGGAAAATGTTTTTGCTGCTTTTCTTACTACATGAAAGGAGACGTGTGTCATCATGTTGAAACGCCTGAAAGAAAAGCTGAGAAAACGTTTGAAAGATTTTATAGGTCAAAAAGAACGTGTACCGACCACTTACAAATAAGTCGATTCACCAATCACTTCACGTGCTGTCGCATAAACGAAAAACGTACAGAAGTGAATAACATCATCCTAACATGCTAAGCGCCAAGCATGCGCTCGGCATGTTTTATTTGCAGCGTTGAAAAATTAAGGAGATAGGAGAGATTGAATGATTTTTAAAGTACTTTATCAAGAAACCGAAGACGAAGTTCCAACACGGGAACGGACAAAAACACTCTATATTGAAGCGGATTCAGTACGGGAAGTCCGCAAAAAATTAGCTGATCGAGACTATAGCATTGAATATATCCAAGAATTAGATGAGGCACATCTAAATTATGAAAAACAATCCGAAAGTTTTGAATTGGAGAATGTCTAAATATGAAATTCGTTAAAAATGACCAAACTGCCGTCTTTGCATTAGGTGGTCTCGGGGAGATCGGAAAAAATACGTATGGTGTCCAATTCCAAGATGAAATCATCTTAATCGATGCCGGGATAAAGTTCCCGGAGGATGAACTACTCGGTATTGATTACGTCATCCCGGACTATACGTATTTAGTGCAAAATCAACATAAAATCAAAGGATTATTCATAACGCACGGACATGAGGACCACATTGGCGGAATTCCTTATCTGTTACGTGAAATAAATGTGCCGATATACGCAGGGAAACTTGCAATTGGATTGATCAGATCGAAATTGGAAGAACATGGATTACTCAGAAACGCTAAACTTATTACAATCAAAGAAGATGATGTTATTAAATTCCGTAAAACTTCTGTCAGTTTTTTCCGGACAACCCATAGTATTCCGGACTCTTATGGGGTTGTAGTCAAGACACCGCCGGGCAACATCGTGCATACCGGAGACTTCAAATTTGATTTCACTCCGGTCGGCGAGCCCGCAAATCTGACGAAAATGGCTGAAATCGGAAATGAAGGTGTACTTTGTTTATTATCCGACAGTACAAATAGTGAAGTACCAGGCTTTACTTTGTCAGAAAAAGTCGTTGGAGAGAACATCAATAAAATATTCAATCGCGTAGAAGGACGTTTGATTTTTGCTACGTTCGCATCGAATATTTATCGTTTGAGCCAGGTGATCGACGCTGCGGTGAAACATGACCGAAAAGTGTTGGTGTTAGGCCGCAGTATGGAGAATGCGATTAACTTAGGGCTGGAACTTGGCTATATTCATGCACCGAAAGAAACATTCGTCGACAGCAATGAAATCAATCGCCTTCCTGCACATGAAGTGACGATTTTATGTACAGGATCACAAGGTGAGCCAATGGCAGCCCTTTCCCGAATCGCAAACGGTACACATAAACAAATTCAACTCATTCCTGGCGACACGGTTGTATTTTCTTCTTCGCCAATCCCTGGAAATACAATCAGTGTCGGGCGTATCATCAACAAATTGTATCGTGCAGGAGCAGACGTCATTCATGGTGAATTGAGCAACGTCCATACGTCTGGTCACGGTAGTCAAGATGAACAAAAATTGATGCTGCGTCTAATGAAACCGAAATTTTTCATGCCGATCCATGGGGAATATCGAATGTTGAAAGAACATGAGAAACTCGCCATCGCTTGTGATGTGCCACCGGAAAATTGTTTCACCCTTGATAACGGTGATGTTCTTGCTTTAGGTAAGGACACGGCCGAAGTCGCTGGAAAAATCCCATCCGGTACGATTTACATCGATGGCAGTGGTATTGGCGATATAGGAAACATCGTCCTTCGAGACCGCCGGATTCTTTCAGAAGAAGGTTTGGTCATCGTCGTTGTTTGCATCAACATGAAGGAATTCAAAATCGCTTCAGGTCCTGACATCATTTCACGTGGTTTTGTCTACATGCGTGAATCAGAAGACTTGATCAATGAAGCGCAAGGACTTGTTACACAGCATTTGACGAAAGTGATGAAACGGAAAACGACCCAATGGTCTGAAATCAAAAATGAAATCACAGACACGATCGCACCATTCCTCTACGAACGCACCAAGCGTCGTCCAATGGTGTTGCCGATCATCATGGAGGTTTAAAAAATCAAAAGCATCAGCAGAAATTATATTCACTGCTGATGCTTTTTTATTTTGATCTGTTTACGCTTCGAGCATCGTAAATTGGGATTTCACCAATTCATAATACTTCCCTTGTTTTTTCAATAACTCCTCATGGTTGCCACTTTCTAGGATTCTGCCGTTTTCAAGGACATAAATCCTGTCCGCATCACGGATTGTGGAAAGTCGGTGGGCGATAATGATCGACGTCCTTCCTTTCAACAAACGTTTCAAAGCCTTTTGGATTTTCACTTCAGATTCCGTATCGATGCTAGCCGTCGCTTCATCCAAAATGATGATGCGCGGATTGGCCAAAAGTGCCCGGGCAAAGGATAGTAATTGACGCTCTCCTGCTGATAAAATATTTCCTCTTTCTTCCACTTCTGTGTAGTATCCATTTGCGAGCCGTTGAATAAAGTCATCAGCACCTACAACTTTTGCAGCTTCAATCACTTCTTCATCGGTCGCATCCGGTCTACCGAATCGGATATTTTCCATGATTGTGCCGGAAAAAATGAATGTGTCTTGAAGGACGATACTGATCTGTTCCCTTAAATTCGAGAGTTCAACATCTCGAAGATCGACTCCATCGATTTTCACCGAACCTTTCGTCGGGTCATAAAAGCGGCTGATCAAGTTGGCAATCGTTGACTTGCCACTTCCGGTATGACCGACTAGTGCAATCGTCTCTCCCGCCTTAATCGATAAAGAAATATCGTGGAGAGCAATCCGTTCATCGTCATAAGAAAATTGCACATCTTCAAAGTCGATATCGCCTTTCATCTCCTCAAAAACATGGGCTTGTTCTTTTTCTTCCACATTCGGCCGTTCATCTAAATACTCAAATATCCGTTCCGAAGAAGCCATCGCCATCAACAGTTGGTTATACATTTGTCCAAGTCGGGAAATCGGCTCCCAAAACATCCCGGTGAAATAGGCGAAAGCTACGAAAGTGCCAATCGCAATTCCGCCATGATCTTCCCCGAGCAAAATGAGATAAGAACCGTACGCGATCAAGATGATGGTTCCCACTGCATCACTCATATCGACAAACGGGCGGAAGAGCGCACTTTTCTTTGCCGCATCCCGGAAACTATTGAAAAATCCTTTGTTTACCCCATCGAAAAATTCTGCATTTTCTTTTTCCTGTGAAAAAGATTGGGTTATCCGCATGCCCTGAATCGCTTCATTCAAATGGGAGTTCATCCTGGACTGGTTGATCCGGACGACTTGCCAAGAACGGCGGATGTTTCTCCGCAACTTTGTGGAAATGTAAAACATAATTGGTAAGACTACGAGCACCGCTATGGCAAGCTTCGGACTCAATACGAACAATATCGTCATGATTCCAAAAAGGGTGAGCGTATCCATAAGCAAGTTGATGATCCCGTTTGTAAACAATTCTTGTAATGAGTTGATATCATTCAATATCCTCACAAGAATGGAACCGGCGGAACGATTATCGAAGAACCGGTGTGAAAGCTTCTGCACGTGAGAAAATAAATGGTGACGCAGATCATAAATCACGCTTTGGCCTAATTTGTTCACCCAACGAATCCTCAACGTATTGGCCAAATAGCTGAGCAAATACAGTCCACCGATCAAAACGACGAGCCAAGTGAGCAATGTCGTGTCTTTGTTCAAAATCGCAATATCGATGGCGACTTTACCGACTAATATGGGAACCGTCAGACGTACGAAAGTCGACACAAGCATGGCGATGATCGCTGCAGGCAAATAGGTTTTCGCATAAGGTTTCAAATAAGTCAATAACCGGAGCATTTGTCTCCAGTTGAAGGGCTTTTCAATCGCCCGATCCATCGTGTAATGAAAGCGAGTCAAATGTTTCTTTGATGCCTTTGAACTTTCCAATCCAATTCCTCCCGTATCATATATTGACGGCTTGCATGATTTCTTCACGGTCTTGATATTGGATATCGTAAATTCTCCGATAAATTCCATTCTTTGCAAGCAATTCGTCATGATTACCCCGTTCTTTGATTTCCCCATTTTCCAATACTAAAATTTCATCCGCATGTTTGATGGAAGAAATCCGATGGGCGATGATGAAAGATGTCCTGCCTTTCATCACTTCTTTCAATGCCAATTGGATTTTGAACTCTGTCTCCATATCCACAGCACTTGTTGCATCATCAAGGACCAAAATACTCGGATTGATGCACAATGCCCGAGCGATGGCGATCCGTTGCTTCTGACCTCCGGAAAGCCCCATTCCCCTCTCTCCCAAGAGCGTGTCATAGCCCTTTGGCATACTCATAATGAAGTCATGGGCCTGGGCACGTTTTGCCGCATCGATGATTTGCTCATCAGGCACATCAGGTCTTCCATAAGCGATGTTTTCCCTGATCGTCGTCGAAAAAAGAAACGGTTCCTGCAAAACAAAACCGATATGACTCCGCAACGTTTTCAATTTATAGTCGGAAACGGGACGCCCGTCGACGAGCACTTCCCCTTCATCCGCTTCGTAAAATCTCGTAATCAGTTGGGTAATGCTCGTTTTACCTGCTCCTGTCGCACCGATTAAACCGATGATTTTTCCGGGAGGTGCATCGAAACTGATGTTTTTCAAAGCAGCATCGTCATCTTCCACATAACGTAAGGACACATTGTCGAACGTCACATGTCCTTTAATCGGTACATCCACGGCATTTTCTTTTTCTTCGATATCTTCATTTTCATCAAGGATTTCTATCAAACGCTCTCCGGATGCTTTCGCTTGGGAAAACATATTCACCACAAATCCCAAATTCATGACTGGTCCGAGGATGTACCAAACTAAACTGAAGAAAGCGACGAGTTCACCTAATGCCATTTGTTCGTCGATGACGAGATATCCTCCAAAGCCTAGAAGGGAAACGACAGCCAAATTACCGATGAATTCCATAAGCGGAAAGTATTTTGCCCATAGTTTGGAAGTGTATAAATACTTTTGCCGGTAATCTTCATTGCTGGTGGAAAAACGATCAATTTCAAAATCTTCCCTCGACAAAGATTTAACCGTATTGATGCCACTAATATTCTCTTGGATTCTCGTATTCAATCGGCCTAATGATTTCCTTACATTCCGGAAAGCTGGATGGACCCGTTTATCGAATTTGTAGACGACAATGCCGAGGAATGGTATTGCAAACATTGTCACGAGTGCAAGCGGCACCGAATAATAAAACATGACGCTCATACTGACACCGATCAAAATGACGATGCGGATCAACTCCGCGAAACCAGCTGATAAGAAAAAGCGGAAGCCTTCCACATCCGCCGTCATACGCGACATGAGATCGCCTGTTTTCGCATTGTCATAATATTTGAACGACAACGCTTGGAGTTTTTCATACAATGCATTCCGTAAATGATATACCGAAGTCATGCCAAACAGTTCACTCAAATATTGGAAAGAAAACGTGGAAATACCTTTGATGATCATCAAGCCGAAAAAGATGAGTGATATATATAAAATCAATTCGTATTGATTGCCGAGCACGACTTCATCGATAGTGATTTGCAATATGATCGGATATACGACTGTAATGCAAGTTAGAATGATGAGAAAGAATAACGACCATAAAAAATAATGTTTATGCGGCCAATAAAATTCTTTCAATCGTTTAAAAGTATTCAATTTTGTTCCTCCTTCGCAATAGTCAGTATATATTAATATAACGGAAACCGAAATAAATAGCCATATCAAAATCCATAAATCAAACCGAAATGTAAAGTTTTTATATTCCGTGAATTCTGATTTTTAAGCGTAAATAAAAAGGTCAGGGTTTAATCCCCAACCTCTATCCATGATTATCCGGGAAATTCACTTTTTATAGTTCCTGATGTAATAGTCCTTTTTGATTTCTTTTAAAATCGCCCTTCTCGTCAAAATCCCGTCGAAATATCCATCTTCATCAACGACGCAAACAAAAGCATGATTGATAAGCGCATTCAATCCATCGATCAACGTATCCTTCTTCGTAAGACGTGGTATATCACTTTTCATAATGTCCTGTACACGTAATTCTGAAAGCTTTTCAATTTCAAATCGTTCCAGCCCGAGAGTTTCATTTAAAATGACCGTTTTTCCAATGATACCGACTAATTTGTAAGATGCATCCAAGACCGGAACGGCTGCGTATCCTGATTTCACTAAAACGAGCAAAGCATGTTCCACCGGATTGTTCAATTGGACGTGGGCCACTTTTTCTGATGGAATCATCAATTCTTCCACCAAAATGTTTTGTATATCCCTTTCTTGCATCGTACTCACCAATATTACCCCCTTATAAAATAAACAAACTCCATCCAGTTCGGGTACATTTCGTCCATTTTTGTAGTTTCGTATATTCGATTGCATCAATTTTATCTTTCACTGTTCTTCATTTATTGTAACAGATTTATGGATGAAGGACACCTTTCATCCGGAAGAAGACTACTTTACGACTAATTTGCAATCACAATTTTTGAGTACTTGTTTCCCCTTCATCTATCCTTTACAATGAAAAAGAAACGGATTATTTTTAAAACAGGCTTCGACTTGGAAATAATGCTTTTCTTCTTAAAACCATGTCATTTTATTTGTTCTATTATGTTAATTATAACGACTTTTTTGAATAATATCAATTGTGCAACGTTTTTCACTGTTTTCCTTGAAGAATAAGAGCGTCCGCATATGTTGGACGTTTTTATTTGTAAAGGACAATGGGAACGACTTTTAGAGAGGTTGACCAAAATGGATCGGCGTTCTTTTTTGAAACATATGGTTTGGGCGTTCTTAGTCCTCATCGGATTCAGCAGCGGAACATTTTATTACAGTAGGGAAATTGAAACACAAACGTTGGAAATCCGGAAAGAAAGTTTATCCTCCAATAAAATACCCACCACCTTCCATAATAAAAAAATCATCCAGTTTTCCGATACACATCTCGGCTTTCACTTCTCCTCCAAGGATTTTAAAAAGCTAGCGGCAGAGATAAACAAAAGGAAACCAGATATCATCGTTTTCACGGGAGACTTGATTGATGATCCGAAGCAATTGCAAGATGGCAATCTCGTTCCAATCATCGATGCATTGCGAGCATTGGAAGCACCACTGGGAAAATATTGGATTTACGGTAATCATGATCATGGCGGATATGGTACGGAAATCGTTTTAGACATTATGGAAAAAGGCGGATTCACCCTACTGCAAAACAATCATGTTGAAATCAACGAACAGAACGGTTCGATCATCATTGCAGGAATTGATGATTTGATGTTAGGGAAACCGGACATCCGGACAGCATTGGCCGATGCTGATCCTGATTTATTCACCATTCTTCTTGCCCATGAGCCGGACTTTGCTGATGAAACCGTCAACTATCCGGTGGATGTCCAATTGTCCGGACATAGTCATGGGGGCCAAGTCCGTTTTCCTATTATCGGACATCTTTATACTCCTCTCTATGCAGAGAAGTACGTGCTCGGAAAATATATTTTGCGTGATAAGTTGGAACTGTTCGTAAATGCCGGAATCGGAACAACTCGTGTCCCCTATCGGTTGTTTTGTAAACCGGAAATTCATGAATACACATTGAAAACTAAAATGTCATAAAGGTTTCAAATTCTTTTCTTTATTAAGCAAAACGCCAGTATGATAAAATGTTATATTGAAACTATAAGCAATAATTATAGAAAGGAAGATTGTCTTACATGAAACGTTTGCTCATACTGTTGGCACTCTCCCTTTTCCTTGCCGGTTGTGGTGAAGCGATCGAAACGAACATGAACGAAGACATGCTCGAATTTGAATTCACGACACAAGACAATGAAACGCTTAGTCTCGAGGACTTAAAGGGCAATTATTGGATCGCCGACATGATTTTCACAAATTGTGAAACTGTTTGTCTTCCAATGACTGCAAACATGAAATTATTACAAGATCGTTTAAAGGAAGAAGGGTTTGACGATATACAGTTGGTTTCCTTCAGCGTAGACCCTGATTATGATACACCGGAAGTATTGAAAGAATACGGGGAAAGCTATGATGCTGATTTCAGCAACTGGACATTCTTGACCGGCTATGACTTTGAGACGATTAAAGAGATTTCCATCAAATCCTTCAAAAGTATTTTGGCAGAACCTCCAGAAGGCGATGATCAAGTAACCCACGGAACACGTTTCTTCTTAGTCAACCCCGAGGGGAAAGTCATCAAGCATTATGATGGGGTACAATCCGGCAATATGGAATCGATCGTAAACGATATTAGAAAGATAAAAGAAGCTGAATAATAAAAAAGATTCTTAATTTGAGTTTTAAAAAGCATTTTTTATAAATGCTTTTTTCTTTTGGAGGAATATCATGAAATGGCCTAGTTAAATATATTATTGTTCTCGTTTCCAAAACCCAAGAAAACTTGAGCTCAATAATGGAAAATCGACAAAAATTCAGTTTCAGCATAAATCATCCGTTGATAAAACGCTTTCTTTAATGTACGATAGAACTATATAGTTAAATAAAAGAGGTGAATTTATGAGCAACGATGCAGAATTGCAGCAATTAGCACAAGCAATATTCACGGTAAATCGCCATGCGAAAACTGCACTTGAGCCGCAGCATTTATATTTCATCAAAAAAGAAGCGATCAACAAACTATTGAAGGAAAAACGTGCAAAAAAAATTGGGCTTCACTTCACAGACCGGCCGAAATACAGCAACCAACATTCAACGCTTCTTGTAAAAGTAGCGGATTATTATTTCCATATCCCACCATCGAAGGAAGACATCCAAGAACTGGAGCATCTCGGCTCATTGGATAAAAATTTCCGGAATCCCCAAACAAAAATGTCACTTTCCCAAGCGAAACGTATTTTGTATCCTTATATCAATTATAAGCCTCCGAGCAAACCGAAGCACAACCATACATATGCTTCGTCCTATTATACCCCTTCTTCCCTCGGAAAAATGGAATGGCCGCCAACAAAAAGACGCAGGAATTATTGAGGTTATTTTGGATGGATTGAAATTGGACAAGGCGTGGAAGCGAACGTGCTTTCACGCCTTTTTGTCGAACAATCGTTTATAAAGGAATTTGAAACCATTGGCGATCAACAATACAAAACCAAAAATCCCGATCACTTGCAATAAATACGGGAGAAAGACAACTGCTTTCGCCTCTTCATTGCCAATGATCAAAATAAAGAAAAATAGATTCAAAAACAACCATGTCCCACAAAGAAAGCTCAATAATTGGACCCTTCTCTTATCCAGCGCCCAATCGATGAGGCGCTTAGCTAATACAAAAGCACAACCGAACAACAACATGGCTGCAACGAAAAAACTAAAATGGTGGTGGAATATGGCAAACTCACCGATGATTCTCTCCATTTAACCACTCCCATGATCATCATGGAAATATTTTTCCCATCTTCCGTCTTTCCCATACCTCTTATGAGCACAGTGTTGTATAATAAATAGAAAATATTGGAAAGGGATAGATAAGATGAATATAGCTTTTCTATATATTCTATTCGGCGCAGCACTTTGGGGGACGATTGGTTTTTATGTGAAGCACCTTTATCATTTCGGTTTCACACCGATGGAAGTGGTGACGTTGCGGGTATGGACGTCGGCATTGATCCTCGTTTTATATTTACTCATCACAAACCGGAAGCGTCTCAAACTGGACAAACTGACAGATGTTAAATACTTCATCGGTACCGGAATCTTCAGCATCGTATTTTTCAACTATTGTATGTTCACAGCCATCGAAATTTCATCGATACCTGTCGCATCAGCTTTACTGTACACCGGACCGGCATTCGTCACGATCCTTTCTTACTTTCTATTCCAAGAACCTTTCACAAGAGTAAAAATAACAGCACTTTTCATCACTCTATTTGGAACAAGTCTTGTTGTAGGTTTAATCCCTTTCAATAAAGAAGCATTTAAAATCACCAGCATCATTTTTGGAATCGGTTCAGGAATTGGTTATGCACTTTACAGTATCTTCAGCAAGTATGCCTTGAGAAAATACACGAGCCTGACGATTACGACCTTCACATTTTTGACGGCTGCTGTCGCTTTGACCCCTTTCTTTCCATATAAAGAAAAAGGTGGATTGCTCATGGAGCCGGAAGTGCTCGCCTATGCTTTCGGACTCGGACTGTTGCCGACAGCATTAGCTTATATCGTTTATACACATGGTTTAAATCAAACGGAAGCATCCAAGGCCGCCATTTTGACGACAGTTGAACCAGTAGTTGCAACCATCATCGGAATATTCATTTTCCAAGAAGCTTTTTCCTTCATACAAATGATTGGAATGGCTTGCATCATTTTCGCTGTCATCGTCATCCAACTTTATCATAAAAACGATTCCATCGAAGCCAAAGCTTCATAAATACATAAAAACGAGGGTGGATATTTGTTGTTCCACCCTCGTTTTATTCGGATCATCCTTCACTACTGAAAAGTTCTCTTTCTTCATGATCACTTTCCTGGCGTGCACGTTCTGCATGCCTTTTTTCTATACGCAATTCAAGTTGATTAAGACGGTTCTCATCGTTCATTAATTCACTTATATTTTGATTGACTAATTGTTCGAAACTCATACGTCTAGGTCTCATTTTTTGCACTCCTTTATATATTCTAACTTTATTATAGCCTAATTTTCATTGTTTCAATCAAAATTATTTGAACATTTTAGTAACTCTGTTCAAAATTAAATGATAATGAGTTGCTGTTCGGTTTTATTATATCGTTTATACGTAGAATTTTCAAATAAATCGATTTAAATAGAATTGTTTATCCAAAAAACAAACCCTTTCGACCTGCGTGATAAGTCCCGAACCGGTGTTTAACACCTACTCATGAGCACCTCTTCCCTCTCCTGCATATTCCTAAGCATATCCAGTTGAAATTGAATTTTATTGTCGATAATGATGGTTGGATATGCTACTATAAAATTAATAAGAAAGAAAAGGGTGGCAACAGTTGACATCAAAACGGAAACTCGGATGGTTTGATTGGTTGAAATCCATGATCATAGCGATAATCATTGCGCTTTTTATACACAATTTCATTTTCGCTACCTCCATCGTTGAAGGAGACAGTATGGAGCCGACATTGGAAGATGGAGAAAAGTTGATTTTCAACAAGCTCATTTATTTCCTTGATGAACCGGAACGGGGAGACATCATCATTATTCGACAAGCTGACAAAAATTACGTAAAACGGATTATCGCTTTACCGGGTGAAACGATTGAAATAAGAAACAGTGAATTATATATTGACGGGGAACGTTACATCGAAACATTCCTCAGTGAAGAGTACAGCAAGAAAACCGGGGAGTTCGGACCGATTCGTGTGCCCCATGACAGTTATTTCGTGATGGGGGATAACCGGGCGATCAGTAAGGATAGTAGGAATGGTCTCGGATATATTAAACGGGACGAAATCATCGGCAGATCGGAACTGATCATTTATCCGTTCACAGAATGGGGTTGGACGAAATGAAACAGGGCAAGCCGTTCAGGATGCTTGCCCTGCTTCTTTTCCGTTGAAAAAGTGATAATGATTCCATTACAAAAGTAATGATGCGAGCTTTTCATGAAAGAAAGCGGGAACATATTACTCGTGGTCAAAAACACAGAAACCAATATTCAAAATCAGGATACCAAACATAACGATCGCAAAAAGCATTTCCATTTGATAGTTCCTCCTTCATCTCTATATTGGATGGCAATATCGATTATGTATCTTCGTCATGATTCTATCATATCAATTTTTTGGTTCGAAATAAAGGTCTTTGTGATAAAATAGTGAAGATTACAGGTGGTGATGACATGTATTATTGTCCATACTGCGGGACAAAGGTGAAAGAAGGAGAACAATTCTGCATGAAGTGCGGGAAAACAATCCCAGACTTGGAAGCCCGGCTTCCGAAAAGACAATGGAATAAGTGGTGGTTTCTGCCAATTGCAGCCTTTGTCGTCGCTGTCATAACAATCATTGGTTTTACTTTTTATTTGGATCGTCAAACGGTGAAGGCGACAGAGTTATATAGGGAAGCAGAAAATCTCTTGATGGAAGAACATTATGATGAAGCAACCGACGTGCTTCAAGATGCCCTGAAACATAGAAAAGACTTCTCCCCTGCGGCAGCAGCTTTGGAATATGCGAATGAAGCGCTGCAAATTGAAAACCAATTAAAAGAGGCCGAGCAGCTTTTGGCTGAAAAAGATTACCAATCAGCCATTGCTTTGTTGCATGAATCAGAGGACAAGTTGAATCGATTCCAAGGACCGCTTGTAACGATGCTCGTCGATAAAATTGATGCCTTCCACGCTGATGCCCGACTCCAAAAATTGGAGGACAAAATCGCCGCTGGACCATCCATAAATGAAATACGTGTCCTCATCTGGGAAGCGGATGAAATCAATCATCCGGATACAGAGGAAATCGCCGAGCTATTAAGAAACCAGCTCGTCGATTACACATTTTCCAAAGCCAGTGAAGCGTTGAATGAAAAACAATTCAATGATGCTCTGTTAATTACAGAAGACGGTTTGAAATATGCACCAGAATCGGAAAAACTTCAAAGTTTACTGGCGAACATCAATAAAGAAAAACATTCGTTTGAATCCGCCCAAAAAGAACGGATGGAACAGGCGATGGATACAGCTTATGAAGAGTATCAAATCAATGAAAATGCAGCGATCGAACTGATTGATGTCGATGTGGAAAATGACGGAGAAGATCAAATCGTCATTAAAGGACGGGTGGAAAGCATCGCAACAGTGCCGATCCATTCCATCATCGTTGAATATACATTGTCCAGGAATGGGGAAGATTTTTTGTCGAACGAAATCTATGTCTATCCGGATGTCCTCTATCCCGGAGAAGAGGGAAGATTTGAATTCACCCATTTTGATTTGAAGGACGACAGTTCCCGAATCGATGTGGAAGTAAAACGAATCACTTGGTATACGGATTAAACAGAGGGAATTTGAACGAGAGGTGAGGCCTTTGACAAAAAAACGGTATCCCGCCATCATATTGACAGTTGTCCTTGTCCTCTTCACTGTCATCATTTTAATGAAAATATACAACGATTGGAAAATGAAAGAGATCGAAATCGAGCAACCGATCGTCAATCTTATACAGGAAAACAGTGAAAGTCTTGATTTGAAATCGATCATCCATGAGGCTGAAAAAAGTGTTGTGCAAATCGAAGGACATAGTGAGGACGAAACGATAACCGGATCGGGTTTCATTTATAATGACAAAGGTGATATTGTGACGAATGCCCATGTGATTGAGAACGCAGAGGCCATTTATGTAAAGACAGCTGATGCCAGATTTTATCCGGCGGCCATCATCGGAATGAGTGAGCAAACGGATATCGCTCTTCTGAGAGTGCCTCACTTGGCCAATCAGGAGACCCTTCCCTTTGCAGAAGAAAATGCGGAAATCGGAGATGAAGTCATAGCCTTAGGGAGTCCCCACGGCTTCC
Organism: uncultured Oceanobacillus sp.; assembly: GCA_938004015.1. Classification (GTDB taxonomy): domain Bacteria; phylum Bacillota; class Bacilli; order Bacillales; family Amphibacillaceae; genus Oceanobacillus. The sequence continues at coordinate 42,618 of CALKWU010000016.1, forward strand.
AAAATACGGTGACCATCGGGATCATATCCGGAATTGGCCGGGATTTCCAAGTGGATGGTTTCAATTATTCGAATGCTTATCAAATATCAGCGCAAATTACGCATGGGAATAGTGGCGGACCGCTCATCAAAAGAGAAACTGGGGAAATCATCGGAATCAATTCGGTAGGAACGAAGGACGGCACGTTAGGTTTCAGCATCCCGATTCAAGAAGTAATGGAAGAAATCAAGGAATGGTCGAACACAGCAGTTAATGAACAATTGGAATTCGCAACGATCACAGACATTGTAGATGACACGAATTTAGAACAAGGATTGCAGGACGCCATTTATCTGACCGAATATTTTTGGGACAGCATCGCCATTAGGGACTATATCAGCGCTTATTCCCTACTCGGAAGTTCTTTGCAACAGAGTACATCTTATGCTGAATTCCGAAATCAGTATATCCATATTATCGATCTCCGAATAAAAAATACGACAAGTGACATCTCGGACAACAATCGTTTGCAAACGACGGTTGATGTGGATTTCATCGAACGGAAAGCGGATGGGGATGAGGAAAAAACGACCCCAAGAAGTTTTCAATTCACTTTCGTCTACGAAAATGATCAACTGAAGATTACGAGTATAAAAGAAACAACGAGTTGAAATTTTCATCCGGATTAAATTTTTCTGTGTGAATGTCTATACGATTTCCCACTTGTTGCATATAGTATCACTGTAGAGAAGTGGGAGGTGAAAGTCGTATGGGCTACGGATTTGGCGGTGGCGGTTACGGATGTCATCAAGGCGGCGGTTATGGATACAACAACTTTGCGCTGATCGTCGTACTTTTTATCTTGCTAATCATCGTCGGAGCAACCTTTTATTTCTAACGACGGAATAATAGCTTGTGCATGGACTTCAATGCACAAGCTATTTTTGTAATTTGTTTTCTTACACCGATTTTTCCCTACTCATCTGGAAGAGACGACAGCTTTCAACCTTTCCAAGACCGCTTCTCCCCTGATGCCTCCTTTCACCATCTCATCCAATAACTCATTGATTTCTGAAGTTTTTTTATCGACCATCGTCCCGAGAAACAGCACATTCATATTCTCACCAATTTCATTGATGTCAATGATGGAAGTGATGCAAGTGGCCGGTTCATTCGCTTTCGTCGTAATTCGCACATGGATGATCAACTCATTGTATTTCTCCCGCAATTTTTTGAAGTAATCAAGGTATTCTCCATCGACATATGCTTCGACAAGCCAACGGTTCTCTTTATCTTCCCGATTGATAATCAATCCATCTTTCAGCGGGATTTCCTTTGTTTCATAAGTTTCCGACTCGTAATCAACGACAAATAATTGCACTAATTTAAAAGTTTTCATTTATTCATCCCCACTCCTTCGCTACTTAAAAGTGTACCAAAAACAACATCGATTGAAAATGGATGCTTTTCCGTATTCGACTGCTGCATAAGCCCTGTTTCGAGAAATACTTCTCCACTCGGTCACGGCTTATTCCATCGTTCAGCAACCATCATGATGAAGGCGTCCAATCTGCAGAAAACGGCAAAGTAGTGTAAAATGAAACTGTCATTATCTACTAGGAGCGGATCAGTCATGCGGGTGTTTCTTATCATTTTGCTTTCATCGCTTTGCCTCGTGGCCTGTTCAAAACACGAGTCCAGCGTTCCTATTGAAAAATTGGCGGTGGAAAATGAAGTCACTGCTGCTGAGGTGAATGGACAACCTGATGAAGAAAGTCCGGAAATGATGGAATATGCAGAGTTTTTGGTTGACGACGAAATTGTTTCCATTGCAATTAAAGATATTCCGATTCTCGAACAATATTTACGGTTCCAAAAAAACCCGAACGAGAAAATAATGGAAATGGAATTGAAAAAAATAGATGTCGGCGCGGAAAACATTTTTTTGCTCCAATTTTCCTGTTTCGATGGACATTGTTCTCATCTTCTCCTCCATCCCGACAGAAAAAATATTGTCCATTTAATTGCTGATATTGCAACATACCAATCGTTTTTTCCGACACCGGACGGTTCTAAAATCGCATTCTTGTTCAATCGGTTGAGTGAGGAAAATCTGCCGCTCGGCCATGTCGTCGTATATGATTTCATCAACCGAAAACTTATTCCAATGGTCAGTCTAGATGGCATTGACAAGTTAGACTATACATGGCCCATCCTTTCCGTCGAATGGGAAGACAACCATTCTCTTACTGTCACTTATCCCGATTTGCTTGAGCCGGCGGTAGGGAATTGGGAAAGATGGATTTCCAACCAAGAAAATACGAAAGAAACGATTCTCTATGAATCGATCGAAGAATAACAACTAGGAAGGACGATATTAACATGAACGAAACGATCCGACTGTTACATGAACATCGAACGATTAGAAAATTCACAGAAGAACAATTGACGGATGAAGAAGTGAAAACGATTGTTGAAGCCGGCCAACGTGCATCAACATCTTCGAATGTCATGGCTTATTCCATCATCGGCATAACTGATGAAAACTTGAAAAAAGAATTGAGGAAAGTTTCCGGACAACCTTATGTTGAAAAAAACGGCTATCTTTTCGTCATTTGTGCAGATTTGAACCGTATCGCCCGATTGGGTACGGAAGAAGAAAAAGAAAAAATGCGCCTGAATTTGGAAAGTACCGAACAATTCATTGTGGCGACGATCGATGGTGCATTAGTTGCGCAAAATATGGTGGTCGCTGCGGAGTCTATGGGACTTGGTGCATGTTTCCTTGGAAGTTTACGTAACGACATCAATCGGGTTGATGAACTGTTGAAACTTCCTGAATTCGTCATTCCTTTATTCGGACTTGCAGTAGGGCATCCGAACCACAAACCCGACATAAAACCACGCTTGCCTTTTGAAGCGGTGTTCCATGAAAACACATATGATGAAAGCAAACACGTCCATATTGATGCTTATGACGAAACACTTGCAGCTTACTATCAAAACCGGGATTCCAACAACAGAAACGACAATTGGACGAAGCAAATGATCCGCAAATACTTGGTTCCGACCAGGTTGGACGTAGCTGATTACGTTAAAAAGAAAAATTTCAACAAACAATAAATATATCTTCATTTCTTCTGACTATTCACTTTAGTGGATAGTCTTTTTTGTAGGAAAATCTTTGTTTGCTGCATCATCGTTTAAGCTGCATAATACGCCGACAATCGATTTGCATTTTCAAATCAAAGGAAGTATCTTCCAAGTATATTTTTTACCAGTTACCAAATGCTAAAAAATGTAAGTTGCTTTGAAGTAATATTTTCATAAAGGAAGATGTGATGTACGTGAAAACATGGCCGGTAGTCCTTTTTCTCCTAGCCATTGTAATGAGCGCTTGTACCGATCGTTCGACGACGAGCAGCAATGAACAAACCGATGAAAGCGAAATTTCCATCACCCAAACAGCTATGAATTACGGACAGGATACAAGCGAACAAGTGGAAAGACTTCTTGCAAAGGAACATGAATTCAATGAAATCATTGCCGTCAACAGCGATGAATGGATCGTCATTGCAATCGATCCAAAACATCATGACCGCTTCCGTTTGAAAGATTTACGGAAATCATTGAAAGATACGGTGGAACAGTCGTTCAAAAACTATGAAATCGAATTGTCGACCGACTTGAAAATAATTTTGGAGTTGCGAGAATTGAAACTACAATTGAACGAACAAAACATTACTAAAGAAGATTTGCAAAAAGAATTGGAAAGAATCCAGAAACTTGCAAATGAACAAACATGACTGAGTATGAAAAAGGTGGGAATCCAGTGGCGAAACAAAAAAACAAACAACAGCAAACTCAACAATTTCAAGCTTCTGAGGAAAAGCACGAAACGAAACGGCCGATTTTGTTGAACTGCATCAAAGCTTTTCTCGTCGGTGGCACGATTTGTTTCATCGGTCAGTTGATTACAACATTTTACATTTATTTTTTCGACTTCACCGAACAAACCGCCGGTAATCCGACAACAGCGACTCTCATATTTTTCACGATGCTACTTACCGGTTTTGGGTTGTATGATCGCATCGGTCAGTTTGCGGGAGCCGGTTCCGCCGTTCCGGTCACCGGATTCGGTAATGCAGTGATTTCTTCCGCCATCGAGCACCGGACGGAAGGATTCATTATCGGAGTGGGCACGAACATGTTCAAAGTGGCCGGTCCTGTTATTGTTTATGGTGTTTTTTCAGCTTTTGTCATCGCTTTAATAAAGGTCCTATTCCAGCAACTGGGAGGATTATAATATGTTACTCGGTAAGCAAACATGGATTTTCCAAAACAAACCGGTGATCATTTCCACCGCTACCACTGGTGGACCCTTCGAAGCAGAAGGGCCGCTCCGTAATGACTTCGACCGTTTATTCGATGATGGTTGGCTTGAAGAATCTTCCTTTGAAAAAGCGCAACAACGGTTGATGGAAGAAGCGGCAGAAATTGCAATCCAAAAAAGCCCGATCGATAAAGAAAATGTCGATTTTTTCATCAGTGGGGATTTAATCAATCAAATCACACCAAGTACGTTCAGTGCCAAAACATTGGAATTGCCATACTTAGGAATTTTCAGCGCGTGTGCAACTTCAGCTGAGGGATTAGCGCTTTCGGCAGCTTTGATCAATGGAGGTTTCGCCGAATACATTCTAAGTGGGACTGCAAGCCATCATGCGGCAACGGAAAAGCAATTCCGTTTTCCGAATGACTACGGTGCACAAAAACCACCGACTGCCCAGTGGACAGTGACAGGTGCAGGTTGTGTACTGCTCGCAAAGAGTGGAAACGGGCCGAAAATCACTTCTGCAACGATCGGAAAAGTCGTGGATATGGGCTTGACCGACCCGTTCAATATGGGCGGTGCAATGGCGCCTGCTGCAGCCGATACTATCGAGAGCCATCTGCAAGATAGAAACATCGATATTTCGTATTATGATGTGATTCTTACCGGTGACTTAGGGAAAGTCGGCAGAGAAACGTCCTTCGATTTGTTGAAGCGCCACGGAATAAACGTGAAAGATCAACAATACATCGATTCTGGAATGACGATTTACAGCTCAGAGCAACCCGTCCATTCTGGAGCAAGCGGCACAGCCTGTTCCGCCATCGTCACCTATGGCCATTTTCTTAACCGGATGATGAAGGGTGAGTTCAAACGGATTTTGATGGTCGCCACCGGTTCGCTCCACTCTCCGTTGAGCGTTCAGCAAAAAAACTCAATACCATGTATCGCACATGCAGTTTCAATTGAAATGGAGTGACAGGATGATGATTTTTTTCTGGGCATTTGTCGTTGGTGGACTGATTTGCGTCCTCGGTCAAATCATGTTCGATGTTTTCAAATTGACTCCAGCCCATACACTCACAATCCTCGTGGTATTAGGAGCGATTCTCGATGGGCTCGGCTTATATGAACCGCTCATCGACTTTGCCGGTGCCGGAGCGACGGTTCCTATTACTAGTTTCGGGAATTCACTAGTACATGGCGCGTTAGCAGAAGCCGATAAACATGGATTGATTGGCGTTGTGACAGGGATGTTCGAAGTGACGAGTGCCGGGATTTCTGCTGCAATTATATTTGGCGTGATCGGAGCACTCCTTTTCAAACCGAAGGCATAAATAAGGCAACTGCTGAGCCATCAAGCAAGCGTCATTCCGCCTCAAGCCTTTCGTTTAATTTATGATTACCCATTCTTTTCGACAAAACAAATGCCCCCAATATAGTGGCAGTGAGATTGTTAATATTTCACTGTCCACCATATTGGGAGCATATCATGAGACGGCCACGCTCTTTTTATTTTTCCATATTCAAAACGATTTTTCCAAACTGGTGATTCACTTGCAAATGTTCGAATGCTTCATCGGCATCATCGAGAGGAAACGCACGATCAAGGATTGGACGGATTTTGTGTTTTTCCATGAATGTCAACAACTCTCGGAGTTCTTCACGACTTCCCATCGTCGATCCGAATAATTTGAATTGGCCATAAAAGAATTTCCGTAAATCAAAATCAACGACATCTCCTGCCGTCGCACCGTAAATGACAATTCTTCCGCCTTTTTTCAATACATCCAACGAGCGGTTGAACGTTGCAGCTCCGACACTATCAATGACGAGATCGACGGTTTCTTTTTCCAATTCTTTTTTCCAGTCGCTATCTGTCGGAATGGCTAAATCTGCCCCGATTTCTTTTGACTTGTTTCGCTTTTCTTCACTACGGGAAGTGACAATCACCCGGGCACCAAGCTGTTTAGCAAACTGGATGATGAATGTGTTGACCCCGCTTCCTGCTCCCGGTATAAAGACGGTTTCACCAGCTTGGACTTGTCCCTTCGTCACTAATGCTCGATATCCCGTTAATGCAGCAAGTGCAAGGACACCGGCTTCTTCCCAAGAAAGATATTCAGGCTTTTTCTCCAGCTGTTCTTCATGGATGACGATTTTTTCCGCAAATGTACCATGATCAGGCATTCCTAAAATATCGAAACCTTCCGGCGGAGCATCGCAGTTATCATACCAATTCAAAGAAGGGTTGATGATCACTTCATCTCCAGGCTGGAACCTAGTCACCGCTTCACCGGTTTTTTCAACGATACCGGCACCATCAGATCCTAAAATCAATGCTTCTTTGTTGCTCCCTCGTCGTTTCGGTATGTACGTATCTCTCCGGTTCAACCCGGCAGTTTTCAGTTTCACGACGATTTCATTTGCTGCTGGCTCCGGTTCCGGCATCTCTTTCAACTTCAATTCCCCGTACTCCAATACAAATGCTTTCATTTCGTCTCCTCTTTTCCCATTATTATCAATTCAATTCTGATAATTTAATCTTATTATTACGGATTCGCAACAAGTTCGCAACCGGAATGCTTAACTTCTGGGAAAAAAACATACTAAGATTAGTGGGTAAGGTCACCCGTCGATGACCTTATCCACTAAACTTAGTATGTTTCAATGTGAGCGGATAATGCGTTCAGTTGGATGCCATATTGAGCAGTGCTCGTGGTTGTTTATGGAACAGGAAGAAAACGATCACTGCCGACAGGACGAATGAAGGGAACATATAGGATGCATTATAAATCAGTGAATAAAGCCAAGCAGGTTGCCCTTCCACCGCTGAACCGAAAAATACGATTCCTGCCACATAATGAGCCAAAAAGCGTAACACCGACCCTAAAAGGACACCAGTCGTGATATATGTGAGATATACTTTTGTTTTGCCTTTTTTGACGGATTCTTGCACTTGTTTTGCAAATACACCCGCAAAGCCTAACACCGTAAAGGCAAGGGCATAATCGATGAATCCTTGTAATGGCGTGAGGATATAGGCATCTCCGGTCGCAATTTGCAGAACGCCCCAGAGAAAACCTGCTAACAATCCACCTTTCAAGCCCCAACGGAAGGCGACGATGAAGATCGGAATCATCGCAAACGATACCGAACCACCCTGCGCCCAGATTTTAAAGGAAATTGGAAGGATATCCAACAACACTGCCAAAGCTGTAAAAATCGCCACTTCAATTAAAAATAACAATCTTTTTGATTGCATATACAACTCCCCTTTTTAAATTTTGCAAACAAAAAAAGCAATGCCAAGGGGAAGGTTCCTGATGGGAATCCGCTCACATTGCTTTTTATCCATCAAAAAACCCACCATCCCTACGCTAGTACTAACTAACAGGTTCGAAGGGTCTGGACGTTTTTTCGTCCACTCTCAGCCCATTGGCTCCCCTTGGTTGGTTTTTGCTATGCTTTTTTTGTCATAGTCATTATATCTGATCTCATCACCTATTACAAATTTACAGCTTGAGGAATTCTTCCACATCGTCTGTGCACAGACGAATTGCCGACTCCCAAAAATCCGGTTTTGTGAGATCTGCCTCCAAATGTTTTTTGGCGAGATCTTCCACCGTCATTCGTCCGGTATCTTGCAACAATGAAATGTAGTCATCCTCAAAACGGTCTCCTTTTTCTTTTGCATGGGCGTAGATTCCGAGACTGAACAAATATCCGAAAGTATACGGGAAATTGTAAAACGGTGTTCCGGTAATATGGAAATGGAGCTTAGAAGCCCAGAAATATGGATTATATTCAGCCAGTGCGTCTTGATACGCCTCTTTCTGTGCTTCCACCATCAATTCACAGAGACGATCGACGGAAACGAAGCGTTTTTTCCTTTCTTCGTAGAAATTCAATTCAAAAATGAAACGGGCATGGATATTCATGAAGAAAGCGACACTCCGTTGGATTTTATCGTCCAACAGCATGCGTTTTTCTTCTGTTGATTCTGCCCGATGAACGGCAGCGTCTGCAACGATCATCTCCGCTAAGGTCGAAGCTGTTTCAGCGACATTCATCGCATAACGTTGGTTCAACCCATGGATATCATTCATCACATGCTGATGATAAGCATGTCCTAATTCGTGGGCCAATGTAGCGACGTTCGAAGCGGTACCGGAATAAGTCATGAAAATTCGCGTCTCTTTGCTATCTGGAAAACTTGTGCAAAATCCACCCGGTCGTTTGCCAGGACGATCTTCCGCTTCAATCCACCTTTTTTCGAAAGCTAATCGGGTGAAATCCGCCATTTTCGGACTGAATGTGCGGAATTGTTCCATGATGAAATGGGCGCCTTCTGTATAGCTCAACGTTTTCACCCGATCCGCAACCGGTGCACCCACGTCATATGCAGCTAGTTTTTCCAATCCTAACAGGTCGGCTTTTTTATTCAAATAGTCGACAAAGGGCTGCTTATTGTTTGAAATCGCCGTCCACATCGCATCCAGCGTTTCTTTCTTCATCCGGTTGATGTTCAACGGTTCATCCAAGACACTTTCCCATTTTCGGTGTTTATACGTTTCCAAGCGGAATCCTGCCAAATGGTTGAGCGTCTGCGCAAATAACTGGGAATTTTCTTTCCAAGCTTCTTTCATTTTTTCATAAGCTTGCTTTCTCATCTTCCGGTCGGGTGAACTCAATTTGTTCGCAGCTTGTCCAACGGAATACGTATTCACTTCTCCATCTTCTTCCAGCTCGACGGTCATGTTTCCGACGATCGTCGAATACATTTGGTTCCATGCATGGTATCCATCAACTGCCAAATCATTGATCAATGTTTCTTGTTCCAATGGCAATAATAGTTTCGCTTTAGAGCGGTATTCTGAAAGCACAAAATCAATTTCTTGCAGTTTTTCACCTTTCATCAACTCTTCCCAATCTTCATCGGAAATCGTCGACAGTTTATGAGAAAAGCTCGTCATGACGCCACTCATGGATGCGGATAAAGCACTGCGTTCAGCAACTAACGCATCTGCATGTTCATCCGTCACATCTTGTGCACTTAAACAGCTGATGAAAGCTGATGCTTCACGAAAACGTAACATCGTCTGTTCCAACGCATTTGTAAACTCGAATAATTTCTCTTCCGAATTTTTTCCTGTGACATTCAAATCAACCAATTTTTCTTCCAATTCATCGATGCCTGTTTTGACGACTTCCAAATAGGCACGGAATTCCTCGGATGTACTTCCACCTGGGAAAAGCGAATCCAAATCCCATATTGGTTGATATTGTTGCATGACATCTCCTCCAATGAATCAATTTTCTATTCATTATAACGAATCTTTCGGCATATTTCATGTTTAAGTTACTCCATCGGTGTTTCGATTGTCGGATTGAGTGGTAAACATCTACTAATTGGCATACAAATCAAAATACCTTTAATTGATTCATTTTTAATTAAGAACACTTGACATCACCAATTTATTATTTTATACTAGGTGACGTAAAGTAAGTAACGTAAAACATAATGGAGGGATTTACATTGGCAAAAACAAAATGGAAAGTCGACTTGGCACATAGTGAAGTAGGTTTTACAGTAAAACATATGATGATTTCCAAAGCGAAAGGGACATTCGACAAATTCGATGCAGTCATCGAAGCGGACGTGGAAGATTTGACCGATGCGACAATCGAAGTGACGATCGATGCCGCAAGTGTCAATACACGTAATGAAGATCGGGATAATCATTTACGCTCAGAAGACTTTTTCAACGTTGAAAAATATCCGAACTTGACATTCAAAGCAACAGACATCAAAAAGAAAGGCGATAGCGAGTACGATGTCACTGGCGATTTGACGATCAATGGCCATACGAAACCAGTGACATTGGATGTGACCTTTGAAGGACAAAGCAAAGATCCGATGAGCGGCGCAACTGTAGCAGGTTTCAGTGGAAAAACTGAAATCAGCCGTAAAGAATTCGGATTGACATGGAACGCAGCAGTAGAAACTGGCGGTGTTCTCGTATCCGATGAAGTGAAAATCCACTTTGAATTGGAATTGCATAAAGAAGATTAATTTGACAAAGCAGCATTTTCCTTAAAGGAACGTGCTGCTTTATTGTTCTGTACGAAAATGTTCCACCGTTTCAGAGGAAAAGATTTCTATTGTAAGGATACCATTTTCCGCTTGCGCCACAAGCACAATCGGTTCATTGTACAAATTTTTGAAAGAAAAGTCCGGCCCCCACCAACTGACGGTCGCATCTCTGCCCGGAGGTACATAAGGAACACTCCGACTATGGGTGAATCGTTCCACCATTTCAATCCCGTGCAAATCGACGGCATTGAACAAAGTCGATGACACTTGACAAATGCCTCCGCCGATATCTTCGGCTAATTCACCTTGTACGATGACGGGAGCTCTTTTGTATCCTTTGTCTTCCGTCCGTTCCCCGACCGTTTCATTGAAGGAAAAGATTTCGCCTGGAAAAACGACCGCGCCGTGGATTGCTTCGGCTGATAACGCAATATTCGTCGCGCGTTCTTCGTTGGTCGGATTGTAATACGTCGTGTAAGCACCTAACTTTTTCTGCATGATTTCTTCAAGCATCTGTCCATTCAAACGGGCGTGCACCATTTTTTTCGGTATTTCAATCGTGCTATCTTTTCCTTCGTAATAGGCAATTAGAAATGAAGTGGTAAAACTTTTCCGGTCCAATATATATCCTGGAGAATCAGCTATAATGTTTCGGTTTTTCCCTAACGTTGCATTTTTCGGAGCCTGGTACGTTTCGTTTTCCAGCTCTTCCAACAGTTGCTGAAGTTTTATCCAATCGACAAATCCATCTTCCCAACCGGTCAAAGAATATGCAACGAATTCTTCTTTCTGCAGAAATAGCTTATCTTTGGCGGGACTTGCCATTGACACACTAATCCATAAAAAAGAAAACAGAGTGATTATACATGAAAAAAGCATCCAGCGCATCGAATCACCTCTGTTTTAATATGCTCAGCCAATACCTTTCCATGCAAGAGCGGACGGATTTTCACATAAAAAAACCACCCGGATATACCAGGTGGTTGTTCCATCAACGGAAATCTCTTGT
>CALKWU010000017.1 GCA_938004015.1 uncultured Oceanobacillus sp.
AAAGCTCCATTTAAAGCAGACCATGTCGGCAGTTTATTGCGCCCGGACAGGTTGCATGAAGCGAGAAATGATTTTAAAGAAGGAAGAATATCCGCATCAGAATTGCGGGATATCGAAACCGAAGAAATCAAACGCGTTGTCGATAAACAAATTGAAATCGGGCTGAAAGCCGTGACCGATGGTGAGTTCCGTCGTAGTTGGTGGCATTTTGATTTCCTGGAACACTTAAATGGAATTGAAGGATATGTGCCGGAAAAAGGTTATCAATTCGCAGACTTGGAAACGGATCGCTATCATATCCGCAATACAGGAAAAATTTCTTTCAATAAAGAGCATCCGTTCATCAAAGACTTCATCGAATTCAAAGAAATCGTCGGTGATCGGGCTATCCCGAAACAAACGATTCCAAGTCCGAACCAATTGTTTGAAGTCGGCATCCGCAACCCGGAAATTTATCCGACCTTGGAAGAATATGCGGATGATGTTGTAGAAGCTTACCGGGATGCGATCAAAGCCTTTTATGATGCAGGTGTCCGCTATTTGCAGTTGGATGATGTCTATATTGCCGGACTTTCTTCGCCTGAATTCAAATTAGTCGAAAGTAAATACTCGAAAACAGATTTGATTGAACTTGCTGTGAGCGTCGTCAACCGTGTCATAGAAGATCGACCGGATGATTTGATCATCACGACCCACCTTTGTCGTGGAAATTACCAGTCAAGCTGGGCATTTCAAGGAAGTTATGCGGATATCGCCCCGCTCCTTTTCGCCAAAGAAAAAGTCGATGGCTTTTTCTTGGAATATGACGATGAACGTTCAGGTACTTTTGAGCCGTTGAAACATGTGCCAAAGGGCGGTCCACAAGTTGTCATCGGTGCCGTCACCTCGAAATTCGGTGAATTGGAAGATAAGGACAAAATCAAAAAGAAAATAGAAGAGGCTTCGACATATGTGCCGTTGGAGCAACTCGCCTTAAGCCCGCAATGCGGCTTTGCTTCCACCCACCACGGCAACAAACTGACCGAAGAAGAACAATGGCAAAAATTACAATATATCGTGGACTTATCCAAAGACATTTGGGAATGAACCCGATCGTAAACGGAGCTGGGCATCGTAGTCCAGCTCCGTTTTTAGTGTTTTTCTACTATATTTTCAAATTTTGGAACCATTCATCCTCTGTTTCCGTACATAGAGTAGAACGGTGAAGGAGGAACATATATGTCAGAAGTTGCGATGGAATTGGACAATGTGCATAAAAAAATCGGCAATAAAGAGATTATTAAAGGCTTGACATTTTCCATCAATAAGGGCGAAGTTTTCGGACTCATCGGACCGAATGGTGCGGGAAAAACGACGACTATCCGCATGATGGTCGGTTTAATGAAACTGACGGAAGGCGATGTGAAAATCCTTGGAAAAAGCATTCAATCCGACTATAAAGAAGCGATTCGTGAAGTCGGTGCCATTGTGGAAAACCCAGAACTTTATCCGTTTTTGACGGGAGCCCAAAACTTGAAACTTTTTGCAAGAATGACCCCCGGCATCACGCCAGAGCGGATTGATGAAGTCGTCAAACTTGTCGGGTTGGAAAAAGTGCTGAACGAAAAAGTCGGCCGCTATTCACTTGGAATGCGGCAACGACTTGGGATCGCCCAAGCTCTTCTGCATAAACCGTCCATACTCATTTTGGACGAGCCCACGAATGGTCTGGATCCCGCCGGCATCAGGGAAATCAGACAATACATCCGCAAGCTTGCTGAGGAACAAAATGTCGCCGTCATCATCTCCAGTCATTTATTATCGGAGATTGAACTCATGTGTGACCGGATCGGAATCATCAAAAACGGAGAACTTGTCGCCATCCAATCGGTCAAGGAAAACGAGCCGACAAAAGAAAAATTATTGCAAGTGGAAATTGAAGCGGCACCTGTCGAAAAGGCATTTGAAATCATCAAAGCAAAAACAGCGGCTGTCCAAGCTGATGGGCGAATCACCCTTCAATTGGAAAAAGAACAGATTCCTGCTTTGATTTCTGAACTTGTCGAACAAAAAGTGCTCATTTATGAAGTGGGCGTCAATAAAACAACCCTTGAAGACAAATTTTTCGATTTGATTGGGGAGAATGTCATTGGTTAATTTTTTGAAATTGATGCAAAATGAGTTGATGAAAATCTACCGTTTGAAATCGACTTGGGCCATGTATATTTTACTGGCGATCATTATCATAGGAGTCGGCGTCATCGTCAAGAGCTATGGAGACTATATGACTTATGAAGAAGATACGTGGAGAGAAACATTGGAAACTGAGAACGCACATTATCTGCAGGAAATGGAACAATATCCCGAGATGGCAGAGTTTACAATGATATATGTGGAAACAAATAATTATTATTTGGAAAATGACATCATGCCGGCAAATTACGGAGCATGGCAATTCGTCATGGATAATCAGATGTTGCTTTCCCTCGTCAGCTTGTTCACGATCATCGTGGCGGCAGGAATCATTGCCAACGAATTCCGTTGGGGAACAATCAAACTCTTACTCATTCGTCCGATGACCCGGACAAAGATTTTAGCGGCCAAATATAGTTCGATCCTCGTTTTCTCTTTTTTGACGTTCCTTTTTGTCCTCTTGTTTTCATGGATTGTCGGCGTCATCCTAATCGGCTTTGACGGTATGAATCCACATATCGTTCTGCAAAAAGCATCCGGGCTGGAATATGTTTCCGTCATCGGTGAAATTTTCACAGATTACGGGTTCAGCCTAATCAATTTACTCATGATGGCGACATTCGCTTTCATGATTTCGTCAATGTTCAGGAACAGTGCCCTGGCAATCGGCTTGGCGATTTTCCTCATGTTTGCCGGGAATCAAATCGTCTATTTCTTCATAGAACGGGATTGGGCGAAGTACATTTTATTCGCCAACACCGATTTAAGCCAATACTTCAACGGGAATACTCCAATGATTGAAGGGATGACACTTGGCTTTTCCGTTAGTGTTTTAATCGTCTATTACATCATTTTCATGGTGACTGCCTGGTTATTCTTTACAAAACGTGACGTGGCAGGGCAATAATTAAAAGGTTTCCGAAAAGTGATATGATCCCCCTAAAGTAGACACTTAAAAAAGCAAAACTACTTTAGGGGGATTTTTATGTCATCTCTTTGTGTTGACCGATGACTTGGTAAAAATCAAGCCATAATGGATGATGTTTTTAAGGGACAGACACACTAACAATCGCACTTTGGGACAAATAGGGACTGTCCCATTTTGTCCCAATAATAATTCTTGCAACTCCTATGGAAAAGGAGTAAAATTTTTATGCTTAGTATTGAAAATCTTTCCGTTAAGGAGATAAAAAAAATGAAAAAGAAAAAATGGACCTTGGCGGTTTTACTTATAAATATATTTTTCGTCTTTCTCGGCATAGGACTTGTCATCCCGGTATTTCCGACGATTATGAATGAACTGAACATCAGCGGTACGGTCGTCGGCAACTTGACTGCCGCTTTTGCATTCGCTCAATTAATTTTCTCTCCTTTTGCAGGAAAAGCTGTCGATAAATATGGTCGAAAACGGATGATTGTCATCGGTCTCTTTATCTTCAGTTTTTCCGAATTTTTATTTGGAATCGGAAAAACCGTGGAAGTCCTATTCGCGTCCCGTATTTTAGGTGGAATTAGTGGAGCATTCATTATGCCGGCGGTGACTGCATTCATTGCCGACATTACGACATTGAAAACCCGGCCAAAAGCACTTGGCTATATGTCTGCCACAATCAGCACCGGCTTCATCATCGGCCCGGGAATCGGGGGGGTCCTCGCCGAAATCGGCACCCGTGTCCCGTTTTTTTCCGCCGCTGCCTGTGGGTTGATTGTCGCCATCACATCCATCATGACATTGCATGAGCCGAAAACACAATCGACAGATGTACCAGCTGTTTCCGAGCAAATCGGTAAAAGCGGGTTGAGAAAAATTTTTATGCCGATGTTTTTCATTGCCTTTATCGTCATATTGATCTCGACGTTCGGCCTAGCCGCTTTTGATTCTTTCTTCAGCTTGTATACGGACCACAAGCATGGATTCACTCCTAGCGATATCGCCATCGCAATTACGGGTGGAGCCATCATTGGAGCGATTTTCCAAGTCGTACTCTTTGATCCGTTGACCCGTTGGATGGGTGAAATCAACATCATCCGCTGGTCGCTCGTCCTTTCTGCCATTCTCGTCTATATGATGACCGTCGCCAATACGTATTGGACAGTCATGGCGGTGACGTTCACTGTCTTTATCGGTTTTGATATGATCCGTCCGGCTGTCACGAATTACTTATCGAAAATTGCCGGGGATGAGCAAGGCTTCGTCGGCGGCATGAACTCATTCTTCACTTCCCTCGCCAACGTGTTCGGGCCGGTGTTGGGTGGCGTATTATATGATGTGAATATCGATTATCCATTTTATTTCAGTGCGGTTGTCATTGTCGTCTGTTTCGTTTTGACGATGTTTTGGAAAAAACCG
>CALKWU010000018.1 GCA_938004015.1 uncultured Oceanobacillus sp.
ATTGTTATGCTCATTAACAATTAAAACAACAAAAAAAGGACAGCTACCAAATCGTAGCTGCCAGTAAGGAGAAATATGGTGTTATACTACAGACAAAAAATGGTAGAGTGAAACAATTCTCATCAACAAACAGCAACTTGGGGATTATCTTGCCGGATGATCGCAGTCATCACAAACATTGCTGTAACAATCAGCTTTCTCGATAATATCATGACCGCATCTGTGACATTTTTTCTTCGGCAGATTTTTGAAAAACTCAACTAATCCTTGCATGCCTAGTCCTCCTCATCTGTTCTATAATAGTTCCTGTGATTCCATTGTATTACAACAGGAATTGTTTTGTCAATATTGTTTTATAACATTTTTTCATAACAATATTGTTACATTGAAAACCGCTTCCATAACTTCCTGTGGTGGAATGTTAATCATACATTTTCACTCGGTATTAATTGCTTTACGATAATTTTTAATTTAAACTAAATATGATAGTTTATTTGGAGGAGGACAAAGAATGAAATTTATCGACAATAAAGGAATCACAGATCCGATGATCAACTTGGCCATTGAAGAATACATTTTGGAAAACTTCGGTGAAAAAGACACCTATCTCCTGTTCTATGTAAACTCTCCATCCATCATCATCGGGAGAAACCAGAACACGATTGAAGAAATCAATACAGATTATGTAGAGAAGAACAATATAAAAGTCGTCCGCAGGCTCTCCGGTGGTGGAGCGGTATACCACGATGAAGAAAACTTGAATTTCAGTTTCATCACGAAAGACGATGGGGAAAGCTTCCAAAACTTCAAGAAGTTCACCCAGCCGATCGTCGATGCCTTGAATAAAAAGGGAGTCCCTGCAGAATTGCAAGGACGGAACGACATCGCAGTCCACGGCCGGAAAATTTCTGGAAATGCGATGTTTGCGAAAAACGGACGGATGTTCAGCCATGGGACGCTCATGCTCAATTCAAAAATCGATGAGCTGACAAAAGCATTGAAACCGAAAAAAATCAAAATCGAATCGAAAGGGATCAAATCGGTAAGAAGCCGTGTGGCAAACATCAACGAATTCCTCGAGGAAAAATTGACGATTGACGAATTCAAAGAGATGATTTTGAAACATGTCTTTGATGTGGATGATGTGAAAGATGTTCCTCAATATGTGTTGACAGAGGAAGATTGGGAAAATATCCATGAAATCTCCCGCAATCGATATCAGAAGTGGGAGTGGAACTATGGAAAATCTCCAGCGTTCAACATCCAGGAAACCTATAAATTCCCGGCAGGTCTTGTCGATGTCCGTTTGAATGTGAAGAAAGGCATCATTGAAGATTGTAAAATTTATGGGGATTTCTTCGGAATCGGTGATATTGAAGATTTGGAAAACAAATTGATTGGACTGCGCCATGATCGCAAAGCCATCGAGGAAGCATTGGAAGATTTCCCTGTATCCCATTATTTAGGCAAAATTTCCAAAGAAGACTTCATCAATTTGCTTTATTAAACAATAAGCAGGAGACTGGAACAAAACAGCTAGCGAATAAAACAATTAGAGCGCACAACTTCCGCTCCGGAAATGCATCATATTCTTATCGCAACCTTGTCCTATTCAGGATGAGGTTGTTTTTTTAAAATTGCTTATCATACTTCTGATGAAATATAAGACTTTTCTTCCATTTGGATTACTCGCTTATTTAAATAAAGTGCAATTCGAGTCGATTTAAGAACCACTTTCAAATAATGACATTTCGACTATCGTTTTCAAGGTTTATTTACTTTCTATTATATTTTTCTTAAAATTCGCTATTTTCCCTTTCTTTTTTCCTGGGTATTTGTTATGATATGAGATGAAGCCGCTTTCTTTTCCTGGAAGAAAGGAAGATCCAATATGGAAAAAGAACTATTTACAGCTTTCCATGAAATCAATCCTTTGACGATGGCTGTCATTGCGAGCCGTGACGAATACGGCAACCCAATCAGTTACATTCTGGAAGAGTCGGCGGAGTACATCAGTCACCAACCCCCTAGTAAAATCATCGATGCCGCCTGCATGTTCTTCGGAAGCAGTCTCAAAGGCAGACAAGAAGGAACCCGAAGCATAAGCGGTCTCAACAACAAAGTGCCTATTTCCATCGACCCGATCAGCGGAATGTATTTTTTTCCCACTTTTTCCCCTTGGAGTCCGAAATGTTCATGGATCGCCCATTCCCATATTGAAAAAGTGAATCGTCTGGAAGATAACAGGGCGGAGATTCTATTCAAAAATGGGAAAAAAATCACTTTGAATGCTTCTTACGGTTCCGTCGTCAATCAAATCCAACGGACTGCCCAGTTCCGATACTTGCTGGACAGCCGCATGCAATCCTTGAGAAAAGAACTTGCCATTGAACCGATTGACGAGCTCATTTTCAAAGCGGAGTGAAACCTTATGATTGTTGCACAGTTTTATCCAGTGCTGAAAGGGCGGTAAACAGAAACTCTTGGATGATTGCTTCCACTTTTTTGCGGATGGAAGGGTTGAAGAAATTGCGCTTTTCTTCCCTGCCTTGGCATAGAAACAGGAAAGAGGAGAAGGAATCATTCTTGTTCAACGAGATCACCTCGATCGTTTGCTTCTTCATTTCCACCCGTAATTTCCTTCGTTCATCCAATGCTAAAGCTTCCATTTTCTTTAAAAGTGTAAGATAAGGCGTTTTGATTTTGAAAGGTCCATTTTCCACATGTTGGATATCTTGTCTGATGACGACGATCGCCATGGAAAGGAACAAAAAGCGTGATGCGATCGAATATTCCTCTTCCGTCAAAAAACGCATCGTCAATTCTCCTTTACCAGAACCTATGTTCGTATATTTATTATACTTCAAAATTGAAAAAAATACTATAAAATAAGTGGAAAAGAAAGCGGCAATTAATTTCTATCGTTTGCTTGCGAAATTTTCGTGGGATACTTAAACTAGGAGAAGGTCTGTCACATGTTGAGGAGAATTGAATGGAAATGTACCTATACTACACGATCACGTTCCAAAATTGGAAAACGAAATTGAATGACGGAGAGCTCGATGAATTCATTTTGCAGCTTTTGGATCAATACGAAGGGTTAGGTCCATTGCCGGGGATTTTATTGCCGTTTATTGAAGCGTTCTTGCCCTTCCTCCCGCTCATTGTGTTCGTTTTGACGAATGCGGCGGCTTACGGGCTTTTGAAAGGTTTTTTTTATTCCTGGATCGGTGCTTGCGCCGGGGCCATCGTCGTATTTTTCCTTGTGAGACGAATAGCGAAAATTCCGTGGGTCGAACGGAAAATCTTGGGAAACAAACAAGTTTCCCGTGTGACCAGTTGGGTGGAACGGCATGGATTTGGTCCGCTTTTTATCTTGCTCTGCTTTCCTTTTTCTCCATCAGCGATCATCAATGTCGTTGCTGCTTTTTCCAAAGTGAGTTCCCAACAGTTCATTTTGGCCGTGTTGCTTGGAAAGACCGTCATGATTTTTTCCATCGCCTATGTCGGTTCAAGCTTGATGGAATTTGCGAAAAACCCGTTGAAAACGATCGTTGTGATCATTGGTATCGGGTTGTTTTGGTTCATTGGGAAATATTTGGAAGCAAGGTTGCAACGGAAAGTGATGAAAAAGACATATCCGAAAAGTTACAGTCAAAAACGGTAGGAGAGGGCTTATATCTCTGGTAAAATAGAGATATAAGCCTTTTTAAATCAGGTCGATTTGAGAGAGACAAGGAGGATGCTGCGATGGGAGTCCGTTTTATCACGGGACGTTCGGGTACAGGAAAAAGCCGGATCGTCATAGAAGAAATCAGAAGAAAACTAATCGAAAGCGCAAATGGAGCGTCGATTTTTTATATTGTTCCAGATCAAATGACTTTCCAACAAGAACGGGCATTGTTCGATGGAGAAGAAATCGACGGAAGCATCCGTGCCCAAGTGTCGAGTTTTTCAAGGCTTGCTTGGCGTGTGCTGCAAGAAACCGGTGGAGCGACGAGACAATTCATCAGCTCGATCGGCATCCAAATGATGCTTCGAAAAATCGTCGAAGAAAGGAACGGCAAGTGGCATACGTTCCAAAAATCGGTGGAAAAACAAGGGTTTCTTGAAAACTTGGAACGGATGATTGCGGAGTTCAAACGCTATCAAATCACTCCGGAAGTTTTACAGCAACAGATTGATCAAATGGAAAAGTTTGTACATAAAGAACCGGCAGAAGTGACGCTGGAGAACAAGTTGAAAGACCTGTTATACATTTATGGACGTTTGACGGACAACTTGGCACCTCATTACATAGACGGCGAGGATCAGCTCCGCTTGCT